>JBHENQ010000144.1:0-82587 GCA_046261975.1 Gemmatimonadaceae bacterium | reverse complement strand
CCCCCACCCCCGCGCGCGTTCGAGATGCGACGAGCCCGATCTGGCCCTGCTCCACCTCCTTTCGTGCACGGCGCCGCACGAAGTTCGGATCCGCCATCTCCGGATCGGCGGCTGCCTGGCTCGACGTCAGAGCACCGGGATTTTCGGCGAGTGGCATGTCGAAGGCGCTGAGCTGAAGAGACAGATTCGTGCCCGCTAGTCGGGTCATCAGCCGGGCAAAACCACTCGTGGCTTCCTGCCTCGCATGGCGCCGGAATCCATCGGTCTCGGTCCGGCTCGCATTCGCCTGATAACGAAGCCGCTGAAGGGTGCCGCCGCCGCTGGCAACCCAGCGTTTCAGCCCCGCGCTTCCAGCCAGGCCGCGAACCAGGCCGCTCAGCCGCGTCGTGGGTGGCTCGGCGGAGCGAACATCGATGACCCCGCCGGCAGCGTTACCGTAGAGGGCAGATGCGCTGCCACGAATGACTTCGATGCTCCCGACGGACTCGAGGTCGAGGTAATCGACCGGCGTCTGGCCATCCGGCAGGGTCAGCGGAATACCGTCACGCAGTACCCGAACACCACGTACCCCGAAGGATGATCGGGACCCGAAGCCGCGGATCGAGATTCGCGGATCCTGCGTGGGGTTGCTGCGGTTGGCGACCAGAACTCCAGGGATGAAGGCCAGAACCTCGTCCAGCGCCAGATCTCGCTGGCCGGGACGCGAGCTATCGGGCGCGGCCGTGCTCACCGCGAACGGAAGGTCCAGCACCGCTCTTGGCGCGTCGCGTGTCACGGTAACCCTGACTGGTGGAAGCCGAGCGGGCGCCCGCTCAGGCTGAGGGGGAGGATCCTGGGCGAGCGCGGACGTCGCGTTGAACAGACCGGCCAGAACGATCGCGCATAAATTCACACGGCAAATAGCACTCAACGATGGATCCGGTCGGGAGTGGGACCGCGTAGTACACGTTGTCCAGTCAGAAAATAACGTGGTGCGCTGGCGTCGCGTACCACAAGACCGACTGCGCAACCAGTACCTTCTTCGCACTGCGCAGGTACTGCGCCTTTCGCGATGCGCACACAAGGCTACGCAGCTAGCACTGAACCTGGGAGTCAGGAAATTTAGACTCCCTTGTGCTTCTCGCGCAGCACCGGGTACTGATCGCGTAGTGCGCAGTATCTGCGCAGTGCGAAGAAGGTGCTGACTGCGCAGTATCTTGGAAGCTTGACGTAGCTTGTACCAGGCATGAACGTCATCGCAGAATGGTTTTCCAGTATCGATTGAGTGCATCGCTAGGTTGCGTATGCCTCGGCTTCCAGCTCGGCGCGCAGGAGCCGGACACGCTGCGCGCCACGCCTCTTCCCCATGATTCTACGAAAGTCCAGCGACTGGCAACACACGTGGTCACCGGTACCCGCCTCTCTCTTGCCGGTGAAGGAACGGCACTACGCACCGAGAGCGTTTCGCCATCAGTTGCCGGCCCAGGACCAGCAGCAGTCGCATCAGCGATGTCCAGGCTGCCTGGAGTCAGCTCATTTGACGATCAGGGAACGCGTGCGCAGCCCACACTCAACCTGCGTGGGTTTACCTTGTCGCCAGTCACGGGAGTCCCTCAGGGCATAAGCGTATTCCTGGACGGCGTCCGAATCAACGAGGCCGATGCGCAGCAGGTTTACTTCGACCTGATTCCGGTGGATGCGCTCGACCGCATCGAGTTGGTGCGCGGGCCCACAGCCGTGTATGGAAAGAACACGCTGGCCGGCACCCTTCTACTGTCTACCCGGCGTGGTACCGACGCGCCTCAACTCACTGCGCGAGCAGAAGCCGGCAGTTTCGGATATCGCGCAGGGAGCGTGCTCGCGAGCGGCGTTCGCGGCTCGATTGACGGGTTATTGATGGCACGGGCGTCTACGGAGGACGGTTATCGAGACGAGACTGAAGCCACCACCCGATCAGTTTTCGTGTCAGCCGGGCGCCGACTGGCAGGCAGCGACTTCACAATCTCCACGCTGCTTGCGCGCGACCGGGTGATGCAGGCCGGGTCGCTGCCGGAAAGCCAGCTTCACGAAAACAGGCGAGCGAATTTTACCGGCGGTGATTTTCTGGAACCTCGTCTGTTTCATCTGACGCTTCGCGGGGAGCGCGCCTTTCATAGGCGTTCGGTGCGCGGAAACATCTTTCACCGTCGCGTTGAGACGGAACAGTTCAACGTCAACATCGACAACCCATCCACGCGCGCCTTTGTGCGTACCCGCTCCTTCGGTGGAACGGCTGAGCTCACCATGGAGTCGCAGCTTGGGCGCTGGCCGGCAACGTTGACGGCCGGTCTGGAGTACGCACGCAATCTCATACGCTACCGGATCTTCAACGAGCCGACGTTGGAGGCGCCACTGCTCGACCCGGAATGCGATGCGGCATCCGGTTTGTGCGAGAACGCGAGCGTGGACGAGGATAACGCCGCTCTTTTCGCCCAGGTCGTCGTGCCGCTCGCTACCCGGCTATCCCTCTCGGCCGCCGCAAGAGGCGACTATGTACGCGTTCCGTTCCGGGACCTGCGAAACGCCGACAACGATGGAATCAACACCTTCTGGCGATTCTCACCCAGGCTCGGAGCCGACTTTCGGCCTCTGCACGATTCGACCAGGCTCCGCGTCTTTGCATCAATCGGAACCGGTTTCCGCGCGCCTGCCCCGTTGGAGCTCGCCTGTGCCAGCGAGTCGTCGCCGTGCCCGCTGCCGTTCTCGCTCGGTGACGATCCACCTCTCGAGCCCGTGTCAGTGGAGAGTTATGAGGCTGGACTCGAATGGCGCCCGCACCGGAAGATCTCGGCAAGCCTGATCGGGTACCGGTCGGAGGTGCGCGACGAAATCGTGTTCGTCGCGTCACAGACATTGGCCGGCTACTTTCAGAACATTCCTCGTTCGCGGCGCCAGGGCGCGGAGTTTTCGGCGCGCGTGAGCATCGCACCTGGACTCTGGGTCGATGCATCGTACACGTATCTGGATGCCACGTATCAGAGTCTTGTTTTCCTGGCGTCGGCCATTGATACCGCGGGGCCCGCGAGGCCGGGCGATCGGTTTCCGTTGTCGCCAGCACACCGGGCCACCTTCAGCACCGGTGCTACTCGTTCACTCACGCGATCCCTTGCCATATCTGGAGAAATTGCCGTGGAAAGCGTATCGAGCCAGTATCTACGCGGCGACGATGCTAATGAGTACCCGCCTCTGCCCGCACGGGCGGCGACATCCCTACGAATGGGACTCGACCAACAGAACTTTGGAGCCCAGATGCACGTCTCGAACCTGTTCAACCAGAGGTTCCAGACGTTTGGCATCTATGGTGAGAACCCTCGCGCCGGCGAGGGGGTTGTGGAGCGCTTTCTTACGCCGGGCTATCCCCGGGCGGTGACCTTTTCGCTGTCGCTGAGACGGGAATAGCGGAGTCGGGAGTCGGGAGTCGGGAGTCGGGAGTCGGTCGATTCCCGATTCCCGATTCCCGACGAACTACCGCGGGCCGCCGAACATCACTCCGATCGTGATCGGGATCATGCGCACCGATTCATCCGACGTGAAGACATTGTGAAAGCGGGCTTCAGCGAACGTGTCCAGGCCCACGAGATTGAACAGGAACCCCGCACCGACGTTGAGTCCGAACTTCGTCTCACTGCTTTCGTCGAAGTCCTCGTCATCTCCACCTTCGGCCTTGAAGTTATAAAGCCCGACACCACCGATCAGATAAACGTTGGAACCTCCGGAGCCTGACGCATCATCCGACCTTGACAGGTTCCACGTGCCGTTCACAGCCCCCGCGATGATGCGGCTGTCCGGGCCTTTGAAGGTAGTGCCAAAAGCGCTCACGTCTTTCCCACTGAAGGAGTGGTACATGAGGTCACCCCGCATACTCACTGGAATATTCGGAATCAGGAATCCGATCATGGCCTGACCGTGAAAGCCTGTCTCCGCCACATCCCCGAACGCGCCGATGGGAAGGCTGACACCAGCACCGAGTCCGAAGGTGACACTGCTCTCACTCATCTCCTGTGCCTGCGGAGCGACAGTCACCAGCGAGAGCAATAACACAGATAGAGCATTTGACAGCCGATTCATGAACACTTCCTCCCTTTCAGAGCTGACGTTGGCCTGCGTTGACGAAGCTTGATAAATATAGTGGATCGGTAGTCAGGGAATCGGATGAGATGCTGAGCACCTGTCACCTGTCACCTGTCCCTGTCACCTGTAGTATTCCACTGAAACAAATACGCCAGAGGTACCTTCACGGATTCACTGAGAATGTATTTCCACTGGCTGTTGCTCTGGGAAATAGGGCTGGTGCGCGTGGGCGAAGTGAGCGGCGTCATGCCTAAGCGGCTTGTCAGAATGGACAGCCTCATCATGTGAAAGGGGTCACTCACCAGGATTACCGTCGGGTCCGGCTTGTTTCCCATTATGATCGCTACAGCGTCTAGCGACTGGCTAGTTGTGAGACCGCGGCTCTCGATCGTGATCGCGTTCTGCGGCACACCGCGGCGCACGGCGTAGCGTCGGCTCACCGCGGCTTCGCTCGTGGTGTCGCCCGCCCCCGTGCCGCCGGTGAGGATGAGCTCGGGCGCAAGGCCGCGCTTCCATAACGCGATGGCATGGTCCAGACGCGCTCTGAGCACGGGCGACGGCCGACCCTCGTACTGAGCGGCACCCAGCACCACGATGGCGGTGGCAGGACGTGCTTCATCCCGCCGGCCGCGCATTATGACTCCCGCCAGCGCCACCAGCCAGATCGCGACGACCAGCGCCGCTATGGCCGACAAAGCGCGTGCCATCACCGGACGCCGCCGCTCCATCGCTCGAAGCTACTCTGCGATGCTCAGCAGCGACAGCCAGAATACGTCGAACGATACTCGCGCATTTTGATCGGCATCCATGCTCGCCGAGACGGCCAGACCATCTATGAACGCAACGATCACACCCGCCAGCAACTCCACTGGCACTCGCGGCTTCAAGCCCAGAAGACCGAACAGACGGTCCGCGGAAGCCGCCGCCGACTCGCGCCTGGCGAGTGCGGCCACGCGAATCGAGCCTTGAATGAGCGGGCTCCGCCATTCTGCCAGCTCGATCAGCACTCGTATGTGCCGGCGGCCCAGCTCACCGGAAAGCCACGTCCAGAGATCCTCTATCGCGTGGCGCGGAACCGATTTCGCAAGCGCCGCGCTCTCCCTCGCCACCATGCTGCGCGCCATGTACTCCACCACCCGCGCGAGCAATGTGTCCTTGTCGTGGAAATGATAGTGGATGAGCCCCTTGCTCACCGCCGCTTCCTCTGCCACCTCGTTGAGGGTGAGATCCGTGGCCCCGGAATTGACTATGCACCGCACCGCGGCTCTGAGGATGCGCTCCGAAGCGTCGGATCGCGTGCGGCGGCCGGGTTCGCGGGAGGAAGGTGGGGGGAGAGCTGACACCATGAGGCTAGAAGCTCACCCGTGCGAACCTGGCAGGGCAATCGACGTTGCGGTATCCGTGCTCCCCCAACACGCGCGCGAAGCAATCCTGCGCTTCCTGTTCGCCGTGCACCAGAAAAATCCGTTCAAGCGACCTGGATCGCGAGCGCACCGCTTCGGCCCACTCCAGCAGTTCATTTCGATCTGCATGCGCGCTGTATCCGTTCACGATCTCCACGCGTGCCCGCAGCTCCACGATCTCCCCGAACACCTTGATGGTCTTGTTTCGCTCCACTATCCGGCGTCCGAGAGTATGCTCCGCCTGGAATCCAACTATCAGAATGGTATTGCGCGGATCGGAAGCTCCGTGCAGAAGATGGTGAAGAATCCTCCCGGACTCGGCCATTCCCGAAGCGGCGATCACGATCATAGGTCCGTTGAGCCGGCCAAGCGCCTTGGATGCTTCCACATCCCTCGTGTAGTGCACCAGGGGGAAGCGGAAAAGAGACTGGACGGTTTGCACCAGATCCTCGCTCCTGTCGAGCACATCGGGATGCATCTCGAAGACCGTCGTGGCATCAATCGCGAGCGGGCTGTCGATGTAGATTGGAAGCGGCGGAATCTGGTTGGCGCGAACGAGATCGTGAAGATCGTAAACGAGCTCCTGAGTGCGGCCGATTGCGAAGGCTGGCACGAGCACTCGCCCTCCGCGTGCGGCCGTCTCGTTCACCACGCGCGCCAGATGCGCGCGCGCGCCATCCACCGATTCATGGTCGCGGTTGCCGTATGTGGACTCGATGATTAGAGCATCACCTCCGTCTGGTGGATCGGGATCGCGTATGATCGCCAGGCCCGACCGCCCAATGTCACCCGAGAATACCAGCCGCCTGGTGGTCTCTCCCTCGGTGCAGTCAAGCACAACCGACGCGGAACCCAGGATGTGGCCCGCGTCGAAGAACATACCGCGAACGCCCGGCACGATATCGAAGGTCTTCCTGTACGGCACAGCCACCATGAGCTCGGCGACGCGTGCGGCGTCGCGCATGGCATACAGAGGCGGCACAGACTCTCTGTTGCGGCGCGAAAGGAATTGGGCGTCCTTCTCCTGAATATGAGCGGCATCTGCCAGCATTATCACGGTCAGATCTCGCGTGGCCGGGGTGGCCCAGATTGTCTTTCCGTAACCCTGAGCGGCGAGAAACGGCAGTCGTCCGCTGTGATCGATGTGTGCATGTGAGAGCACGACGGCATCGAGCTCTGCCATCGGAAGCGGTAGCTCACGATTCTTCTGTTCGGTCTCCGCGCGCCTTCCCTGGAAAAGACCACAATCGAGCGCGACCGTGTGTCCGTTCACATGCACCAGATGGCATGACCCGGTCACTTCGCGCGCGGCGCCTGCGAACGTAATTTCCAATCGGAGATATTGAAAGAAACTGCGGGTGTGGGGTGTCGGGTGTGGGGTGTTGGGTGCTGCATTTCCGCCACCCCACACCCCACACCCCACACCCGTCTTCTCTTGCGATAATACTAGCGCAGAGTCATTGAAATCCAGTACAAAGAGGACATAGTGGATACCACCACCGGCTTTTCCAATCTCGTGCTCACGGAGCATCCCCTCATCAGACACAAGCTGACAATCTTGCGGGATCGCGCGACGCCCACGAAGATCTTCAAGGAGTTGGTGGACGAGATCGCGATGCTGATGGCATACGAGGCCACGAGCGACCTACCGCTCGAGATCGCGAGCGTGGAAACACCGCTGGAAAGAACAACCGGATGGAGGGTGAGCGGAAAGAAGCTCACGCTCGTACCGATCCTGCGCGCTGGATTGGGAATGGTAGAGGGTATTCTGCGCCTGGTGCCGTCGGCCCGCGTTGGACACATCGGACTCTATCGTGACCACGACACGCTCGAGCCCGTGGACTACTATTTCAAGGTTCCGGGCGATGTCAACGAGCGTCACTTCTTTGTGCTTGACCCGATGCTCGCTACGGGTGGCAGCGCCAGCGCGGCCGTCTCGTCACTGGAGCGCGTGGGCGCGGCACACATCCGCATGCTCTGCATTGTGGCGGCCCCTGAGGGGTTGCGCAGAATGGCCAACGACCATCCGGACGTGCCGGTGTATTGCGCGTCGCTGGATCGGGAGCTCAACACTCATGGCTACATCCTTCCCGGCCTGGGCGACGCCGGCGACAGGCTGTTTGGAACGAAGTGAACAATGCTCAGTGCTCATTAGTACACAGATTGAGCATTGAGCAATGCGCAGTTTGTTTCCTCATGAGCACTGGCATCCGCCCGTCTACTTTCCAACGCAGAACGACCGGAACACACGGTCCAGGACATCCTCCGCACCGATTGCTCCAACGACCTCTTCCAGCGCGTGCGACGCAGCCCGAAGGTGAACCGCCGCGACCGGTGCAGGGAGCTCTCCACCCGCCCAGGCGGCCGAAAAGGCAGCCACCTCCTGCCGAGCCTCCTCCACCGCCAATCGGTGTCTCTCCCTGGTCAGCAGCGGCACGTCGCTCTCCAGATCCCCGTACGACCCGGCAAGCAGTCGCCATACCGCACGCTCCAGCTCGCCCAAACCACGTCCAGTGACAGCGCTTACCATCAGATTATCCAGCGCTGGTGGCCCGTCGAGCGACCCAACTTCGATACTAGTAGCTACTAATGAATTATTGCTAGGCCCGAGTGCACTATCAGTTGTTAGGTAGCTATCTGCTACTAATGGCTCTAAATGGTAGCGATCCGCTAATAGATCGGCCTTCGTCAAAACCGGAAGTACCGGAGCCTCTGAGCAAGCATGGACACGTTGCACGGTGGACTCCAGCGAAGCACTCGTCTCAGCGCAGGCAAGTACCAGATCTGCTCCCGCCAGATAGCGCTCGCTCACCTCTATTCCCAGTCGCTCCACCACATCGGCTGACTCGCGAATGCCGGCGGTATCTACCAGACGCACGGGCCAACCGCCCAGGTCTACGGCGGCTTCTATCGCGTCGCGCGTTGTACCCGGTATCTCCGTGACGATCGCCCGTGCCGAGCCGAGTATGGCGTTGAAAAGCGATGACTTGCCGGCGTTCGGCGGACCTGCGATGACCACAAGCGCTCCTTCCCGCACGAGCTGACCGGTGCGTGCTGTTTCGAGCAGAGCATCCAACGCTCCAGTGAGGTCCTTCACTGCCTGGCGCACGCGCTCAAGTGCCACGGGACCGTCGTCTTCGTCCGGGAAATCAATGTCGTACGCAATGAGAACCTCCAGCTGCAGGATGGCCTCACGCAATACGTTGATGCGGTACGATAGGCTCCCGTCCAGCTGTGAAAGCGCCAACTTATGCGTAGACCGGGAACGAGCGTCTACCAGATCGGCCACAGCCTCCGCCTGCACCAGGTCGAGCTTGCCGTTCGCCACGGCTCGACGCGTGAACTCGCCAGGGAGGGCCTGGCGCGCGCCCGCGGCGATGAGCGCCGAGAGCGCCAGCACAGGGACAACCGCGCCACCGTGCACGGACAACTCCACCACATCCTCGCCGGTATAGGAGCGAGGCGCCTCGTAAACAGTGACAATTCCACGGTCGACGATGGTGTCGTTGGAGGGATCTCGAAGGGTGGCCAGGTATGAACGGCCAGGCTCCGGCTCCCACGGAGACAGCACGCGGCTCGCAATGGCTTTCGCGGCGGAGCCGCTCATTCGGAGTACGGCTATGGCGCCGCGACCGGCTGCGGTCGCGATTGCAGCGATGGTGTCATCCACTCCGGGCAGAACCAACATTCGACAGACGAACTGCTGCTACAGGGTTGCTGTGTCGAGGGCGAACGAGGCACCGGGCTCGATGATTTTCACATCCGATCTTCGCGCGTGACCTGGAAGCACTTCCCGCAGCTCCGTGATGGCATCGAACGGGCCTGCCGTAACGTGGCGAAACGTCCCCCAATGATAGGGGATCATGTACCGGGAACCTAGTCTCTCGAATAGGTCCAGTGCATCCGCCGACGTCATGTGCCCGGTCCTGTAGCGCGGTTTCCACCATGGCGCATGGCCGATCGGCAACAGGGCCACGTCCAGCTTCCGGCCGGTGGAGTGTAAGCGCTCTTCCACCACGCGGTGGCTGTCCGGCGTCAGGGCGGTGTCACCGGCGAAGAACACGCTGGCGCGCGTAGTATCCAATAAGTACATGTTCGCCGAGCTTCGCCACCGATCCACCCAGTAGCGGCTTCCGAGGTGTTTTGCCGCGGCTGCCGTGATCGTGAGAGCTCGCTCGCCTTGCCCAATTTGCCGTGTCTCGCCTGGTGCGATCGCTTCCGCGTGTCGGTAGCCGCGCCGGTTGAGCCAGCGTGCGACTGCGGGTGGGCAGAGGAGCGGAATGTCGCGCGGCAGCGCATCCAGCGCCGCAAACGAGAGGTGATCAGCGTGTGCATGCGTGAGGAGCAATGCGTCCAGCACCGGCAGATCTCGGATGGCTATTCCTGGCGCGCTCACCCGCGGCAGCAACCAGCCCAGCTTGGCGTCGAAATTCGGATCGGTGACCAGACGCACTCCGCCCAGCTCCACCAGCAGCGTGGCGTGGCCCACATAGGTAATACAGAGCGAGGTGGATCCCTGCAATGTTCTCTACTTCGCCTTCGCGCTTCCTTTACGCCGTTCGTGCGCTATCAGCCATTGCTGCGGGAGCGCGGCGATGTTCTGCACCGCGTAGTAGAGATTCAGCCCGGATGCGAGGTTCAGAAAGAAAACCGTCATCACTACCGGCAATGCATATCCCATCATCTTCGCCTGTGGGTTGGGCGGCACACCTCGCATTCCGATCCACGAAAGCAGAAACATCGAAACGCCCATCAGAACCGGTATAATGTAGTAGGGGTCCTTCTGGGAGATGTCGGACAGCCAGAGAAACGAGACGCCACGAAACTCGATCGTGTTCTGAAAGACGAAAAAGAGCGCGAACAGAACCGGCATAGGCAGAAGCATGGGCAGACAGCCGCTGAACATGCTGAGCGGGCTCATGTTGTGTTCCTTGTAAAGCCGCATCATGGCCGCTTGCTGTTTCTCAGGATCGGACTTGTACTTCTTCTGTATCTCCTGCATCTCGGGCTGCAGGCGCTGCATCTTGAGGTTGCTCCGCATGGCGCTCTGGTTGAGCGGCCAGAGTATGAGCCGCACCACGATACCGAACACGACCAACACCCACCCATAGCTCAGCGAGAGCCGGTCGTGCATCCAGAGCAGAGCCGACATGATGAGGGTGCTGAACGGCTGAACTATCGCTCGGAAGATCCCGCCTGAAGGATTCACGTACACCAGATCCCGTCCCAGGGAACGCAGGCGCCGCCATTCCTGAGGACCCATGTAGACATTGAACGCGAATCTGCCGTCCGGACTGATAGGCTGGATCAACGTGGCGTTCGCATTCGTCGCCTGCTTCTTTACCGGACGCAGGCCGCTCGCGAACGTTGCCCCCGGAAATGGGGTGGCCGCGGTGTCGGACAGAACCGCCACCAGAAAATACTTGTTTCGCGTCGCCACCCAGTTGAGCGGACCTTTGACAGCCAGTCGTTCACCGGTGTCGAGCTTCGCGAAGGGAACGCTCTCCACGTCCTTACCCACCGACTTGTACGCGAGGGCAAGCTGGTTGTTGTTGTCCACGGAGTCGGCTTCCTGCGAGCGCAGGCCACCCGGCAGTGTTATTAGCAATGCTCGCCTGGCGGGATCCAGACCAGTCACCGTGCCGGTAACGCCGGCCATGTAGCCGTCGGATTCGAAACTGTACGCGATGAGGACATTTGCCCGTCCTGCATTCGCGCGAAACGTGATGTGGCTCGAGCCGTTATTTCCTCGGGCGCTCGTGTCCACTGCGAACGTGGTGCGGTCGAGCTGAACGGTGTCGCTTCCGTTCACGAGGGCAAGGGAAAACAACGGCAGTCCGGGACGCGCCAACTCGACTTTGGAGCCGGGGTGGCTGAGTGCCTCGTACTGACGAAGAACGGCGCTAACTGGTACGGCGCCCGCGGTGCTGAAGCCGTATGCCACCCTGGGCGTCATGACGGAGACGGTCTCGGGGCGAATCGTGAGTGTCGCGCCCGAAGCTCCAGCATCTGCCGAGGCGGCGCCGCCCGTTGTTGACTCCGGCGCCCTGCCGCCGAGTGCAGGCGTTGCTGAGTCAGGCGAGCCTGCCGTCGGCGAAAGCGTCGAATCAGCGGCTGTGGAGACCGTGCGCGGTGGCTGGCGCCGCGGTGCCGGAAAGAGGATCTGCGTCAGGACGATGACGAGCGCCGAGAGTCCCAGCGCGAGAAAGAGTCGTTTATCCATGCTGCGGTGATCGTCTCAAGGGACGGGATCGTACCCGCCAGGCCTGAACGGGTGGCAACGGCCGATACGCCGCATGGCGAGCCAACCACCACGCAATGCGCCGTGTCGTTGGATGGCCTCCACCGCGTACTCTGAACAACTGGGATAGTAGCGGCACGCAGGTGGCAGAAGTGGTGACAGGATCACCTGGTACGCCCGGACCAGCGAGACCAACACCCAGCGCATTCATTCCTCGCTGAACATTGTCACGAGCTTTCGCCGCGCCATTTCGACTTCAACGACAAGGTTTGCGAACCCGGCCTTGTAGGCCTGTCTTTGCGCTCGTATAACAACGTCAATTGCCGGCAGTTCCCGCAGAAAATGATATCGCACGATCTCGCGAAGACGGCGTTTCAACTGGTTCCGGTGCACTATCCCGTTCCCATGCTTGGGAACTATCAGCCCGACGCGTGCGTGACGTTCCATGCCGCTCTGTGGATTGGACCCGGGATGCAGAAGGGAAGCAACAGCCCGGAACTCGAGTGCCTCTGTCCGGATGCGCTTCCCATCGCGCGCCACTGACAGCAGATCCGCCCGCCGCGTCAGCCGATAGGCGCGCGGAAAACGGAAGCCAGTCAGGCGCCGGAATACTTCGACGGCAAAAGAACCGTTAGCCTCTTGCGTCCCTTCTTCCGCCGGCGGCTCAAAACCTCGCGTCCCCAGCGAGTGGACATCCTCTCGCGGAAACCATGAGTTCTGATGCGCCGTTTGTTCCGCGGGCGGTATGTTGGCTTACCCATGAACTGCTCCGAAAAAGAAGATCGGGTGTCGGGTGTCGGGTGTGGGGTGTAGGGCCCAACACCCGACACCCCACACCCGACACCCGAATCCATTTATGCTTCTGAAAGCTAGCTCTCACAGACAGGTGGGTCAACAGAACTCGTTATTCGAGCGATCGTGTTGACTTTTCCGAAAAGTCGCCTTAGGTTCGCGGCCCCGCCTCTTTTCCACATTCGCGCCGAAATGGTACCAAGCTCCCTCACACCAGCTGAAATGTGGTCGCGTCTGCTCGATCGCGCCCGCAGAGAGTTGCCAGCACAAACGTATCGGAGCTGGCTCGAGCCCACCGAGGCGATCGCGCTCGAAGGCCACACACTCGTGATAGGTGTTCCTGATACGTTCGCGGCTGAATGGAACGAGGACAAGCACTCTCATCTTCTTGCCGGGTACGGGCCGATCGTCCTCGGACATCCGATCAGGATCCAGTTCAGGGTCGCGGAATCACAGAAGGCTCGCCCGCAGATGGACTTCTTCGTGGCGCCATTGCCGAAGCAGGTTGACGACACCTTAAACCGTGCAGCTCGGCTGGTTCAATTGAATGGCCGCTACACCTTCGCCAACTTCGTCATTGGAAAATCGAACGAGCTTGCCGCCGCTGCCGCGCACGCAATCTCCGCCGCTCCGGGAAAAACCTACAACCCCCTTTTCATCTACGGCTCTACCGGCCTCGGCAAGACACACCTCATGCAGGCGGTCGCGCACGAAGTGCTCGAAACAAGGCCGGAAACACGGGTCTGTTACGTTGGCACCGAACAGTTCACGAACGATCTGGTCGGTTCGATCAGAGGTCAGTCGATGCCGGAGTTCAGGCGCCGCTACCGCGAAATTGATCTTCTGCTCGTGGACGACGTGCACTTCCTCAAAGGAAAGGAAGCAACCCAGGAAGAGTTCTTCCACACGTTCAACGCGCTGTACGAGGCGGGGCGCCAGATCGTGCTCACCAGCGACCGGTCGCCTGCAGAGATTCCAGGCCTGGAGGCTCGCCTCGTCAGCCGCTTTGAGTGGGGGATGGTCGCCGACATCGAGGCTCCCGACTTCGAGCATCGCATCGCCATTCTCCAGAACAAGTCACGCCTGGATCATCTGGAAGCAACTATCCCGGACGACGTTATGCGTTTCATCGCCGAGCATGTCCGGTCCAACGTCCGCGAGCTCGAGGGAACTATCAACCGTCTCCTCGCCATAGCCTCGCTGAGACGCGAAGAGGTTACGCTGGAACTTGCGCGCCAGGCTCTCCGCGACAAGCTCCGCGGTCAACTTCACGAGAACCAGCACCAGATAGCAGCACTCAATCCCGCCACCATACAGACAGCGGTCGCTCGGGAGTGGGGTGTTACCGTGGATGCTCTCCGCTCAAAGAGCAGAACCAAGGACATTGCAGTACCACGACAGGTGGCGATGTACCTCATACGCAACCTGCTCGGCACTCAGCTCGTTGAGATCGGCAGCGCCTTCGGTGGTCGCGATCACTCGACAGTCATGTACAGCCTCGAAAAAGTGGAAGAGTTTCTGACTGTGAATCCCGATTTCCACAATCGAGTCCATCAACTTCGCTCCAATCTGCAAACTCTCCGCGTGTAACCAGCAAGGACTGCATCTTCTCTGAGTAAGGAAGATCTCTCCACCTTGCGTTCCCCATCGGATGCCGGCATGCAAGCGCCTCCACACTATGCGGATCGTCACGGCTTCCCACAATCAACATCACTCTACGACTACTACTATTAATATCTCTTTTATAGTACATCTTAGTAGGCAGAGATGGTCTCCACATCGTACGACTTTCCAGTCAGGGAGCCGGAATGCGTTTTACGATTTCGCGTGACAAGTTGCAGGAAGCGTTAACCGCGGTTACCGCGACCATTCCAGCAAAGACCACTCTTCCGGTTCTCTCGAATGTTCTGATCGAGACTGTTGACAAGGGCGTCCGCTTCTCAGGCACGGACCTCGACATGGCGGTGAGCACTGACGTGGTCGCAGATGTGGATACCGCCGGAGCATCGACCATCCCGGCGAAGAAACTTGCCGAGATCGTTCGAGAGCTCCCGAGCTCGCCTGTGAAGTTCAACTCGGTTGGAGACCAGAAGGTGAACGTCGAATGCGGCCGATCGAAGTTCCGCCTCCACGGATTGCCTCGAGATGAGTTCCCGGCGTTTCCCGCGGTCCGTTTTCAGGAAAGCTGGCAGGTACGGTCCGGAGATCTGCAGAAGCTCATATCTCACACGGCGTTCGCTGCGTCGAACGAGGAGAGCAGGCCCATCCTCAACGGAGTGCTGTGGGAGATCAGGCCAGAAAGAATGGCCATGGTTGCTACGAACGGTCATCGTCTCGCGAAGATAGACATCCCGGTTGCCTCCCCCAAAGCCGCGGCCGGTGATCTGATCATCCCACCCAAAGCGCTCGAGCAGATTCGCCGGCTTTTCCCTGCTGAAGAGGAGCTTGAAGTTGCTCGCGGCGACAATCACCTGGGCTTCAAGTCACCGTATACGGCGGTCTACACGCGGCTCATTGAGGGACCATATCCGAATTACGAGCAGGTGATCCCGAGAGATAATGATCGTGTGGCGCTGGCGGACCGGGATGCGCTGTCCCAGTCCCTAAAGCGCATGGCCGTGATAGCATCGGACCAGACGCACCGCATTCGTCTCGCGTTCAACGCAGGGATGCTCAAGTTCAGCGTCCAGACCCCCGATCTGGGCGAAGCCCAGGACGAAATCGCCATCAGCTTCGAGGGAGATCCTCTCGAGATAGGCTTCAACGGCCAGTACCTCCTCGAGATACTGCGCTACATGCCGACCGAAGAGGTTCGGCTGACCTTCAAGGCGCCGGAGCGCGCGGCGATAATCGAGCCCTCAGCATGGTCCGACTCGGCAACGTACATGTGTCTGGTGATGCCGCTGAGGCTTGTGGACTAAAGGCTAGGGATTAGGGATTGGGGATTAGGGAAATCGCGTCTAAGCAGGAATTCCTAGCCCCAATCCCTAATCCCTAATCGCCAGCCTCTCCGCTCTCCGGCTCACTTCTTGAACGAACGTCGCGGTCCCTTGCGGCACCGCCACCGAGAGTGTTGATGTCGACCGGGTCCACACCGTGTCCGCCACGCCCAGCGCGATGTTCAGCACGGCCCGGGTGTTGGACGTTCCGTTCCCTGTCACCAGGATAGTCGACCCGGCGTTGCTCTCGGCGCTGGAGAAGATCGTCGCCCCCTGGTGTGCTACGGTCACAGCTGAATCGGTGCCAGCAGTTACCTCGTGAGCTCGCACTGTCGTCGCGATGATCCTGGCACGCTGGATACAGGTTGTGGTGCTAATGGTGTCCTGCCACCGGTTGGCGGCACTCAGCGCCGCCACTGGCAACGGGATGAAGAGAGCGTGAACTGACTCCAGCATCTGGCCCGTAAGCGGATTGCAGGTGCTGTCCGTGCCGGAGTCGGCACCGTCGCTAACGAAGAATCGCACTGACGAGACTCTTCCATCTGAGGCCAGGAAAGCCGTGAAGCCTATCCTCTCGTGCGGTGTTCGTGAGGGGTTCGGGATCTGAACGCCGCGCGACACCGTGAAGGAATCTACCACTCCTGAGAGTCCGAAGCCCTCCCCAGTGGGAGCAACAGTGATTGTGTAGAACACTTCGCTTTCGAGGGGGACCCGTACTGCCTGTGTATCGGACGTAAGCTGGACGGTTGCGGTCGTCCAGACCCGGTACTTGTTGACGCCCGGAAGGTAGCCGAACGATCTGAAGGTGGTTGCACTGATCGTAGAGTCTGGTCTCGAGACCACCACTACAGGTGAGGGCTCTTCGGGTGCTCGACCAACAGGGGCCGGTCCCGAGCTGCACGCCAGCGCTAACGGCGAGCCCCCTGCAATCGCAAGGATCGCAAGGGGCCGCCTGCACAATCGGCCTATAAGCCGGGTTCTGTCGGACATCAAAGATGTCCGGACGGTCATTTCTCTTGGCGAACAGTCACCCATTCGCTCCAGCAGCCTACCCACGGCGTCTCGATCGAGACGGGCACATCTCTCGCCGCATATTTGGCCTTGCTCCAGCCGGGGTTTACCCTGCCACGTCTGTTACCAGACGCGCGGTGGGCTCTTACCCCACCTTTTCACCCTTACCTGCGCTGCCGCAGGCGGTGTCTTTTCTGTGGCACTTTCCGTCGCGAGAATCGTGTTGCCGGAACTCGCGCCCAGGCGTTACCTGGCGGCCTGCCCATCGGAGCCCGGACTTTCCTCGGTGGAACTCGAGAGAACCACCGCGACCATCCAGCCGATTGTGTGCAAGAAAGATATATGAACGAGGGTGTGCGGTGTAGTGTGTGTGGTGTCGGGTATGCGAGCATCGTGATGACATCAAAACGCCGAGTCGTGGCTGCGGGGGCTGGATTCGCTGACAGTGTGGTGATGCCCGGGCAGTAGCGTTGCGCCTCAGGTCTGGGATTCCCAGCAGGTGCTGCCGAGCCCGGGCGACTACATATAGAAAGGGCAAGGATCGATGGCTTTCTCGCTTCCGCGTTCCTGCACGCCAACTCCGGTGGGTACCGTACTGCGTGCGTGGGAACGTCCCAGCGTCGACGCAGCCGGTGAAGGGCTGTACCGAGCGGTGCATCGCGACTCAGTGGAGGACGTAATCCACGATCTTCAGGAACAGCGAATCAGTGCTGTGGTAGTCTCGGTCGCCCGATGCGGTGACGGGGATACTGGATGCGTTGCCCGCCTCATACGTGAGTTTCCTCGCGTGCCCGCGTTCGCTCTCCTTACTCAGCTCGACCAGGAGACTCCGAGCGCGGTCCTTTCCCTTGGTCAGTCGGGAATCCGCAAGTTGATCGACGTGAGGCAGCCGGCGGGATGGCGAGAGCTCAGAGAGACGCTGATCGCCGACAGGGCGAGCGACATCGGAAGGCACGCGCTGGGACAGCTTGCGCTGGACCTCATCGGATCTCCAGCTGATTGCTGGCGGTTCTTCGAGAGCCTGTTCGGGATGTGGCCCGGCGCGCCAACGGTGCAACTCCTTGCGGTGGAGCTGGGTGTTATACCCAGCACGTTGATGAGCCGGTTTTTTCGGATGCGGCTCCCGGCGCCCAAGCGATACCTCGCCATGGCTCGGCTCACGCGTGCCGCGAGAATATTCGAGAACCCTGGTATCTCAGTAGCAAACGTCGCGAACCACCTCGAGTACTCTTCGCCGCAGAGCTTCAGCCGGCACGTTCGTACAATTCTGGACATGACGGCCACGGATTTTCGGCAGCGATACGACGGGGAAGGCATGGTCCACCGATTCCGGGAGGAGCTCGTTCTGCCCTTTCTCCCGACGCTGCGCACGTTCAGCCCACTTGGCCAGACACCGCGCCGGCTGGCGGTGGCAGAGCCTCACGTTCAGACGAGCTTCAATCTGTCGGCTGATCCTGCATTCGGGCCGTGATCTGTTGGGCCGTCACAAGAGAGATCACCGCGACGCCGGCGTTTTGAATCGCCTCACGTCCACCCTCCTCGCGGTCAACCAGCGCCAGCACACCGGCTACCAGACCTCCGGAATCGCGTACGGCATGCGCGGCCCGGAGTGCCGAGTTCCCCGACGTAATCACGTCCTCGATGATCGCGACGCGATCTCCGGCACGGAATGGGCCTTCGATTAGTCTTGCCATACCGTGCGTCTTTGGTTCCTTCCGAACGGTAAACGTGCGTATTGGCCTGCCGGCAACAGCGCTAGCGTAACCGATTGCGTAGGAGATCGGGTCAGCGCCAAGGGTAAGGCCGCCGACCGAATCCACGTTCCAGCCACTCCGTTCGAGAGCAGCGAGTGCCAGCGGGCCGACCAGAGCCAAGCCGTCCGGACTCATTGTCGTGAGGCGCGCATCGATGTACAGCGATGAGACTTTTCCGGATGCCAACGTGAACTGACCATGCCTGGCAGATCGGCTGGCAAGGAGCTCGATCAGTTGGTCGTGCTCGGTCATTCGCGGTAGTTTGTTGAAGGAAAACTCGGGTGTCGGGTGTGGGGTGTGGGGTGTGGGGACCCGACACGCTACACCTGACACCCTACATCCGTTATCGGTCTTGATCCAATTTCCGTTCCGACCGTTCCGTCTCTCATCGCTGGCGCTGGCCGGCGCGTTGCTTTTTGCGCTCGGCGGAATCTACGCCATCGATCGCACGCTTTCCCAGACCGCACGCACGGAAGCCGCGATGCAGGCCTCGGAATCCGCCTCGCTGGTTCAGGGATTTCTCGCACTACATGCCGAGGCGCTGCAGTCGCTCCGTGGAATCTATCTGGACACCACCCACAGCCAGGAGGAAGAGTATTTTCAGGCAATCGTTCAGCCGCTTACCGAGTATGCCTCTCAGTTCCGGCGCATTTGGACCACGGATTCAGCGGGTATCGTGCGCCATCAGTTCCTTGTGGACGATCCGGTAACACCGATTCCGGCCGATCTGGACGTCGATACACTCACAAGTTTGCGCCTCGGCGAAGTAACGGATCGGGCGCGACGGACGCGTCGCATTCAGGTGTCCAGACCAGGATCTCTCTTCGGCGACGAACCTGGCTTGGTAATCATAGTGCCCATGTTTACTGGCGAGCGTTTTACCGGGTTCGCGGCGGGAAGCGTGACATCGACTTCCGTGCTGGGTGTCGTGCGGCGCGGGCGACTGGCGTCAGATACCGTGGGCATCACGATACTCGCGGGTGACGATACGGTTGCGCGAGCGCACGACGTGGCTGATGGCCAGTCGATGCCGCTGAGGGCGAGGGCATCGTTCCGAGCGCCCGGCGGAGAACGCTGGAGCGTGACGGTGGTACACTCGACCCCCGGCAATAGGATACGGCTGCTGCTGTGGAGCGTTGGTCTCGCGACCTTGGGGGCGCTGATCCTCTCCCTGATTCATGAGCGCCGGCAGGGAGTCAGACTTGCGGAGCGATCGCAGGAGCTAGAACGACTCTCCCTGGAGCTGCTTCGGGCCAATCAGTCGAAGAGTGAGTTTCTCGCCAACGTCTCGCACGAGCTCCGTACGCCCCTCAATGCGATCGTCGGATTCGCGGAATTGCTCAAAGACGGGGTCTACGGGGATCTCGCGCCTCGCCAGACGTCTCCGGTCGATCGCATCGCGGCCTCCGCCAACCACCTGCGATACCTCGTGGACCAGATTCTGGACATCGCCAAGATGGCCGCGGGGCGCCTCGAAGTTCATCTCGAGCCGGTTGACTTGCGACCCCTCATCCACGATGTCACCAACGAGCTCGAGGCGCTGATCAGCGAGCGAGGTCTTAACATGTCGCTGTCTATGGAAGGCGCATTGCCAAGGGTCCGCTCTGACCCGGTGCATCTGAGACAGATTCTTCTAAACTTGTTGGCGAATGCAATCAAGTTCACGGTGTCCGGTGGCATTGAAGTGAGCACGCGGATTCTAAAAGATACGGAAACCCAATCAACGAGGGACGGCGTGCAACCCGTAAGCTGGATCGCTGTCGATGTGGCGGATAGCGGGATCGGAATCGCCCCGGCGGACATGCAGCGAATCTTCGAGGAATTCGAACAGGTTGGCGCGGGATCGCGCGGCAATTCCGCACAGCGTGGGACGGGTCTGGGGCTGGCCATCTCGCGCCGGCTCGCGCAGTTGCTTGGTGGCAACCTCACCGTTGAGAGCGAGGTTGGAAAGGGCTCCACCTTTACGCTGTGGGTGCCTGTAATGGAAGAATGAAAGAGAACCCTTGCAGCGCGATCATTTTCCGAACATGGATCGCATCTTTCGCATGAACCCTTCTTGCTCCTTTTGTGCTGGCGGCGGCGAAAGCAAGGCGGTCTTCAGTTCTGTACTGAATGCAATAACGTCCCTATGACGGTCCGCCGGGTTGCGAGAAAGTCCGCGCATCACCACTGCTTCGACCGCCGCATCGAATCGAGTTCCTTTCCGTGCGCTGTTGAGCGAAATGGGTGGTTGTGACAGGAGCTGCGTGAAGATTTCCCGCTGAGATCTGCCCAGGTACGGCAGGCAGCCGGTGAGCAGGTAATACGCGATCGTGGCGAGGCTGTACTGGTCGGCGGCTGATGTGACGAGCTGTCCCGATAGCGCTTCCGGCGCGACGTACATGAGAGTGCCTACAAAAAAGCCGGCACGCGTGAGACGCTCCTCGGGGGAAAGGTCTGCCTGCGCCGCGATGCCGAAGTCCAGCAGCTTTACCAGACGCTGGCTCGGGTCGTACATGACGTTGTCTGGCTTCAGGTCACGGTGGATGATTCCGGCGGAGTGTGCTGCGTGCACTGCCCCTGCGATCTGGGAAGTTATGTCGGCGACCTCTTCTCCCGGCAGCGGCGCATTGTTCTTGGCGTACTTTTCGAGCAGGTCGCCGGGAGCCCACTCGGTGGAGAGAAAATGGACTCCGGAAGAGACTTCACCGATCTCGATAGTGCGGATCACGTTGGGATGGAGCACGCGCGTGCCGTACGAGGCCTCACGAAGGAAACGAGCGACGGCGGTCCTGTCGCCACGCAGCTTTTCACGAAGGACTTTTACCGCAACGGAGCCGTGGGTCGGGTGGTCGGCGCGGTAGACCACTGCCGTGCCGCCTTCGCCAACCATGTCGCGCAACGCGTAGGCGCCGAAGGTCGTGCCGGCAAGATTCTCTCTGCTCACGGCGCGAAACTAATCCCGCCTGCAACACTCGGCAAGGACGGAAGACCAGGCGCAGTTGGGTCGCCGGCCTTCTCCGTGCGTGTCCGTTCCCTTCTCCGTGACCCCAATCTTTATGGCAACCTCTGGTATCCAGCGGGTACACAGTTAGACTGAACGTTTAACGACTTGGAGAATGTGTTCGATGTTCCAGCCCCGTCATGCATTTCGGCGTCTCATAACGGCTCCTCTATTTCTCGTCGCGATCTTCGGTTGCATGGGGTCGGGCGGGGGGCGCGGAGGACGACCAGGCTCTCCCGACGAGAGACGGTCCACGCCGCGCCGCGCCTCTCTTCCAGGCGTGATGGATCCCGTGGCTCTGTATGAGAATGCGGGGCTCATGGCCGCTCAGGAGCCACTGCCGTTTGTAGGAAATGTCCGATATCTGGCGGGTTCGTCTTCCGACACGACACTCGTGCTGGTTACCCTATCACTTGCCAATAGGGCTCTTACATTCACTCCGGAGGGCGAGGGTCACCGAGCCGGCTACAGCGTGGTGATCGACGCGCGACAGGGGGCCACCACGAGCGCACACTCGGACGCCCGTGAGAGCGTTCGAGTAGCTTCTTTCAAGGAAACCATTCGCGCCGACGAGAGTGTGATCTTTCAGGAGTTTCTCAGACTCCCATCTGGCCAGCACGTCCTGACGGTTGCAATTCGGGACGAAGGAAGCTCTCGCACCAGCACTGCGGATCTGCCGCTGAGCGTGCCGCGCTTCGGGCAGACGGCTCTGTCATCGCCTGTAGCAGTCTATCAGGCGCAGCCAAGATCGAGCACGGATTCCGTGCCGGTATTGGTTGCCAACCCTCGGGCGACAGCAGTTTTTGGGAGGGACTCGACCATACAATTGTATTTGGAAGGCTACAACCTGGCCGCGGACGCACCGGTTGATGTAGTAGTGACGAACGAGAAGAGGACGCCGGTATGGCGAGACACAATAACACTGTCGCGTCACGGACTGGTCAGTGGCGATATTGTGACCATCCCAGTCGGCAAGTTGGGCGTGGGGCAGCTGGCGATGACCGCCTCCCTTATTGGCTCAACCGATACTGTCCGGAGCCCAGTCTTCGTCAATTTCGCCGACGACATCGCCATTGCCAGCTTCGACCAGATGCTGGATCTGCTCCGGTACTTCACGACCGAGGACCGTCTCCGCGCTCTGCGCGACACGTCCGCCGAACAGAGGGCAGCTGCGTGGGGAGCCTTCTGGCGCGAGACTGATCCGGCTCCGACCACGGCCGAACACGAGGGACTGCGCGAGTACTTCAACCGCATTCAGCTGGCGAACGACCGGTTCAGGGAAGAGGGGATACCCGGCTGGCTCACGGACCGCGGAATGGTTTACGTCACCCTGGGTGAGCCAGACCAGGTGCTCGAGCAGGGGGAGAGCAACCTGAGCCAGCGCGGTCGCGCACAGATGTGGACGTACAATCAGCATCAGCTGCAGGTCGTTTTCATCGACCAAACCGGGTTTGGCAGATGGCGAATGACGACGGCAAGCGAGGGTGATTTTCAATCCGTCGCGCACCGGGTTAGGGCCAGGGACTAGGGACTAGGGATTAGGGACTCCGACTCCGACTCCGACTCCCGACTCCCGACTCCCGACTCCCGACTCCCGACTCCCGAGCGCTTAGGTTGACAGCGCTCCCGGTTCTTCCTATATAAAGCCCGCCATCCCGCCATCCCGCCAGGCTCGGCGGGCTCTAAGCGGCGCAGTTCGGGTTCCCCCTGTACGAGGAGGCAGTTCGGATGTCCAGAGGTAGAGTTAAATGGTTCAATGACGCCAAAGGTTACGGCTTCATCGAACAAGAGGGCGGCGAGGACGTCTTCGTGCATTTCTCTTCGATCACGATGGACGGTTTCAAGACGCTCACAGAAGGGCAGGAGGTGGAGTTCGAAATAGAAACCGGCGATAAGGGACTTCACGCCACGAAAGTTCAACGCGTCTGAGCTGTCGTAAAAAACCGCTGGCCTTTCGAACGTCAACGCCTGCCTGAGTTCCGGCAGGCGTTGGCATTTAACGAACCTGAGCATGAGGACACAGAGTGAGCAATGATCACTGAGCGCTCTGTGTCCTCATGCTCAGTGTTTTCTTCTTATCTTTACGCTCGATGCCTCAAGCTACAGGACCCTCCCCCCCCCTCTCTCTCCCAACTTCACCGCGGCTCTTTCTGGTGGATGGCTACGCCCTCATCTACCGGGCGTTTTTCGCGCTCATCGCTCGCCCTCTTACTACCAGCCGCGGTGAGAACACATCAGCCGTTTTCGGGATAGCGACCTTCCTTCAGCGCCTTCTGCAAGATCACAAGCCCGAGTACGTCGGCTGGGTCCATGACTCCGGACTTTCCTTCCGCCATGAGCGATATCCGGGATACAAGGCTACGCGTCAGAAACTCACCGAAGAGCTGCAGTCGGACTTTGACCGCGGCATGGAACGCATCTGCCAGCTGCTGGCTGCGTACAACATGCCGATCCTCACTCTCGATGGGTACGAGGCGGACGATCTCATCGGGACGCTGGCGGTGCAGGGCGTTGCTGCCGGCGTCAGCGTCGTCGTCGTGTCCGGCGACAAGGATTTTCAGCAGCTGGTCCGACCGGGAGTCTGGTTACTCAATCCGGGACGCGGTGGATCGGCAGCCGTGGAAGAGCAGTGGGTCGGGGTCGAAAATGGGAGCGAGAGGCTTGGCGTTCCGCCGCACCATGTCACCGACTATCTGGCGCTAGTGGGAGACTCCTCGGACAACATCCCGGGCGTTCCCGGTATCGGCCCCAAGACCGCGCGCGATCTCGTTTCAGCTTACGGAACCGTGGAAGAAATCCTGAAACACGCTGCCGACATCCAGCAGAAACGACCGCGGGAAGCGCTCCTTCAATACACCGGTGACGCGCTGCTCTCGAAGGAATTAGTAACAATAAGGGACGATTTGCCGTTCTCCCTCAACCTCGACCACCTCGCGCTGCAGGACCCTGACCGCGGAAAGCTCAAGAATCTCTTTCTGGAACTCGAGTTTCACACTCTCGCGCGAGAACAGAGCTCCCGGGAGCAGAGCGTGGCGGCACCGGAGGCTGCGCCTGAGATCCCCGCGCACCATTACACTGTCGTGGATACCGTCGACGGGGTGCGCAAAATGGTCGACCTGGCGCGACAGGCTGGCCGATCCGGAATCGCGATCCACACCGAGACGGTGCTCGAAGATGGCGTGGCATCGCTCGGCGTCCTAGAAACCGATCCTCTGCGCTCGGTACTGGTGTCCATAGCAGTGTCGATCGCGCCGGATGAAGCGTATTACCTGCCCCTCCGGCATCGCACACGCCGCCCGGCCCAGGGAGCGCTGCTGCTGGGAGACGCGAACAGCCCCGGCGATGTCCAGTCGGCTACCACGCGCAAAACAAGAAAGAAGAGCGCAGGCGGATCAGGTTCCGAAGGCGTTGCAACGGCGGTTGAACAGACAGTGCGGAATCTCCCCGCGCTGGATGCCGCCGAGATGGAGCCGTTGCGCGCGCTCCTGGAGGACCCCGCGGTTCCCAAGACGGCGCACGACTGGAAGTTCAGTCTGCTTGCGTTGCGGAGGGCAGGCATAACGCTGCGCGGGCTCGACTGTGATACAAAAATCGCGAGCTACGTGCTTGATCCGGGTCGTCGTTCGCACGATCTCGAGCAATTGGCATTGGAGTTCCTGGGCAGTGCACTCCCAGCGCGCGAGCAGATCTGTGGAAAGGGAAGGGGTGCGCTCAGGTTCGACGAGTGTACGCCGGCGGCAGCAAGCACCTACGCCTGTGGCGCGGCGGATGCCACGTTGCGGCTTCGCGCGCGCTTCGAGCCGCAGCTCAAGGAGCAGGGTGTTGAGGATCTGTTCCGGAACATCGAACTGCCGCTCACTGGGGTGCTGGCCGACATGGAAGTCAGCGGCATCTCCATAGACCGCGCCTGGTTCTCGTCCCTGAAGGAACGCTTTCAGCGCGACCGCCAAACGATAGAGCAATCCATCTACAAGGAAGCTGGCGAAGAGTTTAACATCAATTCCAACCCGCAGCTCCGGCACATTCTGTTCGAAAAACTGCCGGTGCCGATGCCGATTCTCAAACGAACGGCAACAGGTCCGAGCACCGACGCCGGGGTGCTGCAGGAGCTCGCAGAGATGGGACACACGCTCCCTTCTCTTCTCATGGAGTATCGCGAGCTAGCAAAGCTCGAGAATACTTACCTCGACGCGCTGCCCGCATTGGTTAACCCCGAAACAGGGCGTCTTCACACCTCGTTCAACCAGACGGTTGCCACCACGGGCCGTCTCTCGTCCAGCGATCCCAATCTCCAGAACATACCCATCCGGCGGGAGCTTGGACGAGCTATCCGCCGCGGCTTCGTGGCTCGGAGCGGCTGGCTTCTTCTTTCGGCCGACTACTCCCAGATCGAGTTGCGGGTTCTTGCCCATCTCTCCGGCGACCCGCTCTTTACGGAAGCGTTTCACGCAGGCGGAGACATCCATCGTCAGACAGCGTCCATCATCTTCGGAATGCCGGTAAGCGATGTCACTCCCGAGATGCGCGCCCGCGCCAAGACCATCAACTTCGCGACAATCTACGGTCAGGGGCCGCATGCCCTGTCACGGCAGCTTCGCATCGACCACGCCGAAGCGAAGCGCTTCATCGCTGAATACTTCGAGCGATTCAAGGGGATACGAACGTATCTCGACTCGATGGTCGCGCTCGCATACGAGAAGGGATACGTCGAGACGATATTCGGTCGCCGGCGCTACATCCGCGAATTGCGGGACCAGTATGGCAAACCCGACCGCAATTTCAACATTCGCGCTTTTGGCGAGCGCACGGCGACCAATTCACCGATTCAGGGCTCAGCAGCCGATCTCATCAAGGTAGCAATGATACGTGTCCATCGGTCACTGACCTCGGCGGGTCTCGAGGCGCGCATGCTTCTTCAGGTGCACGACGAGCTTGTGTTCGAGGCGTCCAGAGAGGAGGAAGATGCGGTTCGGGCCATGGTGAAGCAGGCCATGGAGGGCGCGGCGCAACTCTCCGTGCCATTGGTCGTCGATATAGGGACCGGCGACAACTGGTTGGAGACGAAGGGTTAATGTCAGGTAACAAGGTAACAGGTAACAGGTAACAGGTGACAGGTGACAGGTGACAGGTGACAGGTGACAGGAACAGGAGGATCGGTTCCACTCCCGACCCGCAAACGCCGACTCCCGACTCCATCCGCCCGCAAGCGGGCACCCGCCCGACTCCCCGAGCCAGGGCGCCCCGGCTTCAGCCTCATCGAGATATTCGTCGTGGTTCTGGTCATCGGAATCATGACTGGCATCGCGATTCCGAAAATCAGGAACATGAAGCGCAGGGCTTACATCGGCACGATGGTCACCGATCTGCGAAACCTCGCCATGGATCAGGAATCCTGGTGGAGCATTACCGACGCGTACACTACCAACCTCTCGCTACTGGAGTTTATTCCGACCCAGGCGTGACCATAACGGTGACCGAGGCCACCCCCTTAGGATGGTCCGCCACTGCCGGGCATGTTTCAGGGCTTTCATGTTCGGTGTAGCCAGGTTGCGGCAGGCATTAAGTCCGGAAGCTGCCACGCGGGCATCTCGCAGACTGCAAGAAACGTGTGGTTATGCCAGCCATTGAGGCAGGCACTGGCTCGGCCCGCTGCTCTAACATGATAAACCACAATAGATTGTAAATCTCCCGACCTCGGCACCCGAGTTGCCATGGTATCCCGCGAAGTCTTCCGTTGCTTCAGCAAGCGGGGTCGGATATGCGCGTCCACAAGAAGAGGTCGGGCTTTACGCTCATAGAGCTGCTCATCGTGGTGGTGATCATCGGCATTCTTGCCACCATCGTGTTACCGGGCTTCAAAAACAGCAAGGGAAGAGCAATAACCGGCGCGATCAAGAGTGACATTCGCAATCTGGCGTCGGCACAGGAGTCATTTTTCTACTTCAACGACACCTACACGACCAGCTTGCCCGCGCTGACCTTCACGCCGACGGCTGGTGTGGTTATGACGATCACGGAGGCGACTGTGTCGGGGTGGTCGGTGAGCGCCACACACCCCCAGTCTGCTGCTGCATCCTGTGCCGTGTTCTTCGGAACAGCAGCAGCGGTTGCGCCAGCGACCGTAGAAGGCGTCATAACTTGCCTCTAGTGGGACGCTCGCATAGGGTGTAGGACGTAGGGGTCTCAGCCACCAGATGCAGACCCCAGACCCCCAGACCCCCGACCCACTTTTGGTTCCGTCCGACCGCCACCCCCACCCCCTCCGAACGTACAAGAAGCGCCGAGATGGGATGATCCACGCCATGGATGGGGGTCTCTGGCTTCACTATCATGTATGGAGAGGCCGACCCATGGCCCACCTGGTCTCCACCGATCGAGAACGCCTCCTGGCATATGGCCGGAGCGTCGGCTTGCCTTCCGAACGTCTGCAGTTCAAACCGCTGAAGGACCCCCGTACCGACTTACGCCGGGACGCCTGGCACTGGGATCTTGCCGGGAGGTTTCTCCCGTCGATATAGACTCACTGCCGCCGTTATAAGGCCTGGCCAGAGCCTCTAGCGCGATTGCCTCGTTCCTGACCCACTCGAGCTCGGTCGCCAGCCGATGCCGCAGAGTTTCATCGGATCGGAACAGAAAATACGTGCGCATCCGTTTGGCCGCGCGCCGCATGCGGTCACGGAACCTAAAGTCCCAGCTGGCAGCTATTGGGAGCGAGATGAGATAGAGTAGCGCCCAGTTCATTCCGGCCAGGCGCCACACTATTGCCGTCTGGACTCCGTAGGCCACGAGTACCAGGGCGGCTCCGAGCACGAGTGAATACATTGCCGGGTCCTCCGTGCTCTTACTCGCCCTTTGTGCGATGGCGCGAGTGATCGCGAGCGGCGCCCAGTGGTTGATGCGCCCCCACCACGCGATCGGCCCTGTGATTGCTATGATTGCACCTTCGCGAATGGCGAACCATGCTCCTTCTCGTACTCCCGGAGTTATCAGAACGTCATTCACAGCTATTCGGCGCCGAGCCAGCTCTTCGCGAAGCGCTTCCAGGCGTGTGAGGAACACGTGAGCGCGTTCCGCGGCCGTAACCGAAAGCGTCTCTTGGGCTGCGGCGATGCGGCGGACGATCTCTGCTTCGCTGGCGAGCGGAAGGTCGGGGGCGCCGAGTGGCCTCACGTTCCCGAATGCACCCGCGAGTATTCGGGAAGCACCCAGCACTCTGTTGGCGTCCTCGATGCTGGAGAAGTTGAGGGTCTGTGCGCGCAACCGCCTGTCTACTTCCCGAGTGAGCTCTTCAGCAGCGGCCGGACCCTCAACATCCGCTTTCCACGTATCCATCCCGATCGGGTCGCCAACATGCGCAAGTATTCGAGTGCGCGGCGCCCATTTGCGCTCGAATGTAAGCCCGATGGGAACTATGATCAGGCCGCGCACCCCGCGCTCGTCTTTTGCCTGTAACGCGAGCCTGGCCAGTCCGGTCTTGAGGGGAGCCAGCGTCGGCTGGTTGTGCGTAATGCCTTCCGGAAAGATGAGGACTGCCTTGTGCTGTGCGAGTGAATCCAGAATCGCCCGGAATGATTCGGCGTTGCGCTCGGCGTCGGCGGTGCGAGCCGGATCGCTCTTCTTCTCGTCCTGCAATCGCCGGAGGGGAATAATTCCGATGTGCGGGAAGACTGCCCGAAGCAGCGGGTTCCCGAACAGCGTTGCCTTGGCTGTGATCAGAATCCTGCGGGGCATCATGTGCATCACAACCAATGCGTCCACGAGTGCGTTCGGGTGATTCACCGCCAGGAGCAGCGGTGCGTCAGGCGGAATCCGCTCGAGGCCGGTAACCTCGATGTCGCGATAGAACCACTCCAACGCGATGCTCGCAATCCAGCGGACGATCCGGTAGAGCATTATCGAGTGGCAGACTCGGCGGCTCGTGCTACACGTTGGCCTTCGGTCACTCTGACGAACGCGAGTATCGCTCCGCCCACGAGGAAGAAGCCTATCACCGAGAGGATCGCGTTTCTGCTGGAGCCGGTGGCAGCCAGGGTCAGCGCGAAGATCGCAGGTCCGAAGATGCCGGCAAACTTTTCCATCACAGCAAAAAATCCGAAGAACTCACCGGATTTGTGACGCGGTATCATACTCGCGAAAAGCGATCGGCTGAGAGCCTGAGTCCCGCCCTGCACCATTCCCACGAGCGCGGCGAGAATGAGAAAATGCGTTGCGGTGCTAATGAAGTAGCCAAGGATGCTGATGCCGCAGTAGATCACGAGCCCCAGGAAGATGGAACGCTTCGTCCCGAGCCGTCCCGCCATGGCGCCGAACAGAAATGCGAACGGCACACCCACGATCTGCGTGACAATAATGGCGGCGATCAGGACATTCTGGCCGATTCCTATTTCGCGGCCGTAGATCGTAGCCATCCGTATGATGGTTCCTATGCCATCGTTGTAGATGAGAAATGCCACCAGCAGGATGAACGCCTGCTTGTAGAGGCGCAGCTCGCGAAACGTCTCCGTGAGCCGGGTAAAGGCCACCTTCATCGCGCTCTGGCCGCGCTCTTCGTCGGTCTCTAGCTTGGGCGGAGGCTCAGGAACTCTGCGGAAAAGAGGGATGGAGAAGAGGAGCCACCATATCGCGACCGAAAGGAACGAGAGTCGCACAGGAAGCGTTTTCTGTTCTGGTGTGATGTCCGGTCCGGATGGCAGGCCGAACCACTCAGGCTTGAGAATCCAGGCAAGATTCAGGGCCAGCAGAATAGCGCCTCCGATATAACCCAGCGCATACCCGGCTGTCGAAACGCGGTCCATCTCTTCGTCCTTCGCGATGTGGGGTAGGAACGCGTCGTAGAACACGAAGCTTCCGTTTGCGCCGATGTTCGCGAGGATGAACAGGATCAGGGCCAGCAGCCAGTTTCCCTGCTGAATGAAGAACATCATGGCAACCGAGACCACGCCGAGCCCCATGAAGGTCGCCAGCATTCGCTTTTTCACGGCGGCGTAGTCGGCGACGGCGCCGAGTATTGGTGCCAGGATGGCGATGATGACGAGCCCGATCGTGGTAGCGATGCCGAACCGAAAGGTTGCAACATTAGGTGGGAGTCCGGCGCCGGCAACGTCGGAGAAGTAGATGGGAAAGACCGCTGTAACGATGATGGTCACCATTGCGGAGTTCGCCCAATCGTACATTGCCCATGCGCGAAGCTCAGGTCTGTGGAGACCTAACTTGAATAGAAGGGAAGGCTTGGTCATCGACTCTGGGACTTGGGGTGCAGTGGAGCCGGATTATCTAGCAACTGCTCGGCGAGGAATGGCAATTGGACATCAGTGGCTGCAGATTGGAAGAAGGGCTGATGTTATTGTCCAGGTTCCGAGTCCCGACAGGATGCCGAGATTCCATTATTTGGTTGTGATAGCTGGTCTGGTCTCCACCAGTCTTACGACTGCCTGCGACCGGCCTGAGCCGTCGTTGACGATCGACTCCACAGAACTGGTAGTACCGGCAGCTGTTGATTCCGTGGAGCTCGAGGTGCCAATGGAGTTCTCCTCCTGGGACAGGAGCGCCGGACAGGTGTTCGCCGTGCGTGGAGCTCAACCTACTGACGCAAGTGTGGTGTATCCAACCTACACCGACAGCACTTTACCAGACACGGTTCGCTTCAGCGGCGCGGGCGTCCGGAACGCAACCATGGAAGCTTTCGACCGCAGCGGTCTGGTGGGAAAACTTCACCTTTCAAAGACGACGGCGGAAGAGTGGATCGCCCCCAGCTGCATCGACTGGCCGAGTGCGAGCGTGGAGCCGGTAGGTGGGAGCGCCATTCCGAGCTGGACCGTGGCTTTTCTGGAGGGCAGAGTGAGACCTGTTCCACTCGACTCCATCGAGACCCTCAGTCGATCCGACTCTGCGCGCATTGCGGCCGAAGCAACGCGTCTCGCGTCGGCCCTTCCCCGCGACACCGCACTCGCCTTTCGCGGGATCCCGTTTTCCGTGCGATCGGTATACCGTTTCCATAGTGCAGCCGGCGTCGATGGCCTCCTGGCTGATGTCATTCGCCGTGTGAACCAGGAAGCCAACCCGCTGGAAGAGCACATTCTGCTGGTCGCCGAACGCGACAGCGCCGCTGGCCAGCGAGATGTGGCGACCCGCTACCGCACTGTGTACTTCGAACGCACGTCAGGTACTGAAGAGACCGTCGAGACCACAGAAATTCTGGCAGCTATCACGCTTCGCTCTCCGCCGCGAACTGGTCTCGTGTTAGGCCGGGTGGGCCAGGAGTCAGGCGCCTACTCGCTCCTCGAGCGTTCACGCGATGGCCGGTGGAGAGTGCGTTGGACCAGTGTGCATACGGGATGCTAGGACGAGGGATTAGGGATTAGGGATGAGGGACTAGGGACTAGGAGAACGCTGTTCCTAATCCCCAATCCCTAATCCCTAGCCTTACTATTACCAGCTCGGGCGGACAGTTGAATCGAAGCGGTATCTGAGCCCCGATGCCACGCGAGACGTAAAGCGGCGCCCGTCCATTCGGCACCCAACCACTCGCCGTATGACGGCCGCAGACTTTCGAGATGCGAATGAGGGCGCCGAGAATAGGAAATACTACCTGCCCCCCGTGCGTGTGACCCGCCAGAACGAGATCAGCTCGCATATCCGGTGCGAGCAGTAGGACCTCGTCTGGATGATGCGCCAGCACGATCCTCGGAATTTCTCGGGGAAGATCCGAGCAACCCGCGTATGGATCGGGGATGTCGTGTCCGAGCTCATCGGTCCCCGCAATGGCCAGACGATCCCCCCCGTGCTCGATCACCACGCAGTCGTTCACTAGAACTCGCACACCCAACGACTCGAGCCAGGCGATTACTGCCGGTCCGTCGAAGTAGTAATCGTGGTTTCCAAGCACAGCCATCATACCGTCAGGCGCGCTCATCCCGCGGATGATTTTGCCCATCGCTGGGATGGCTGCGCGGTAGAGCATCCCCGACAAGCGCTGGGAGCTTGCGAACGAAGCGGCAAAGTCGCCCAGGAAGACGATGAGATTGGGCTCCACTCGGCGGATGATGGTCGCCGCGCGCTCGAGATTGCCCTTGCCCGGGACTGGGGCGTAATGCACGTCGGTGAGCACCGCTATGGTGTAACCATCGAACTCGTGCGGCAGGTCGGCAACCGGCACGTGCACTTCGGCCACACGCAGGCTCGCCGGGGCATGAAAGATCGAGTGCACTGCCAGCGCGGCCGCGGCGAGCAGAACTATCAGAATTGCGAAGGTCATGAAATGCTAGGGATTGGGGTGTCGGGTGTAGGGTGTAGGGTGTCGGCCCGGACACCCCACACCCCACACCCGACACCCGTTCCCCTATTCCCTAGCCCCTAGCACTTCCTTGGATGCCGCGCGCAGGATCTCCTGAAACCGCAGCCACGCCGCCATGTATGGTATACCGTACGCCACCGCCCAGAACAACAACAATACGGTGAAGAGACGCTCGCGCGCCCACGTCCAGCCAATAACCGCGAGGGCAATCGTAACAGCGAAGCACACCAGGCGCAGAGCGAAAAAGTGCAGCCCGTACTGTACGCGCCACGGACCACCCCCACCGGCACCGACCGTGACCTCACCCGAAGAGGCCGCGATGAGCCAATGCAATCGCGGTGCTTTCCAGACGTGAGGCATTCGGAAGCGCAGCGACGATGACTGCTCGCTCTGTACGACCGCGCCACGACTCACGAGCTGATGCTCTACGCGCTCCATGATCGTCCGGGTCTGTCGTGCCGTAGGCTGGACCTTGAGTCGAAGTGACCTCTTCATGCGCTCCGTTCCATTTGCGAAGTCAAGAACGCCCCAACATCGCCGGCGCCCTCACGCGACCGGCAACACCCGCCAAAGCAAGCAGCGTAAGGACGTAGGGAAGCGCGAGAAATAAATGATATGGCAAAGCCAAGTCCATTGCCTGAAAGACGAACTGGAGGGCGCTGGCGGCACCGAAGAGAAGTGCCGCCAGCGCTACGCCACCTGGGTGCCACCGGCCGAGTACGACGATGGCTATGGCAATGAACCCTCGCCCTGCCGACATCCCCTCCGCAAACGTCCCAGCCTGCGCGAGCACAAGGGTCGCGCCGCCAAGGCCACCCATGGCGCCGCCAAACAGGATAGCGATCCACCTGAGGCGCTCCGGCGCTATTCCGGCCACCGATGCAGCCTCCGTCTGCTCGCCGACCGCCCGAAGCGCGAGCCCAGCGTGCGTCCTGTAAAGCCACCACCAAATCGCCGGTATAAGAAGGTAAACGGCGTACGTAATCAAGGGTTGAGCGAAGAGCGCAGCGCCAAGAAGCGGCATCGTGGCGAGGAAAGGAATTTCCACCGGCCCGATGGTCGGGATGGTAAGCGACGCACCTGTTGTTCCATAGAATGCGCGATAGAGAGCGCCCGTTAGTCCGAGCGCCAGGAGGTTAAGAGCGATTCCGGTTATTATCTGGTCTGTTCGCATGCGCAGCACGAACAGAGCGAACACGGAAGCCAATCCCATACCTGCGCCCGCCGCCGCGAGAAACCCCATCCCGGCGGTTCCGACTGTCGCACCCACGAGCGCTCCGAAAGCACCGCTGAGGATTATTCCCTCGAGACCGATGTTGATGACGCCCGCGCGCTGGGTTACGCATTCCCCGATGGCCGCAAGCGCTAGGGGCGTAGCGGTTCGTATCGTGGCCTCGAGAAAAGGGTCGGCTGGGTTCATGAGTCTCTACGAAAAACGGGTGTCGGGTGTGGGGTGTAGGGTGTCGGCCCCACACCCGACACCCGACACCCTACACCCGCTCTCAGTCTCTTCACTCTTCCCGCGTCCGCGATCGCAACGTTAACAGCGCCACAAGTATCAAACCGGCCTCCAGCACGTATACGATCACGGAAGGAACGTTTGCCTCGCGTTGCATGGCAAGCGCTCCGGACTCGAGTGCTCCAAAGAAGATACCACTGGCGATGACAGCCAGAGGATTCAGTCTGGCGATGAGGGCGACAGCGATAGCGGTATACCCGTAGCCGGGTGAGATGCCCTCGTAGAGCGCGAACGTTACCCCCGTCACTTCGATCGCCCCAGCAAGCCCGGCGAGCGCACCGCTGGCGAGGAAGGCAAGTGCGGTTGTTCTCGCCACATCGATCCGTCCGGCGACCCGCGCAGCATCCGCATTGAGACCGCTGGCGCGAACGCGAAATCCCGCTGCCGTGCTCCGCAGAATCCACCATAGCACAGGCGCCGCAACCAGGGCGAGCACGAAACCCCAGTGAAGTCTGGTACCATCGAAGAGCCGCGGAAGATGAGCCGCATCAGGAAGAGTTTCTGACTGCGGATAAACTCCCGAAGCCTCCCGCAAAGGACCATGAACCAAATATCCAACCAGGAAGAGAGCGATAAAGTTGAGCACGATCGTGCTGATGACTTCGAGTACGCCGAATCTCTTGCGCAGGACCGTGGCTATTCCAGCCCAGAGAGAGCCAGCAACGGTACCGGCCAGCAGGGCGCCGACGATCGACATGAAATTGCCGAACGAGGGCGCCAAGCTAAGCGCCACTGCAGTGCCCGCTGCCGCCCCAACCAGCAACTGGCCCTCTGCACCAATGTTCCAGACGCCGGCTCGAAACGCGAGTGCGACAGCGAGACCCGCGAGAATCAGAGGTGTAGCGCGGACGAGCGTCGCCGAGCTGAGCGCGTTCCACGAGCCGACCGAGCCGGTCCAAAGAGCCGAGAGAGCATGGGACCCACCGACCCCCGCAACGACAAGCACCGTGATGACCGTCGCGAGCAGCGCGATTAGACTGATAGTCGCAACCGGGGGGCGCATGGGTCCGGATAAGGTAGTGAGGAGCAGAGGCGGGTGTAGGGTGTGAGGTGTGGGGTGTCGGAGCCCCACACCCTACACCCCACACCCTACACCCCACACCCAGTTCTTCTCATCCTGCCGCTCACCGCATAGAATGCCCTCATGATTCCAGTCACACCCGCGATTCCCACGACTCTCACGGCTCCCACGACCCCGATCGACGTCGCCGACGAGATCAACGCGCGCATTCTCGAGGTTTCCGAAGATCGGATCGCAGGCTTTCTGGCGGACCCGTTCATGGAGATTGCCCGCCTGTCGGGTGTCCCGATCGCGATGGTGTTGGATCGCATTCGCTCCATGCTTTCGGCCGGCACCATCCGCCGCGTTCGTCAAACACTCATGGCGACAAACCTCGCTCCCGGGGCACTGGTCGCCTGGCGAGTGCCTCAGGAGGGTCTGGACCCGGCTTTCGACTACATGGTCAAGCGGGACCCGTTCTCGGGGCACGTTGTCATCAGGTCCACAGACGCTGAGACTCCCGGGTCAGGGTATCGCTTGTGGACCACACTCAAGGTACCGCAAAATTTCTCCATGGCTCGGCACTGCGATTTTCTCGCTCGCGAGGTCGGTGCCGAGTCTTACCGAATGATGCCGGCAAAACGCCTCTTCACATTGGGCGTAGGCCACGTGAGGCGTCGTGGAATTGAACCAGGGAGCAAGACGGACGTTCCGGGGCAGGTTCTCGATACGAACGTTGTCGTGCTGAGCGAAGCAGAATGGCGCGTGCTCGAGCCGCTCAAGCGCGAATTCACGGTGAGTGAGATTCGTGAGAACCCATGGCAGCCGCGCGCGGCTGAAGCAGGAGTTACCCTCGATGAATTCGTTCAAGTGGCGCGACGCTTGAACGAGCGCGGCGTGATTGGACGCTTCTCCACGTTTCTCGAGCACGTGAAGCCCTCAGCGAGCGGCGAGCGCGTGACGCGTTACAATGCTCTGTTCCACTGGCAGGTTCCTCCGGGGCGGGAGATGGAAGCCGGTAGAGAGGTGGGCCGTCACCATATTCTCACCCATGCGTACTGGCGTGAGGGCGGGCCCGAATTCAGCAACGTCAACATCATGGCCGTTGCTCACGGTCTAGACAAAGCGGTGGTATTGCAGCACAAGCTCGCGATCGACCGTCACCTCCAGACGGTGGGCATTCCAGTGGGTTACACGAACGTGTTCTGGGGCGGACGAAGCGAGATCAAACCCTCGGAGATATCACCGGTTGCGTATCGGAATTGGTGCATCGCTGTAGGGCTGGATCCCGCTGCTATGCGAGACTGAGTACTGCACTGCGTACTAGCACCTACTTCGCACTGCGCAGTGACTGCGCAGTGCGCATCGCGCACACAAGGCTGCGCAGCCAGCACCGAACCCGATCATCATCAGTGGAAATAACTTGCGCTTCTCGCGCAGCATCGTGTGCTCATCGCGTAATACGCAGCCACTGCGCAGTACCCAGTAGGTGCTAGTACGCAGTGCAGTACCGGGCCAGTGGCGCATGCTCGGCATCCTCGCGGTTGCAGAGCTCCTGGGGATGTCGTTGTGGTTCGCCGGCAGCGCGATAGCTCCACAGCTGAGCATGCGCTGGAATCTGAGCGTCGATCAGGCCGGCTGGCTCACGACCATAGTGCAGCTCGGGTTCGTAGTTGGAACGGCGCTCGCTGCCGTGCTCAACCTGGCCGATATCCTCCCCGCCCGCCGATACTTCGCTATCTCCGCACTGCTCGGAGCAGTGGCCAATCTCGCTCTGCTATCGGCGCCCACCTTCAGCGCCGCGCTCTTGGCGCGATTTCTTACCGGGCTGTCGCTGGCAGGCGTCTATCCGCCGGCGATGAAAATGATATCGACGTGGTTCCGCTTGCAGCGCGGCCTGGCGGTGGGAACCGTTGTAGGCGCGCTGACCATCGGTAAGGCAACGCCGTATCTCGTGCAAGCGCTCCCCGATGCCAGCGTCACATCCGTGGTCGCCGCGGCATCCGCCGGCGCACTACTGGCCGCGCTGCTGGTCGCCACGTGTTATCACGAAGGCCCCTACCCCTTCGCCGCGCGACCTTTTTCTTGGAGGCTGGTGCACACGGTAGTGCGCGAGCGCCGCTGGCGTCTCGCGACTGGAGGATATCTCGGCCACATGTGGGAGCTGTACAGCTTCTGGACGTGGATTCCGGCTTTTCTGGCCGCCAGCGTCGCGGCAGCGTCACCGGCTGACAGCGAGCAGGCAAGCTCTGTTGTCCCGCTTGTCGCGTTCGGAATCATCGCCGTCGGCGGCGTCGGCTGCATATGGGGCGGCATCGCGGCCGACCGTCGCGGCCGCGAGTGGCTCGTGACGTTGGCGATGGCACTGAGTGGTAGCTGCTCCGTACTGATCGGTCTGTTCTACGGGCAGTCGCTCTGGTTGCTGGCACCGGTGGCTCTTGCTTGGGGATTCTTCGTGATTGCCGATTCGGCGCAATTCAGCGTGCTGGTGACCGAGAGCGTGCCTGCGTATGCGGTGGGAACGGCACTCACGATTCAAACGTCTCTCGGATTCCTGCTCACGATGTTCACCATCCAGCTCATCCCGCCAGTGGTGTCTCTGGTCGGTTGGCAGTGGGCCTTTGCCGTACTGGCCATCGGGCCCGCGCTGGGGATTTCGTCGATTCGCCGCCTACGTGCCCTTATTTGACCCGACTCCCAGCATGGCAAGACCCACGGTCTCGCGGTCCGCTGAAACCTCTCGTGCACGGCCTGCAAACATCACGATCACACGATCGGCGAGGGACAGCACTTCATCCAGATCGCTCGAGTAGACAACGACAGCCGCACCGGAATCCCGCGCAGCACGAAGCCGTGCAAGCACTGCTGCCGTAGCGGCGATGTCGAGTCCACGCGTCGGGTTCTCGGCGATGACTACCTCGGGATCGTCTTCTAACTCCCGCGCAAGGACGAGCTTCTGCTGATTGCCACCCGACAAAGTCGAGGTGATGCTGTGTGGGCCCCCTGCAACTCCCGGCGCACGCACGTCAAATCGCTCGATCAGATCCGTGGTTCGCGCGACCACATCCGGCCACCGCATCCGGTGAAAGCCTCTGACAGCTCCGATTCCACGAAGTGCCACGTTCTCGTAAAGCGCGAATTCCATCACCAGTGCCTCGCGCTGCCGGTCCTCTGGCACGAACGCCACCGAGCGCGCGTGCATTTGAATCTTCCCAGCCGCTGGTTGAACTCGCCCAGCAAGCGCGTGAAGCAACTCCTGCTGGCCCGCACCTTCGACGCCCGCAACCGCCAGGATTTCTCCGCGACGAACATCGAGCGTCACGTCTCGGACTGCCAGCTCGCCGTGTGCACCAGCGACATTGAGCGCGCGGACGGAGATGGCGACTTCGCCCTGCCTCCCTTCCGCCATTCTCAAGCGTGTTTCGCCTGAGTCGCCATGTCCGGACACAGGTGATTCTCCAAGCATTGCCATCGCCAGCACCTCCTCCGAAGCCTCCTCGGCATCCAGGACCGCCACCGTCTGGCCGCGTCTCAGTACCGTGATGTCAGTGGCTACCGTGAGCGCCTCGCGTAGCTTGTGCGTTATGATGACGACGGTGTTTCCGCTGGAGGTTAGCCGCTTCAGCACATCGAAGAGGCTCTCCACCTCCGCTGGAGCGAGCGACGTGGTCGGCTCGTCGAGAATCAGTATCCGCACCCCGTGAGCCAGCGCCTTGACCAACTCGAGCCGCTGTGCCGCGCTTGCAGGTAACGAGCCGGCGCGCGCGTCCGGATCCAGCACCAAGCCTGTCTGACTGCCGATCTCCAATATGCGCTCCCGCGCTTCGCGCGGACGAAATAGTCCACGCTTTCCCTCGCCTCCCCCTCCACTTCCCAGCGCCACGTTTTCAGCCACGGTCATGGCGGGCACAAAGGTGAAGTGTTGGTGCACCATCCCGATGCCATTGGCTATCGCGTCCGTGACGGACGCGAACCTCACCGCCACTCCGTTCACCCGGATGACGCCGGCATCCGGTCGCAGCATTCCAAAGGCGATGCGCATGAGCGTGGTCTTGCCGGCTCCATTCTCGCCGAGCAACGCGTGAATCTTCCCGCGCTCCAGCTTGATTGAGGCGCCGCCCAGAGCCTCAACGGTGCCGAACCGCTTCGCGATATTCTCAAGCTCGAGTGCCAGCAGCGCGTCGGGTGGACCTGAGGTCACAATCCGGTTGGAGCGTGGACGAATTTCCACGGAAACCCGAAGCGCAACGCGAGGTCCTTCGCAAGCGCCTGAACACCGAGCGTCTCCGTAGCGTAGTGGCCTGCATAGATGATGACGAGGTCATACTCCTCGGCATCGACGGCGGTCCAGTGCGGCCCTTCCCCTACTATCAAGGTATCGATCCCGCTTTCGCGCGCCTCGGCGATCGTGTCCGAGGAGGCTCCCGCACCGGTACAGATTGCCCAGCGGCGTGTCATTCTGCTGGGTGTCAGGCCTGCGCTGCGCGCGATGCCGCCATATTTGGCCGCGAAATCAGCGCAACGCACTACGAGATCCGCGCTCGGAAGTTCAGTGTTGCCCTGAACCCCGATGTGGATCGCCTCGTGTCGAGCGAAACCTCCGCTGGGATCGAGACCCAGCGCGCGAGCGAGAAGAACGTTGTTGCCGATTTCGGCATGGGCATCCAGCGGAAGATGCGCCGAATAGAGCGCGACATTGTTCTGCAAGAGCATCGATATTTTGCGGCGGTATGCGCCAGTGAACGGCTTGAGTCCCGACCAGAACAGCCCGTGGTGCACGAGTAGAAGGCTCATTCCTGCGTCCACCGCGCCATTGATCGTGGTGCTTCGTGCGTCCACCGCGGCGGCTACGCCAGTGATCTCGCCATCGTTCTCGACCTGAAGGCCGTTGAGTGCATGCGGGTGGTCGGGAATCTCCGATATGCGCAGCACGCCATCGATGTACCCTGCCACTTCGGAAAGACGAGAGCGCGCCATCAGCGCTCGGTCGGGGTATCGCCGCTCGCCGCCTGCAGCGGTCGAAGAGTCCCGGCCTCGATGGCCCGCTCCGTCGAGTCAAGCCGAGCTCTGAGCGAATGGGGGACGAGATGCGCCAGCGACGGATTGATGGCCAGTCTCACGATGTCCTGTTTGGCTCCCAGGTACATGATGCGGGATGTGAAATTACCGGACTTCACTTCGCGCGCCACCGACAGGAACGCACGGGGCAGATCGATGACCGCGCTGGCGATGATCACCTGGGGTGCGACGCTGCTCTGGTCCACGTTCGCCCCTATTGCGTAAATCTTCCGCCCCCGCTCCCTGGCTTCCTTTACTGCCTGGAATATCCCCAGCCCTGCTGCGTCTGCGTTCTGGAAAAGAATGTCGGCACCTCGTGCAATTTGCGCTAGCGCTAGCTCCTTTCCAGTGCTGGCGTCCTCCCAATTGCCGACGTAGGACCTGAGAACCTGAACGCGGGGATTCGCGGCCCGCGCTCCTGCCTCGTACGCCTGGAAGCTCGTCTTCACCGTGGGGAGTTCCGTGCCTGCAATGGCACCGATGATGTTGGACTCGGTTAGCGATCCGGCGAGCATCCCCGCCAGATAGCACACCTCGTCGAAGCCGAAAACCATTGGTGCCAGGTTTGGCAGCCGGCGGCTGCCGGAGCTCGTGATGTAAACCGTATTCGGGTAGTCCGGAGCGACCCGGGCACCAGCGTCCTGGAACTCGAAGCCGTGTCCGAACACAAGATCATAGCCATGGGCGCCGTATTGCCTGAAGTTCTCCTCGAAATCCGCGGGCGTTCTGGTCTGGATGTGGCTTACGTGCGCGCCCAGACTGTCCTGGATACGTAGAAGCCCGGCGTATGCGCCGGAGTTCCATGCTTGGTCGGTGATGGGGCCGGGCGTCAGGAGAGCTACTCTAAAGGAAGAGTCCGCTTGGGCTTCTGATTCCGGCGATCCGGGCCTGCCGCGTTCCTGACCACAACTTACAGTGAGAACGGCGAAGCCGATGTGGATGGCGGTGGAGAAGTTTCTCGACATCCTGTTGGGAGCGGCCATAAGGCGTTAGAAGTTACGCCTATATGGAGATGCGGAGAAGATGTGAAGTGTCGGGAATCGGGAGTCGGGAACTAAGTTATCGGCTAGCATAGTCAAGTGGTGTCGGGCTTGCTAGCCGACCTCGATCTCATTTCGCTAGCGACTCCGGACTCCCGACTCCCGACTCCCAAACCCTACCGCACTACAGCGACCGGCTGGGCCTTGTTGGCATCGCTCTGTCGCGCTGGTGTCTGGACAGCGTCGTTAATCCGGACGGCGCCGTTGATCTTGCCGCCTTCCATAACTGCGATTGACTTCGTGTCGATGTTCCCGACAATGACTGACGTGCTCTGCACTTCTATCCGCTCTGAGGCGGAAATCGTACCCTGCACCCGGCCACCTATCACCGCTTCTCGCGTGGTGATGTCCCCCTGGACTGAGCCCTGCCGGCCGACCAGTACCTGTCGCCCTCCGCGCACGTTACCCTCAATGCGACCCTCGATCTTTACTACACCGTCGGTCTCCACATCGCCCGTGACCTTCATGCCGGGCGCGATGATGGACAGCGATCCCTCGCCCTGAAGTCCATTATTCCCACCTTTCGGCTCTTCCGCGCCGTTCGTGTCTTTTCCGAAAATTGCCATACGTCAGTGCTCTCCCCGCTGGTTCAGGATCGACATTGGATCGACCGCGGCACCATTGCGCCACAGCTCGAAGTGAAGATGAGAAATCGTGAGCTTGCCTACATCCCCCGATGATGCAATCACCGCCCCGCTAGGTACGCGCTGCCCAGGCTCAACTTTCGCCTCGCTTGTATTACCGTACACCGTTTCGTAGCCATCGGGGTGCGCGATCCGAATAGTCTTGCCACCGGTCAACTCGTCCTTCACTTCGACGATTGTCCCACCCCCAGCGGCACGCACCGCAGTCCCCTTGGGAACTGCGATGTTGAGCCCGTCCCCTCCACCGTCACCAGCTTCTCGTGGCAGTACTTGCCCATCGATCTCGAGCGGCCACACGGAAGGCACCGTTGGCGTCGCTGTTACGGAAGAAAGTGTGGGCAGCGCCGGAGGCACTTGCGGCGGCGGGCTCGCAGTAAGCGCCGCGCTCGCCCCGGTCGGTGCGGCGCCCGAGGCGCCAAGCATGGTCTGCACTTGCTGAAATCTGCGGTCCAGCTCGACGAGAGCGAGCTGCAGTGTGTCTACCCGTTTCACATCCCGTTGCAAAGTCGCGACCTTGCGCTGCAGAATTGGCACCCTCGACGCCTGTGCCGCCAGCACGAGCCAGCTCGCCGTTCCCACCGCGAGCAAAACGCCGGTCGTGTACAGCGCTCGCTTGAGCCACCTGACCTGGCGCTGAGTGAGAATGATGGTCCTGTTCGCCAGGCCGCTCTCACGCTGAACCTGAATGATCATCGCGCCGGCGTGAGGCGTGTAGATATTGCCATAACCGCGCAGTTCCTCCGGTAACTCGCGGCTCGCGGTCATGCCTTGTTACGCTCAGGTCCGAGCAGAATATCCAGAAGTCGGTCGAGATCATCCAGCGAATAGAAAGCGACCTCTATGCGCCCGCGATCGCTGCTGATCATTGAGAGCTTCACATCAGTCTGAAGGCGGCTTCTGAGCTCGTCTTCAATTCGCCTAGCTTCAGCTGACGTCGCCCTCGACAATCTCCTCCCGCCTTCGGACTTCCTGGTCACTCTTGTTATCGTTGCGGACTCTCGTGCTCTGCGTTCTACGTCGCGCACCGTCAGTCCGCGGGCCACGATCTCACGTGCCAGGCTGACAATCCGGCCCTCGTCGGCCAATCCTAAGATGGCGCGCGCATGACCCAGCGTGAGTTGTCCGGCCTGCAACATCTCACGTACGACCTCGGGTAACTGCAACAGACGTAACATGTTAGCTACCGTAGACCGATCCTTCCCGATGAGCTCAGCAACCTGCTGCTGAGTCAGGCTGAACTCTGACATCAGCTGCTGGTAGCCCCGGGCTTCTTCGATTGGGTTCAGGTCGGTTCGCTGAAGATTCTCAACGAGAGCCAGGGTTAGCAAAGTGCGATCGTCTATATCCTTAACTACAGCTGGTATCTCGGTCCACCCCAATTGGGTTGCTGCGCGCAGCCGTCGCTCTCCAGCAATTAGCTCGTAACCCAGCCCGCCTCTTACCGGACGGACGGTGATCGGCTGCAACAACCCACTGCTGCGAAGGCTTACCTCGAGTTCATCTAACTCATTTTGGTCAAAGCTCTTACGCGGCTGAAACGGGTTGGGTTTGATCTGGGCCACCGGAAGGCTCATAAGCGCTCCCCGCTCGCCTTCAACTTTGTCTGCGGTGGCCAACAAGGCGCCAAGTCCTCTACCTAACCGGCGCGCTGGTGGTTGATTCGGCGTGTCAGCGGCCATGAGGCGCCCCTCCGTGTAGCGAAAGAAGCGTTGCTGTTGCCTGCGGGAAGCTCGTGGTCGCGAGTCGGTTAGCGACATTGCTCGCGGTGAGAGGGCGTGTCATCGGTTGACTAGTTCTGGACGAGTATGGAACCAGTGCCGTCACCGTCATCGTCCGCGGCCGGTGCGGGCTTTGCCGGCGGATCTCCCGTGAGCGCTGGCTTGCTGAAGTCGGTCACTTCCCTGTCCTGACTCTCTGAGGATCTACGTTGCATCAGTTCGCGCGCGACACTGACATAGGCCTGCGCGCCCACAGAGCTGACATCGTAGAGAATGATCGGCTTGCTAAAGCTTGGTGCTTCTGCAAGCCTGATGTTACGAGGTACGACGGTCTGAAAAACTTTGCCCCCAAAATACTGGCGCGCATCCTCCGCCACCTGCTTCGAGAGGTTGAGTCGAGCATCGTACATGGTGAGGAGCACTCCCTCAATCTCCAGTAGCGGGTTGAGCCCGCGCTGGATGAGGTGGATAGTGTTTAGGAGCTGAGTCAGCCCCTCGAGCGCATAATACTCGCACTGAACCGGTATCAGAACCGCGTCAGCTGCAGTCAGCACATTGATCGTCAGTAACCCTAGGGACGGCGGGCAATCGATTAGTACATAGTCGTACTGGCTGACCACAGGGCTAAGCGCCGAGCGCATCGCCATCTCGCGGCGTGGCTGATTCACTAGCTCTACCTCGGCGCCAGCCAGATCTGGCGTTGCCGGTGCAACGTCGAGGTGCGCGAACTGGATCCCACGCCGGATGATCCTCTCGAAGCTGCATTCGCCCAGTAGCGCTTCGTAAACCGTGGCCTCCAACCTATCCCGACCCAGCCCGACACCGCTGCTCGTGTTCCCTTGCGGATCTCCGTCCACCAGCAAAGTTCGCTGCTCAGCAGCAGCCAGGCTGGCAGCGAGATTGATGGCGGTGGTCGTCTTGCCGACACCGCCCTTCTGATTAGCCACAGCTATAACTCGGGTCACGAACCGCTTGTCAAATCGTGTCCTCAATCTCCGACCGTCGAGCCGCAATATAGTCCAGCACCAAAAACTGGGCTAGCAAGAAAAGCGCGATCGGCAATGTTTCACGTGGAACGCTGCCAATCCACAAGGGGGCGTGCCGTCCGACTTCCGAGCTTCAGCTCGCCGTTTGTTCTGTCGCTATACTGCCTTTATTCTGTCCCGTATATGTTCCAATAACTAACCATTCCTGCTGCCATGTCATGGCTATAGCATTATTCCAGCTTACTGCGAGGCCATGATATTGAACTCCCTGACTCTTTTCCATCGCCTGCTTCTAAAAAAGCTGTTCTGGTCCAAGGGCCGTGTCTTTACGGAGCTCGGTAGCCTTGGGCGAGCCCAGCGTGTCAGTGGCGTCGTTCCTAACCGCTTAGGGCTGGCTCTCGACTGCGACTGCCACCTCGGCAAATGGTTCGTGCCTGATGCTTAGTGTTTCCCTTCTGCTCTTGCTTAGTGTTCCCCCTGATCCTTCTTCCTTCGAGCTCCTTGTGTCTGCGGTGCTTTCCCGACTCCCGACTCCCGACTGCCGCCGAACTCTGTGCCCAACGCTGGTGTTCCCGTCTACGGTACAACTCTTGAAGGCAAGTGTTTTTTGGTTAGCTAACTCAGCTCGAGTCGTCTACATAGACGGCCGAGCTAGACAATGTTCCGACGGTTCTTCCCCAGAGAGAGGTTCGTGCGGTGGAAATTGGAGACGGAATAGAGATCGACGAGACGCTGACAGAGCGTACTCCGAATCGCACTGCTACGCCCGCAAAAACTAGAGGACGGTCCACTCGTCGCGCGGCACCTGATGGCGATGAGGATGCGACTGGGGGCAGAGGCAGTGCGGCAAAGAACGGTAGGAAAACGGAACTCCGCCGTCTCCTGCGCGCCCTCCTCGATCTGAGGTCGGGCGATTTCTCGGTCCGGCTTCCCGAGACCGACGATCCGATGATGGCTGACATATTCGACGCCTTCAACGATGTCGCTGACCTTGACGAGCGAACGGCGGTCGAGCTGAGTCGCATTGCGACCACGGTAGGACGCGAAGGTCAGATGGACGATCGCGCATCCATTGGGCCGGTACAAGGCGGATGGGCGACGAGAATTGCTTCGGTCAACACGTTGATCGCTGATCTCGTTCAGCCGACAACCGAGGTAGCGCGTGTGCTCACGGCTGTGGCGGAGGGTGACCTTGGCCAAAAGATGGTTCTCGAGATGGAGGGAAAATCTGTTCAGGGCGAATTCCTCCGGATCGGTACCACTGTCAACACCATGGTGGACCAGCTGAAGGCTTTCGCGTCTGAAGTAACTCGTGTCGCGCGTGAAGTGGGCACCGAAGGGAAGCTGGGTGGGCAGGCCCAAGTGCCAGGAGTTGCCGGTACATGGAAGGACCTCACCGATTCGGTGAACTTCATGGCAGGGAACCTCACCAATCAGGTAAGAAATATTGCCGACGTCACCACCGCAGTTGCGCGCGGCGATCTGTCACGCAAGATCACAGCCGATGCAAAGGGAGAGATTCTCGAGCTGAAGAACACGATCAACACGATGGTTGATCAGCTCGGTTCATTTGCGTCGGAAGTAACTCGAGTTGCGCGCGAAGTCGGAACGGAGGGAAAACTTGGCGGCCAGGCGCAGGTGCCGGGTGTAGCCGGCACCTGGAAGGACCTCACCGACAACGTGAACTTCATGGCGAGCAACCTGACGGGCCAGGTGAGAAACATTGCCGACGTCACGACAGCAGTTGCTCGAGGCGATCTGTCGCGCAAGATCACAGTGGAGGTGAAAGGCGAGATCCTGGAGCTCAAGAACACGATCAACACAATGGTTGACAGCCTGGGAATTTTCGCCGGCGAAGTTACGCGTGTTGCGCGAGAGGTGGGCACGGAAGGACGGCTTGGGGGCCAGGCGCAGGTACCGGATGTCGCCGGCACATGGAAAGATCTCACCGACAACGTGAACTTCATGGCGAGCAACCTCACGGGCCAGGTGAGAAACATCGCCGACGTCACTACAGCTGTTGCACGTGGAGATCTCTCGAAGAAGATCACCGTCGATGTGAAAGGCGAGATTCTTGAGCTCAAGAACACCATCAACAGCATGGTGGACTCCCTTAGCATATTCGCAGGTGAAGTCACGCGTGTGGCTCGCGAAGTCGGGACGGAGGGCCAGCTTGGTGGGCAGGCTCAGGTGCCGGATGTCGCTGGCACGTGGAAGGACCTCACCGACAGCGTGAACTTCATGGCGAGCAACCTCACGGGTCAGGTGAGAAACATCGCCGACGTGACCACCGCCGTCGCGCGAGGCGATCTGTCGCGCAAGATCACAGTGGAAGTGAGCGGCGAGATTCTCGAGCTCAAGGATACAATCAACACAATGGTCGATCAGCTCAGCGCGTTTGCCGCCGAGGTGACGCGTGTGGCGCGTGAAGTAGGCTCGGAAGGAAAACTCGGCGGGCAGGCAAACGTCCCTGGTGTTGCAGGCACGTGGAAGGATTTGACTGACAACGTGAACTTCATGGCGAGCAACCTCACGGGCCAGGTGAGAAACATCGCCGACGTGACCACCGCCGTCGCGCGAGGTGATCTGTCGCGCAAGATCACGGTGGATGTGAAGGGAGAGATCCTGGAGCTCAAGGATACGATCAACACGATGGTGGATCAGCTCAGCGCGTTTGCATCCGAGGTGACTCGTGTGGCGCGTGAGGTGGGTACGGAGGGTCGCCTGGGTGGACAGGCGCAGGTACCGGGGGTTGGCGGTACGTGGAAGGATTTGACTGACAACGTGAACTTCATGGCGAGCAACCTCACAGGCCAGGTGAGAAACATCGCCGACGTGACCACCGCCGTCGCGCGCGGTGATCTGTCGCGCAAGATCACGGTGGATGTGAAGGGAGAGATCCTGGAGCTCAAGAACACGATCAACACGATGGTGGATCAGCTCAGCGCGTTCGCCTCCGAAGTGACTCGTGTGGCGCGCGAGGTGGGAACCGACGGCAAGCTTGGCGGTCAGGCCAACGTACCGGGAGTCGGAGGTACCTGGAAGGACCTCACCGACAACGTCAACGCGATGGCAGGCAACCTCACGAGCCAGGTGCGAAACATCGCGCTGGTTACGACGGCGGTTGCCCGAGGCGATCTCTCGCAGAAGATCACCGTCGAGGTCCGTGGCGAGATCCTTGAGCTCAAGAACACGATCAACGCGATGGTGGATTCACTCCGGATCTTCGCGGACGAGGTCACTCGTGTGGCGAAGGAAGTGGGCACAGAAGGAAAGCTTGGTGGACAGGCCGAAGTCCCGGGTGCCGCCGGCACGTGGCGCGCGCTCACTGACAATGTGAACGCGATGGCGAACAATCTAACGGTGCAGGTTCGTGCCATCGCCGATGTAGCAACAGCGGTAACGCGCGGAGACCTCAGCCGGCAGATCACAGTCGAGGCACAGGGTGAGGTGGACGAGCTTCAGGCGAACATCAATCAGATGATCGCGAATCTGAAAAAGACCACCGAGCAGAACACCCAGCAGGACTGGTTGAAGACGAACCTGGCCAAGTTCTCGCGCATGATGCAGGGACAGAAGGACCTGGAGACGGTATCACGTCTCATCATGTCCGAGCTTACACCACTGGTCGGCGCCAATCACGGCGCATTTTACATAGTGGACGAGAACGGCACCACGCCAACGTTGCGCCTCATCGCAAGCTATGCGTATAAGGAGAGGAAGCACATCGGCAACGTGTTCCACTTGGGAGAAGGGCTCGTCGGGCAGGCGGCTCTCGAAAAGAAGGCGATTCTCCTCACCAACGTTCCGGATGACTATATCCGCATAACGTCCGGTCTCGGTGAGGCGCCGCCGCGCAACATCATCGTTCTTCCGGTTCTGTTCGAGGGCCAGATGAAGGCTGTGATCGAGCTGGCCTCGTTCCAGCCTTTCAGCGAGATCCACCAGCTGTTCCTCGACCAGCTTGCCGAGAGCGTGGGTGTGGTCATCAATATGATCAGCGCGAACATGCGCACCGCGGAGCTGCTGGAGCAGTCCCAGAGCCTCACGCAGGAGCTACAGAGCCAATCGCAGGAGCTCAAGCAGCAGCAGGAAGAGCTCAAGCGATCGAATGCCGAGCTCGAGGGCCAGGCTAAGACGCTCAGAGCCTCGGAAGAGCTGCTCAAGGACCAGCAAGAGGAGTTGCAGCAGGTAAACGAAGAGCTCGAGGAGAAAGCTTCTCTGCTGGCTGAGCAGAACCGAAAGGTAGAGCAGAAGAATGCGGAAGTTGAATCGGCGCGCATCGCGCTCGAGGAGAAAGCTGAACAGCTCGCCGTCAGCTCCAAGTACAAGTCCGAGTTTCTTGCCAACATGTCACATGAGCTCCGTACGCCGCTCAACAGCCTGCTCATCCTTGCCCGCCTGCTCACCGACAACAAGGAAGGAAATCTCACGCCGAAGCAGGTGGAATTTGCGCAGACCATTCTCACGTCAGGCGGTGACCTTCTCAGCCTGATCAACGATGTGCTCGATCTGTCCAAGGTTGAAGCGGGCAAGATGGATGTCGCCTCGACGGACGTGCCGATCGAAGAGATACGCCAGTTCGCTACGCGTACCTTCCAACCGATAGCGGAACAGAAGCAGCTCAGCTTCACCGTGAATGTTCAGCCCAATCTCAGGCCGGCGATCCACACCGATGGCCAGCGACTGCAGCAGGTTCTCAAGAACCTCATCGCCAATGCGATCAAGTTCACCGAGAAGGGAGGCGTAACGCTCAACATCCAGCGCGCGGAAATCGGGCGCCGGTACAACAATCCCGTTCTGTTGTCGGCTCCCGAGGTTATTGCGTTCTCGGTCAGCGATACGGGTATCGGAATAGCGAAGGAAAAGCAGCGTCTGATATTCGAGGCATTTCAGCAGGCGGATGGAACCACGAGCAGGAGATTCGGCGGTACCGGGCTTGGCCTTTCCATCAGCCGCGAGATATCGCGTCTGCTCGGGGGCGAGCTTCGCGTCGAGAGCTCACCGGGCCAGGGGAGTACATTCACGCTCTTCCTGCCTGCCCGCTACACGGCGCCTCCGGAATACAGGCAGGACGCGCCTGCGAAGCCAATGCCGCTATCAGAGTCGGGATCCCGCCGCGCGATTCTGCGGCGAACGACACCGGCATCTGCACCGATAACGTATCAACCGCCACCGCCGTCACAAGCTTCTAGTCATGAGGAGCGGAGACGGTACCACCATTCGGTCACGGACGATCGCGCCTCTATAGAACAGGGCGACAAGGTGGTGCTCATCATCGAAAATGATCTGGGCTTCTCGAAGATCATGCTCGACATGGCACGTGACAAGAACTTCAAGGGGTTGGTGGCTACCGACGGCGAGACTGGGCTGCAGCTCGCGAACGAGTATCACCCGGATGCGATCACGCTGGATATCGACATGCCTGGCATGGACGGATGGAGCGTTCTGGAGAGGTTGAAGCATAGTCCCGAAACGCGACACATACCGGTGCACATCATCTCTGGGATAGAGCGCAGGCAGCAGGGTCTCAAGGCCGGAGCAATTGCCTATCTGGAGAAGCCGGTAAGCAAGGAAGTCCTCGAGGATGCCTTCGGCCGTATTTCTTCCTTCATATCCAGCGAACCCAAAAAGCTGCTGATCGTCGAGGACGATGCCACTCAGAGAGACAGTATGGAGGAGCTCATCGGCCACGATGATGTGGAGATCACATCTGTCGGCAGTGCGGAGGCGGCCATCGAGGCGCTGGCTACCGGCCACTTCGACTGTATGGTTCTCGACCTTGGCCTTCATGACATGAGCGGATTCGAGCTGCTCGAGAAGGTGAAATCCGACGACCAAATCCGCGAGCTCCCGATAATCATTTACACGGGCAAGGATCTCACATCAGCGGAAGAGACAAGGCTCAAAAAGTACGCGGAGACCATCATCCTGAAGGATGTGAAATCACCAGAGCGCCTGCTCGACGAAACGGCTCTCTTTCTCCACAGGGTGGAGGCAAAGCTTCCGGAGCAGAAGCGCAACATCCTCGAGCGTCTCCACAACTCCGACGTCATTATAGCCGGCAAGAAGGTGCTGATCGTGGACGACGATGTCCGGAATATCTTCGCGCTGACCAGCCTGCTGGAAGGACACGGCATGGAAGTTCGTTTCGCCGAGAATGGCAGAGATGCCCTCGAGGCCCTGAAGAAGGATCCGGCCGTGGACCTTGTGCTCATGGATGTGATGATGCCGGAAATGGATGGCTATCAGACGACGGCGGCGATTCGGGCGATGCCCCAGTTCAAGACATTGCCCGTGATAGCTTTGACAGCCAAGGCGATGAAAGGCGACCGTGAGAAGACCCTTGCTGCCGGCGCGTCGGACTACGTTACGAAGCCGCTCGACACGGAGCAGCTGCTCTCCCTCGTGAGAGTGTGGCTCTACCGGTAGTGACCGAGAAAGGCGAAGCAGTCCTCAGTTCGCCCGAGCGGCCCGATCTCGAAAAAATAGAGATCGAGCTCCTGCTCGAAGGCATCTTCAGACATTACGGATTTGACTTCCGCTCGTACGCTTACTCCTCCATCCGTCGGCGCCTGCACAAGAGGAGGGAGGCCGAAGGTCTGCCCACGATAGGTGCTCTGCAGGATGCTGTTCTGCACGACCCTGACGTCATGGAGAGGTTGCTCCTGGATCTCTCCATCAACGTAACGGCCATGTTCCGTGACCCCGGATTCTACGTGACATTTCGGGACAAGGTCGTGCCGCTTCTGCGAACGTATCCGTTCCTGCGGCTATGGCATGCGGGGTGTTCCACGGGCGAGGAGGTTTTTTCCATGGCCATCCTCCTTTCTGAGGAAAACCTTTACGACCGCTGCCGTATCTACGCAACCGACATCAACGAGAACGTTCTCGCCCGAGCGAAGACGGCGATATTTCCTCTTGACCGCATGCAGGAGTACACCGATAACTACATTCGCGCAGCGGGTAAGCGCTCCTTCTCGGAGTATTACACGGCCCGATACGATGCGGCGATATTCAATCCATCGCTTCTGCGGAACGTAGTGTTCGCGCAGCACAATCTCGTGACCGACAGGTCGTTCGCGGAGTTCAACGTAATTCTCTGTCGCAACGTGCTCATTTATTTCGACAGGGAGCTCCAGGACAAGGTTCACGGACTTTTCTACGAGAGTCTGGCGATGTTCGGCGTGCTGGCGGTAGGGAACAAGGAGACCATTCGCTCGTCACGGTTCGAGCATTGTTACGAGCAGATTGACAGGCGCGACAAGATATACCGGAAGGTGGCATGATGGCATTCGCGCTCGTGATCGTGGGGGCTTCCTGGGGCGGTCTCGACGCACTGAGCGTGTTCGTGAAAGGACTGCCCCGAGACTTCGAGACGCCGGTCGCGCTAGTCCAGCATCTCAGCAAAGCCGCTGACAGCCTGCTCCCGGAGTTGCTCCAACACCATACTTCGCTCACCATCTGCGAGGTCGAAGACAAACAGCTGATCCGGCCGCGGCACATCTTCGTTGCTCCGCCGGATTATCATCTCATGATAGACGACGGCTGTTTCTCGCTCAGCGTGGACGCGCCTGTCCGCTACAGCAGGCCGTCCATCGATGTTGCTTTCCAGTCAGCTGCGGATGTGTACATGGCGCGCGTGATCGGCGTCGTATTGACGGGCGCGAACGAAGATGGTTCGAAAGGGCTACGGCATATCGTGAACTGCGGAGGTCGAGCCATTGTCCAGGACCCGAGCACCGCGGAGATCGCGACGATGCCGTCTGCGGCGTTGAGGCTTGTGCCTGAAGCGGTTAAGCTGCCTCTCGGTGAGATCGCGCCCTATGTCGCAAGCATGATTCGCGAGGACGCTGCGCTAGCTGCGCGGGCCGCAACGCGAGCCTCATGAGCGGCATCGAGCTGGTTAGTCCCGGCGATAACGGACGGCCCTCCCCTGGTGCGTCCGGCGATGAGCGCGTCAACATCCTTCTCGTGGACGACAGACAGGAGAATCTCCTCGCTCTGGAAGGTATACTCGAGCCGCTGAACGAGAATCTGATTCGCGCCAACTCCGGCCCGGAAGCGTTGAGACAACTCCTCCTTCACCAGTTTGCGGTGATCCTGCTCGATGTACAGATGCCAGGAATGAATGGGCTCGAAACCGCCCAGTACATCAAAGCTCGCGAAAAGTCGCGCTCCATTCCAATTCTTTTTCTCACCGCGATCAGCAAGGAAGACAACTATATATTCAAGGGGTACGAGGTAGGCGCCGTCGACTACCTGTTCAAGCCGTTCAATCCCGACATCCTCCGCTCCAAGGTTGCCGTGTTCGTGGATCTGTGGCGGAAGCAGTTGCAGATCCAGCGCCAGGAAGAAACTATCCGTGATGTCGAGCGCAGGGAACTGGAGCTGCAGCACCGTGCAGAGCTATTGGAATCGGAAGCGCGGTCAGCCGCGGAGCTCTCGGTGATCAACGAGAAACTACAGCAGCGACAAGCGGAGCTCGAGTTGGCAATGACTTCGCGAAGCAGATTCTATGCGTCGATGAGCCACGAGCTGCGTACTCCGATCAACGCCGTCATCGGGTACAGCACCCTCATGCTCGACAACATATACGGCCCGCTGAACGAGAAACAGCGCGAGGGAATCCGGCGCACCCATAAGGCAGCGAAGCATCTTCTGGAACTTGTCAACGATGTGCTGGATCTCTCGAAGATCGAAGCCGGAAAGCTCGACATGGCTTATCAGCCAGTGCAGTTCCCGGGGTTGATAGAGGATCTCTTTATCACGGTAGGACCGTTGGCTGCCGAGCACAAGACCGACCTGCAGCTCGAGAGCGGCGGGCCGCAAGTGTCCGTAACCACCGATCCGCGGCGGATCCGGCAGATCCTGCTCAACCTGCTCTCCAACGCCATCAAGTTTGGCCGCGGCAACCCGGTGCGGGTGAGATGCGATGGCACACCCGAGGGTGGAATCGCGATCGAAGTCATCGATCAGGGAGAAGGAATCGCGCCTGAAAATATGGAGCGCATCTTCGACGAGTTCTCCCAGTTCTCGACTACCAAGCATCCGGGGACAGGACTCGGTCTCGCAATATCACGGCGGCTGGCCCAACTACTCGATGGTGCGCTCCAAGTCGAGTCGCAGGTCGACCGCGGGAGCCTGTTCCGGCTGGTCCTACCCAAGAATGTCGGGAATCGAGAAGCGAGAATCGGGAATCGGGAGTCCGAAGCTGGGAGTCAGGAGTCGGGGATCGGGAGTCGGGAGTCGGGAGTCGGGAGTCGGGAGTCGGGAGTCGAGAAACCAGATTCCTGATCTTATCCACCAATCCCCAATCCCCAATCCCCAATCCCTAATCCCTAATCCCTAATCCCTAGTCGCTACAAACTTCCACCTCGCCATTACCGAAGCATCGATCGACTGCTCGCCGGGAGAAATAGGCGTTGTTGCTTCGGCAGCTCGGGCCTGGCGCATATCGCTCATTAGATACGGCCGTGGGGGAGAGTATATCGGCGAAGCAGAGAGCTCGATGAGCTCTCCCAACCGCCCGCCAGCCGCGCCTGCCAACGCCTCGGCGTCTGCGCGGGCCTTGGCTACCGCATCGGCCAGAGCGACACGGCGGGCAGAGTCGGCTTTGGACGAAAAGAACTGGAGGGAATTGATTCCGTTGGCGCCTTTCGCGAGCGCGGCATCGATTAGCGACCCCAGATCGTCGAGCTTTCGAACCTCCACGCGCACTGTATTCGTGACGTTGTAGCCCACGATTCGATTGCGCTCCTCACCTTTGGCGTCGCGATCGAAAACCTGCTCGGGGTAGACGTTGTACTCCACGGTAGAAATCAGCTCGGGCGGAACGCCCCGGGCGCGAATAGTGTCCAGTATCGCACGCTGCTTGCGAGCGTTCTGAGCACTCGCCGCGGCAGCGGTGGCCGCTCTGGTCTGTACGCCGATAAAGATCGTCGCGCGGTCCGGCGTTACTTTCACTTCCCCCTGCGCGCTGGTCACGATCTGCGGAATCGGATCGGAGCGTACCATGGCCGACGTTCCTTGCTGCGCAACGAGCGGTGATGCCAGGACAAGCAACAAAAGTGCGGATGTCCGCATCGATTCTCTTCTCCCATGAATTGAGTCCATCAGGTACTCACGCCTCGCCTTCGCTTCTGAACCTCCAGGGCGAGATTCTGGAGATCGCTGGGACTCACACCTGGAATTCGTGACGCCTGCGCCAGCGTTCCCGGCTGAACCGCTGAAAGCTTCTGCCTCGCTTCGGAGGAGAGAGAGTGCATCTCCTCATAAGGAAGGTCCGCATGCAGAGCCACACTACCCATGTTCCTGAGACGGTGGGCCTGCTGGCGCTCGCGGTCGAAATAGCCCGCATACTTGATTTCCAGCTCGGCTGTGATCGTTGCGCCTGCAGGTATGTCCTGTCCCACCCCTACCGCGTTCAGAAGATCACCTAGAGATACTCCCTGCCGCTTGACCAGTTCCGCCATTTTCACCGAGTGGGCCATCGGCGTGCCGCCGGCCGCCACAAGCAGGTGATCTGCCTGATCCGGCCGCACGCTCGTTCTCTCCGCCAGTGATCGCGCTGAATCCTCAGCGTCGATTCGTCTCTGTACAAGGCTCTCTTCCTCGTCGCTGAACATGCCTAGCTCTAGCGCGATAGGGGCAAGACGCCTCAGCGCATTGTCCTGGCGCACGGTGAGACGGAACTCGGAGCGCGATGTGAATAGACGGTACGGCTCGTCCACGCCACGGGTGACGAGATCGTCCACCAACACACCGATGTAGGATGTCTCACGTCCGAGTATGACGGGCCGGCGCTCCTGCACCGCCAGTGCGGCGTTCATTCCGGCTATCACACCCTGCCCCGCCGCCTCCTCATACCCGGTCGTTCCGTTTATCTGGCCTGCGAAGTACAGTCCACCCAGTGCCTTCACCTGAAGCGTGGCGTCAAGCTGCGTTGGAGGACAATAGTCGTACTCGATTGCGTACCCGGCACGCGTCATCCGCGCGTTTTCGAGCCCTGGAACCGCGTGCAGAAACTCTAGCTGTACGGTCGCTGGCAAAGATGTCGAGAGCCCGTTGACGTAGAGCTCCGTCGTATCGTGACCTTCAGGCTCCAGGAAGATCTGGTGGCGCTCCACGTCTGGGAACCTGACGATCTTGTCTTCCACGGAAGGGCAATACCGGGGGCCGCGAGCTGAAATCGCGCCGCCGTACATGGCACTTCGCCCGATGTTGTCCTTTATGATGCGCTTGACATCGGCCCCGGCATGAGTGATCCAGCACGGAAGCTGGGCTGGATGGCGCGTGCCCGTACCTGTAGCTCGGGGTGTAGTCCAGAAGTGAGACCACGAATAGTCGAACTGCTCGATCTCACTCTCCTGGCGCGTTGTCTTTGCGAAATCCACCGAACGGCCGTCTATTCGTGGCGGAGTTCCGGTCTTGAAACGGGCGACCTGAAGCCCAAGGCGCTCCAGCTGCTCGGCAAGGTGTATCGCCGGTGCGTCGCCGGCACGTCCGCCTCCCATCTGCGTATCGGTGCCGATGTGGATTCGCCCCCGGAGGAAAGTTCCGGTCGTGATCACGACAGCCTTGGCGCGAAACCGACGTCCCTCGAGTGTCTCGACTCCGATGACGCGATTAGCGGCGGTGTCGATGAGAAGACGAGCGACGGTGCCCTGTATCGTGTGGATTCCGGCGTGTTGCTCCAGCAATGTGCGCACTGCCCGGCGGTAGAGTCCTCTGTCACACTGCGCGCGGGGGGACCACACTGCCGGCCCCTTGCCGCGATTGAGCATCCGGAACTGCAGTGTGGCGAGGTCCGTCGCGCGGCCCATGATGCCGCCCAGCGCATCAGCTTCGCGCGCTACAGTCCCCTTGGCCACGCCGCCGATTGCGGGATTGCACGACATCTGACCGATGGTCTCGAGTGCGCTCGTGATGAGCGCGGTGCGCGCGCCGAGTCGTGCCGCGGCGACGGTCGCTTCAGTTCCTGCGTGACCCGCGCCAACGACCACGACGTCGAGATCGAGCTCGAAGTCCTGCTCGCTCACTTTGCCGTGGGCGGCCGCCCACCCCCGGAGGCAGAAATGCCCTTCTCCAGTTGCTGGTGCGCAACCGGCGTTGTAACGCCGTGTCTCAGCATTCCATTCCAATCACATTCGTAGCACCAGCTCGTACGGAGCCAGGGCAGCAGTGTGTTCAATACTCTCGACTCGACACGAATGGTCGGCGTGTCGCAGATCGGGCAGCGGTCTCCCTTTGGGAGCAGAAAGAAAATGATGGCAGTGGCCGCGATGATCTGCGCGACAAAACATCCGACGAAGACGGCGGCGATGAGTGTGACGTCAGACATGATGACTCTCCTGCCTTTCCCGTCCCCTTAGGACGGCAATTCCAGCTGCTTCTCGATCCTGCTCCACAACTCGACGTGTGCGACGCCATCTTCGATTCGCTCGATCGCGATGTCGCTGCCTGTCTCGATGGGCTCACCGTCAAGCGAACGCGCCGGCACCACGTGCCTTTTCCCGTCGTGCTCGTATGTGATTTCGCCCGTAGAGGCCGCTTGTATAGTATGGGAAACCCTCCCGATATGTCCCTGCAATATGTAACGCTCGTCCTCGACATGCCTTACGGCTGCCGGAACTGCCCACCCGGCGATGAGACCGAACATTCCCCCAGCAGCAGCCAGGCCAACAGCGGTCGCGATCACGAGCACGGGAACCCAGCCGAGCGATGAAAAGCGAGCGAACAGATAGCCGGTAATACCCAGTCCAGTGAAAAAGGCGCCCACGGTCGGCTTGTTGAACAGCGACGCCCGCAGCTGACGCCTGGCGCGCTCGATGCCAACGAGCATGGTGGCGACGTCAAGCGCCAGGCCGAGTATCAGAGAAAGAACGAAGAGAACGCGCATAGGATGAAATCTTGTTTGGAGGGCGAGAATCGGAAGGCCACGGTCCCTTCCGTTTCCTCAGCCACTATCCTTGTTCGCCCAGGTATTTCCTGAACCACGCGATAGTCCGTGGCCACGCGCGCCTAGTAGCTTCCAGGTTGGCGCCGTTCTGAGCGTCCTGCGCGCGCAGAAAACCGTGTCCAGCGCCCGCGTATATTTCCTTCTCGTAGGTCTTGCCCAGAGCGCGCATCGTGGAATCCGCCGGTGGAATAGTGGCGTTGACGCGTGCGTCATTCTCGCCATAAAGGCCGAGCACGGGCGCCTGGACGGCAACGAGCTCCGAGCTGGAAGGAGAAGTGCCGTAGTAGACGACTGATGCTCCAAGACCTGGAGCGTGCACCGCGTGTTGAAACGACCTTGCTCCACCCCAGCAGAAGCCGACGATGCCATACCTGGGAAGGGCCGCCGGAAGTGCCATGCCGTAACGCGCCACTGCGCTCAACTGCCGCTGTACGTCGGCCGTCTGAAGATTTCGGATGGCCGCGCGCGCGGTATCCGGATTCGGATTCTCCGGCGATCCGGGAATATTCATGTTCGACAACAGATCCGGCGCTATCGCAATGAAGCCATCCGCCGCGAGCTGATCCGCAACAGCCCGGATCCATGGCGACAGGCCAAAGATCTCGTGTATTACCACTACCACTGGTGCCTTGTCCTTGCGTTCCGGATAAACCACCCAAGCTCTAATGCTCTCGCCCGGGGCGCCCCCCGCACTCCCAGCGTCTGTAGGCACCGTCACCCACTCAGCATGTCGGGGTGATGCGGCAATTCGGGCCGCCGCCTCTGCATCGGCCGCAGGAAGCGACTTGGCTATCGCTACACCGCCTCCAATCCCTGCGCCCGCCCCCGCCGCGGCTGGCTGCGCATGATCTGCGTGCTCTGCAGAATCCGGCGCTGGCGCGCGCACGCAGCCCCATATTGCTGCGCTGGCGATCACCGCGACTGCAACTGACGAGTATCTGGTTGCTTGCATGCAAGAATCCTCCGTTGATGCCACCTCAGACGGGGCTAGCTGAGCGAGCCGGCTGAAGGCTTCCTACGCACTGTTGCAGAAAATCTGCCACGCGCCACTCCGCATAATACACCGCGCGCCACGGCACTTGTCCCGAAACGAATCCGACGTGCCCGCCTCTGGGCAGGAACTCCACTGTCAGGGCCGGATTCTCCCGCGTAATGGTCATCACGTCGTCCAGGACAGCGGCAGGCAGGACAGGATCATCTCTTGCGCTAATTAGTAACGTTGGGATACTTATTCTGTCGAGGTACTGGATGGAACTGGAGCGGCTGTAATAGTCGTCGGCGCTTGCAAAGCCGTGCAAGGGTGCGGTGACGGCGTCGTCGAATTCATAGAACGTCCGCGCTCTGTCTATTGCCGCGGCGGAAAGAAGTTCAGGAAACCGTGTCCGCTTCTCGTGTGCCTTTCGGCGCAACGAACGCAGAAAATGGTCACGGTAGACGCGGGCGAAGCCAGTGTCCAGATGCCGGGCACCGCGAGCAAGATCGAATGGCACGGATACCGCCGCGGCCCCACAAACCTGGGCTGGAAGGTCATGTGCCGACTCACCTAGCCACTTGAGGAGAACGTTGCCGCCCAGCGAGACACCGGCGAGGACGACTGCGCGTGTGGGATCCTCGCCAGTGAGGCGACGTACCACGAAATCGAGATCGGAGGTCTCGCCGGAATGGTACGACCGGGCCAGTCGGTTCGGCTCCTCTCCGCACGAGCGAAAGACGAGCAGATCGGCGGCCCAACCACGTCTGGCAGCCTGATGAAGCAGGCCGCGAGCGTACTGGGACCGCGGTGATCCCTCGAGCCCGTGAAGAACGATAAGCCGTGGCGTGCGTCTTCCCTCCGGTGCGTCGATCCGGTAGAGGTCTACGAAATCACCGTCCGCTGTGTCCCACCGCTCGCGGCGCGGAGAGATGCTCGGCCGTCTACGAAGCAGTTTCGCCCAGAGTGTGGGAAGATGCGGTCCTGGCAGCCACCAGGCAGGACGGTAGACGTGCCCCATCAGCCGAGCATACCGCAGACGGATCGCGTGGGCAAGAGTTGACTGTTGACAGGTGAGGCGAGCGCGCCGAGCATCATCTAATGGAGGTTCAGGTATTCGGCACCAGGAAGAGCTCGGACACACGCAAAGCCCTGCGGTTCTTCGCGGAACGCAGGATCAAAACGCATTTTGTCGACCTCAATGAACGCTCGGCATCTCCAGGCGAGCTCAACCGTTTTGCGCAGAAGTTCGGCATCACTCGTCTGCTGGATCGGGAATCAAAAAGGTTTCAGGAGCTCGGTCTTCAACACGTGCGGCTTTCTGACGAAACCTGGCTCGCGAGACTCGCGGCCGAACCGTTGCTTCTGGCGATTCCGCTCGTGAGGCACCAACACCAGCTCACGGTGGGTCTGGCCGAAGAGGAGTGGAAGCGGTGGCTTTCGAAGGATTGATCCGAGACGTATTAGGCAGCACGCAGCGGCTCGTACAGCATATGCGGGCGGTTGCGCTCCACCACACGCTCAGCTGCAGCCGCAATACGAATGAGAACGTGCTCGTCCCACGCTCTGCCGATCGCCTGAAAGCCGATCGGTAAACCTGTATCATCGTAACCGGCTGGGAAAGAGATCGCTGGCAGCCCCGTCATGTTCGCCGGTGTGACGTAACGCATTATCTCTGTCACCACGGAGAGATCGGACTCGCCACTCGCGAGGGCCCCGGGGCGAATAAGGGGCGCCACGCAGGCCGTCGTGGGCGTGACTATAGCGTGAACGTCTGCCAGCGCCCGGGTAAAATGTTCCGCTGTCCGCGTCCGGATTCGCTGTGCCTTCAGGTAATCGAGGGACGTAAAGGTCCGCGCCAGAGCCAGATTGAGACGAACCTCCGGGCTGTATTCGCGCGCGGGATGCTTCTCGTGAGGCTCGAGCGCGGCCACCATCTCCGAAGTGATCGTCACAAGCTGCGCCATCCGAGCCGCGTCTAGCTCTGGAATCTTGACCTCGCGCAGCTCTGCGCCCGCGTCCTGAAGGTACCCCACCATCCGCTCACACACGCTGACGACCGCAGGTGAAGCGTGCCTGAACCAGGGCCAGTAGATGCCCAGGACGATTCCGCTGAGGTCGGCCTCCGAATCCTGATCCACGATCACCAGAGGTTGCGTGAGCGAGCTCGGGTCTCTGGCATCTGGCCCTGCAATCTCAGCATACACCAGGGCTGCGTCGCGGACGCATGCAGCGATTGGCCCGACGTGCGCCACGCTCCAGCACAGAGACGAGGATGACCATGCGCTCACTCGTCCAAACGTGGGCTTGAGACCCACGACGCCGCAGAACGCAGAAGGAATTCGAATCGACCCGCCCCCATCGGCACCAATCGCCACCGGGCACAGCCCAGCGCTCACGGCCGCGGCCGAGCCGCTCGAGCTGCCGCCGCTGTGATACCGAGGGTCATGTGGGTTCCGCGGCGTACCGTGAAACACGTTCAACCCGGTGACGCCGATACCTATCTCGTGCATGTTGGTCTTGCCGATCAGGAGCGCGCCTGCCGCCCGCAACCGTGCCACCACAGTGGAGTCCTCGCGCGCCGGAGCGCGGCCAAGGAAGCGAGTTCCGAAGGTTGTACCGTAAGGTGTCTGGTCGATCTCGTCTTTCACCGCGATGGGGACGCCATCGAGCGACCCGAGAGTCCGCCCTTCCTTGAAACGCTTCGAGGACTCGCGAGCCTGTGACAGTGCGTCTTCTCGATTGGTGGCGACGAATGCTCGTAGTGGCGGATCCTGAGCATCGCTCGCAGCGATCGCGTCCAGAATCCTGCTCGCGACGTCCTCTGGTGTGAGCGTGCCCGACGCATACGCCTGTGTGTAGTCGCTCACGGAAGCGTAGATAAACCCATCTTTGCAGCTCCGAGGCCCCTTCGCGAGATCCTCGGCGTCCGTCGCTAGTGCACTCACAGGCCGAGCTGGTTGCTGCTGGTCAACTGGCGGCATGAACGTCGGTGGATCGTCCACTACGATATCGCGAAAGCGCGTGAACCCTGCGTCGCGCAACAGGCGGCCGAGGAGGATCCAGCGGGTGGCAGAGTGCTCGAGAAGCCAGGCGACGGCTCTTAGCGGAAATCCCGCGAGCCGCGGAAGCGTCAGGGACTTCAGATCATATGTCAGACGCGGCACCCAGTCCAAATCACTTCGGTGCTGCGTATTTGCAGGGGGCTGGCATCAAGGACGAAAGGTTATACGGATACAACGGATGCAACGGATCATACGGATTTATCACTCTTACACTCCCAGTTTTCGACATGCTTCCGCCTGGTCAGGTAGTATCCGATTGATCCGCGTAATCCGAAGCATCCGTATGAACCTTCGTTCTTGATGCCAGACTGCTCGACTCTTGTCGGGAATTCACTGTGTGACTCTCGTCGGCGACGCCCCTCCGCTCGCGCCGAGTGCTGCCATGGCTGTGGGCAAGGCCTGTCGGGCCCAGGACGTGTACATCTTGCCCGAGGGATGCAATCCGTCGCCGGCGATGAGGGCCGGGTCCGTGCCGGCCGCTCGCGATCCAGGAGTGATGTCGACGTAGCGTGCGCCCGAACGGGATGTCTCATCGCGGTTGATCTGATTGAAGCGGTCTATCTCCCGCGATATCTGCTGGCGGTCGCGCCCTTCTGCGAAAGGTGTCACGCCCCAATCCGGGATAGAGATCACGATCACCCGACCCGCGTCGTTGCCGGCAAAAACTACGGCCCGAGCAAGAAGAGAACGAAACTGTGAGCGGTATTCCTCCTCACTCCGCCCGCGATACTGGTTATTCACTCCAATGAGCAGCGAGACGAGTCCGTAATCACCTGTGGGTTTCGCCTTCTCTATCGCGTCGGAGAGTTCATCCGTGGTCCATCCTGTCTTCGCAATAACTTCCGGCTCGGCGATGCGCAGGCCATGCGTGCGGAGACTTGCGGAAAGTTGCACGGGCCACCGGTGCTCCTCGGCGACGCCTTCGCCGATCGTGTACGAGTCGCCGAGCGCTAGAAAGCGTATCATGTCGCTGGAGCCGGAGGGCGAAGCACTGGGCACCGGGTTGTGTCCGGCGCACGCGACCAGAATCGCGGAGACGGCGACAGCACCGAATCTGTGATCTGTTCTTACCGAAGGCATCAGTAAATATAGGAACATGGGATAGGTGACAGCTAACAGGTCACAGACGACAGGAACCCCGGGGTGTGGATAGCCCTTCCAGGATTGATTGTGACCTGTGACCTGTCAGCGTTCACCTGAATTAACCCTTGACAACAACTGGGATTTTCTGTAAACGTTTACACTATGCTACGGATCGGGCGCACTGCTGGCTCGAGAGCGTGCTGGGCCGAGCTGTACTGGAGATACGAACGAGAGTCACTATCAGAGAGGTTGCAAAAGAGGCAGGCGTGTCGGTTGCCACAGTCTCCCGCGTGCTGAACGACGTGGGGCCCGTGAAGGAAGGGACACGCCGCCGAGTCCACGAGGTCGCCGGCAAGCTGCGCTACGTTCCCAACGGAGCGGCGCGCAGCCTGATCACGCGCAAGACCAGCACGCTAGGCGTGCTTCTCCCTGAACTGTACGGTGAGTTTTTCTCCGAAGTGATCAGGGGCATCGACCAGCTCGCCCGGCAGAGCGGCTACCATCTGCTGGTCTCGAGCTCTCACGACGACAAGAGCGAGGTTGAGGCGGCGTTACGGGCCATGCGTGGCAGAGTGGATGGACTCCTTGTCATGTCGCCTGCCATCAAGGAGAAGAGTCTCGTCGCCAACCTCCCGGACAGCCTGCCGGTCGTCGTGCTGAACAGTGCAATCGGCAGTGTATTCGACTCGCTCACCATGGACAATTTCGGCGGCGCGCGTGCCATGGTCCGGCATCTCATGAAAGCGGGTCACAAGCGTGTCGCGATCATCAAGGGCCCGGAGCGGAACTACGATGCCGCGGAGCGGCTGAGAGGCTATCGGGCTGCGCTGCGGTCGGCACGAATTGACCGAGACAGACGCTACGAGGCTGAAGGCGACTTTACAGAGACGAGCGGCTTCCGCGCTACGCTCGCGCTGATCAATCGCTTGCCTAGGCCCACAGCGATCTTCGCCGCCAACGACTCGATGGCGATCGGTGCCTTGAGCGCATTGCACCAGGCAGGAGTGTCTGTCCCCCGGGAGATGGCAATTGCGGGCTTCGACGACGTCCCGATGGCACAGTACACGAATCCGCCGCTCTCTTCGGTACACGTGGGACTCAACGAGCTCGGCGAGCGCGCCACCGAAACGCTGTTGCGGGTGGTGCGGGAGAAGGCGAGGCATGTTCGGCGACATGACGTCCTGGGTACCACGCTTGTTATCCGTGAATCGTGCGGCGGTCTCTATCCGGACCGTGAGTTGGTGCAGATATGAAAGCAGGATCAGGGATCTTTCTCCATAGGAGGTTCAAAATGAGGTCGCGTTTGGTAATTGCATTTTTCGGCAGGGCACTCGCGTTTGCCGCGACGGCACTTCTCATCCTGGGGGCGGGGCGTGCTTTCGCCCAGACCTCGACCGGCACGATCCGCGGCCGTGTGACGGGCTCGGGCGACCTACCGGTGGGCAACGCCCAGATCCAGGCGAGAAATACCGCGTCCGGCGTGCAGCGTGGCACGATGAGCAAGGATGACGGCTTCTACGTTATCCCCGGTTTGGCTCCGGCGACGTACGAACTGACCGTCCGGCGTATTGGCAGCGCCGCACAGACACGACAGGTGGTCGTTCAGATCGGCGCCACGCAGATCCAGAACTTCGTCCTCGTGGAGGCACCGGTACAGCTCACCGCGGTCGTGGTGGAGGCCGCCGCGCCCGCTATCGAGACCCGCACTTCTGAAGTCGCGACCAACGTGACGCAGGCTCAGATCGAGAAGCTGCCGACTCCAACTCGCAATTTCCTGGATTTGGCGGCGCTCGCGCCCGGCGTAACGATTACTGAAGATCGTGTCTCGGAGCGGGTATCCAAGACCTTTTCGGCCGGCGGCCAGACTGCCAACTCTGTCAATCTCTTCATCGACGGCACGAGCCTCAAGAACGATCTGACTCAGGGCGGCATCGCCGGTCAGGACAACAGTCGCGGGAACCCATTTCCCCGAAATGCAATTCAGGAGTATCGGGTCATCTCCCAGAACTTCAAGGCGGAGTACCAGAAGTCGTCCAGCGCAATCATTACAGCGACGACAAAGTCAGGCGGCAATGTCTGGAGCGGCCAAGCCCTGATAGGATTTCAGAACAAAGGCATGGTGCAGCTCGATACATTCCAACGTCGTGACAAGAATACGGATCCAAACTTCAGGCGCCCAGATTACAAGCGGACCCTCACCGCTCTCAGCTTCGGTGGCCCGATCATCAAGGACCAGATGCATATCTTCGGGTCGTACGAGGGCAATTACCAGGACCGCGCCAACCGAGTGGCGTTTAATACGCCTCCGTCAGGTTTCCCAGCGCTAGACACGGTCAATCTCCTCGGCTATAACGGCAACTTCATCTCACCGTTTCGCCAGAACTTGTTTTTCGGAAAGCTGGACAACGCCTTTAACGACCGATCTTCCGCCGAGCTTAGTTTCAGCTATCGGCAGGAGTCCGATATCCGCGACTTCGGTGGCAACCAAGCCTTCGAGCAAGCGATTGACTATCAGAACACCGTTACCATCGGCCAACTGAAGCACAACTACTTCGTTGGGTCATTGCTGAACGAAGCGAAGATCGATATCTCGCGCATCCGCCGCAATTTCGAGCCGAACAATCCTGGCATCATCGGACGCAGGTTCGAGTACCAAGGAGGGAACAACCCCTACGTTGGCAGCTATCTGAGTGTTCAGGATTTCAAGCAGAATCGGGTCGGACTTCGCGACGACGTGACCTACAGCGGCTTCAATTTCGCGGGCGACCATATCTTCAAGGGCGGCGCGAGCATCGATTTCCTCACGTACGACATCTTCAAGGACAACCAGAGCACGCCCGAGTTCACTTACACGGATACCGTGCGGAACGATAACTGGCCAACCCCTGGCACGCCGCAACCAAGGTACGACTTCAGAACGCCCTACCGGATGCTCTACCAGACGGGCGATCCCACGGTGAAAGTCAACAACACTCAGGTCGGCATGTACCTACAGGACGACTGGAGCCCGGTCGAGCGCCTCACTCTCAATATCGGCGTGCGCTGGGATTATGAGTCGAACATGCTGAACCGCGATTACGTCACGCCCAAGGACGCCGCCGATACGCTCAGGCGCTACAACAGCCAGTTGATCACGCCGCTCGATCTGAACCGCTACATCAGCACGGGGAAGGAGCGTAAGCCGTTCTATGGCGCCTTCCAGCCGCGCCTCGGCTTCTCGTATGCGCTGGACAAGAACAGCCGGACGACGGTCTTCGGGGGCTGGGGTCTCTATTACGACCGCTTCCAGTTCGACCTCTATTCGGTCGACGAGCAGCAGAAGTTGAGCCATCCGTTTTACGTCATCCGCTTTGCTCCGAGAGGTGTGGCTCCTTCTCCGGGATATGTCGCGTGGGACGACCGCTATCTCACGACTGACAGAACCGTGCTTGACGCACTCGTCAGGCAGGGGGTTACGCCAGAGGCCTGGTTTATCGACAATGAAGCGAAGGTGCCGAAGTCGACGCAGATGAACATCGGTGTGCGCCAACTCGTCGGAAGCTTCGTGGTGTCGGCCACGTATGCGGACGTGAGGGGCGAGGATCAGATGGCCCTCAACTGGGCGAACATTGGTCTCAACGCCGACGGCAGCTGCTGCAGGAACTTCAACATCGGAGCTCACGGGTTCAGCAATTTCATCTACTCCACCAACGACAAGAAGACCTGGTACAAGGCGCTCCAGCTCCAGTTCGACCGGCCGTATCGCCGGGCCGGCACGAACAGCATCGGATGGGGCGCCGGCCTCGGATACAGCTACTCCACCCGGGAGGTGCAGGGCGCAGACGGCCTCGGAGATGAATTCGACTTCCCGAACTCGCTCAGCATCCCGAGGCACCCGGCCAACGATGAGAAGCAGCGCATCGTGGCCAACTGGATTACCGATTTTCCGCAGCTATTCGGTATTCAGTTCTCAGGTTTGGTGACGCTGGGTGGCAAGTATCGCCAGGACGTTGGATGCCCGAGGCGTTTCTGCGGGGAGGGCAATACGGGGAACAAATGGGAACGAGGCGGCTTCACCGTCCCGGGCACGTTCCCCTATCAGGTTGTCGACGTCCGTTTCCGCAAGGATTTCCCGACCTTTGGGCGGACATTGAAGGCGTACGGATTGACACTCGATATTTTCAATGCACTCAACCGCGACAATTTCGGATGTTATCAGACTGGGGACCGGACCATCAATAATCCGCCGGTGCCTAACCCAAACTTCGGAAAGCCCAACTGCATCGTGACCGACGCGCGCAGGTATCAGATTGGCGCGGAGGTAAACTTCTAACCCATCTCGCCGCTGGTAGTGAGTTGAATGTACCCGAAGCCGGTTCTGGCTGCAGAAGAACGCAGCTGGCACCGGTCTCGGGTGCCAGTCGAGGTTGCGGAAATGTAGCGCAGGAGGTTAAGAGGTGTGGCCATGCGCAGCTGTTGAGGACCCCAAGATTCGTGTAAAATTATGGGGTAGGCACGACTGAAACTTCCTTCTGAGCATCACTTCATGTGCACGACCTCGAACTTTTGTCAGGTTCACGGTGAATAGCAGCCCTGGCGGCATTAACCTTTTGTCGCCAGCAAACCTGAGAGCGGTCCGCCTGTTTCAGGCGGCCGCTCTCTTGCTAGCGGTTCTCGTTTCGGCATGCTCGCCGGTTCGTGTATCTGGACCGGACGCATCGCCGCGAGCTGATCCTTTCCTCGAGGAGGTGCAAGCACGGACCTTTCGTTTTTTCTGGGACCTCTCGAACCCACGCAACGGACTCACTCCTGACCGCGCGCCAACTCGCTCCTTCTCGAGCGTCGCGGCTGTCGGCTTTGCGCTCACTGCCTATCCAATAGGCGTTGAGCGCGGTTACATCACTCGCGATCAGGCCGAAGAGCGAGTGCTTACCACGCTCAAATTCTTCTGGAACGCACCACAGGGGACTGCACCTTCCGGAATCACCGGCCATAACGGCTTCTTCTACCATTTTCTCGACATGGACACCGGCCACCGATTCGGGACGGTTGAGTTGTCCACCATCGACACGGCCCTCCTCATCGCCGGCGTTCTCTTCTGCCAGGAGTACTTCGACAACGCGGCCGATGAGGGGGAGACCGCGATCCGCGCGTATGCGGATTCCCTCTACTTACGCATAGACTGGCAGTGGGCGCAGAACAACCCACCCTTGATCAGCATGGGCTGGACGCCGGAGAATGGATTCATTCCGCACGAGTATCGCGGATACAACGAAGCCATGCTTCTATATATACTGGCGCTCGGCTCACCCACACACCCAGCCTCGAGTGGGGCGAACGATCCCTGGCAAGGCTTCGTGGCCGACTACAAATGGGGCACCTTTCACGGCCAGTCGTACGTGCAGTTCGGCCCGCTGTTCGGGTATCAGTATTCCCACGTCTGGATCGATTTTCGCGGCATTCACGATACGTACATGCGAGGTCGCGGAATCGATTACTTCGAGAACTCACGGCGTGCCACCCTTGCTCACAGAGCCTATGCCATCGCCAATCCAATGGGATGGGCAGCCTACGATGGAAATCTCTGGGGCCTCACCGCATCGGACGGCCCGCTCGACAGTACGCTGACCATAGATGGAAAGTCACGCACTTTCCACTCTTACTGGGCGCGTGGCGTCGCTGCAACCGAGCTCAATGACGACGGTACCCTCGTTCCGACCGCCGCCGGTGGCTCGATTCCGTTCGCGCCGGAGATCGCGATCCCGGCTCTCAAAGCGATGCGCGATCGCTATGGTGACAACCTCTTCTCGACTTACGGTTTTGTCGACGCGTTCAACCCTACTCTCAAGATGAGTGCGCCGCCTCCTCTCAAACATGGGCGCGTCGTTCCGAACGTCGGTTGGTTCGACACGGACTACCTCGGCATTGACCAGGGTCCGATCCTGGCCATGATCCAGAACTACGAGACCGAGCTCGTCTGGCGTGAGATGAGAGACAATCCCCACATCATCCGAGGGCTGAAGCGCGCAGGATTCACGGGCGGTTGGCTGGACCGCATATCCGGCAAACGATGAGAGCTGCGCACGCCGCGGCTATCTGGGCGCTGGCGGCTTCCGTGGCGTGCGGTGAAGCGAAGGGATCTGGCGTCGTGACCCTGCGCTTCTGGGGGATGGGGCGGGAGGGCGAGGTAGTGAAGGAGATGATTCCCGAGTTCGAGCGCCGCAATCCGGGGATTCGCGTGAGCGTGCAGCAGATGCCGTGGACTGCTGCTCACGAAAAGCTGCTCACCGCGTACGTGGGCGACGCTATGCCGGATGTGGCCCAGATCGGCAACACGTGGATCTCGGAGTTCGAAGCCCTGAGCGCGATCGTGCGCCTCGATTCTCTGGTGGAACGCTCGCCGGTCATCGACCCAGACGCCTATTTTAGCGGCATCTGGGAGTCGAACGTGATCGACGGCCGCGCCTACGGCGTTCCGTGGTACGTGGACACGCGCCTCATCTTCTACCACAAGGATCTGCTGGCCGCGGCAGGCTACTCACGCCCGCCCGATAACTGGCGCGAGTGGCGGGAGGCCATGGAGAAGATCAAGAAGCAGGTTGGGAGCGACCGCTACGCCATCTTTCTGCCCACTAACGAATGGGCTCAGCCGGTGATTCTCGGGATGCAGGCGGGAGCCCCGCTGCTCCGGGGCGAAGGTGCGGGCAGCTACGGATTCTTCCGTGATCCACGATTCAAGCGCGCTTTCGAGTTCTACGTGGATCTCTACCGAAGCGATCTGGCGCCGCGTGTGGGGAACACCCAGATGGCGAACGTCTATCAGGAGTTCGCGCGCGGCTATTTCGCGATGTACATCACCGGCCCGTGGAATCTCGGGGAGTTCGCGCGGCGTCTCCCACCCGAGATGGCTGGACGCTGGTCGACCGCACCGTTGCCAGGCCCGGATGGCCCCGGGGTATCAACGGCTGGAGGATCGAGCCTCGTGCTTTTCCGAGCCTCGAAGCACGCGGCAGAAGCCTGGAAGCTGATCGAGTACCTGTCGGACCGGGAGCAACAGATACGTTTCTACCGTCTGACGGGTAACCTCCCCGCCCGCAAGGACGCTTGGCAGGATTCGTCGCTGACTGCCAGCGAGCATCTGCGCGCATTCCGCGACCAGCTGGAGCGCGTGCAACCGACGCCCGAAGTTCCCGAATGGGAGCTCATCGCCACGCGGGTCCTCGAACACGCCGAGTCAGCAATACGCGGGTCTGCCACCACCGATGAGGCTGTGGCGGCGCTGGACCGCGACGTGGACCTCATTCTCGAGAAGCGTCGCTGGTTGATAGCAAGGCGCGCCGGCAAGGACGTGGCGGCTCAACCTGCGGGGCCTTCTCCGTGATCGCGGATGGACAACACGCACGCGCGGCGTGGTTCTTTCTCGCGCCGGCACTGATTCTGATCGCCGTCTTCTTCTTCCTGCCGGTTGCTGCAGCCTTCGTGCTGAGCTTCACGGATTTCGACATCTACTCCGTGAGCACGCTCGATAACGCCCGCTTTGTCGGAGTTCGCAACTATCGGGATCTGCTGGCCAATCCCCTGTTCTGGACGGCTCTCAAGAACACGTTCTACTTCGTTCTGGTAGGAGGGCCGCTGTCGGTGATCGTGTCGCTTGGTGCCGCGATGCTCGTTAACGCCAGGCTCGCCCGCTTCAAGTCACTGTTTCGCGCGGTGTATTTCGCTCCGGTGGTGACCACCCTGGTGGCCGTGGCAGTGGTGTGGCGCTACCTCTACCACCCGCGCTATGGCCTCCTCAACTACGGCCTGGGCTGGTTCGGCGTCGACCCGATAAACTGGCTGGGCGATCCGAAGTGGGCCATGCCAGCCATCATTCTAATGGCGGTGTGGAAGAATTTTGGTTACAACATGATCATCTTCATCGCTGGCCTGCAGAATATTCCGGAGGAGCTCTACGAGGCCGCGCACATAGATGGTGCAGGCGCGATCCGACGCTTCTGGAACGTGACGATGCCCATGCTGGCACCGACGTTCCTTTTCGTCGGAGTGATCACGATGATCGGTTACTTTCAGCTTTTCGCGGAGCCGTACGTGATGACCGAAGGCGGTCCGCTGCACAGCACACTAAGCATAGTTCTACTGATGTATCAGGAGGGATTCCGGTGGTGGCGCATGGGCTACGCGGCCGCGATCGCGTTCGTGCTCTTCGTAATCATCCTCGCGGGGACCCTGCTTCAGTTCCGCTTGCAGCGTGAGGCTGCTCGGTGAGCAAGCGTGTGTCCCAGACGCTACTTCATGCCGCGCTCGTGCTCGGCGGATTGCTGGCGGCAGCGCCTCTCGTGTGGATGGTTCTGGCGTCGCTGATGCCCGCGGGGCAGGCAAACACGTATCCGCCCGTTTTCATTCCTCGGCCGATCACGTTCGAGCACTACGCAGTGCTGTTCACGCGCCTGAACATCGGCCGCTATTTCGTGAACAGCGCACTCCTGGCATTCGCGGTCACCGCCATATCTCTGTTGATCAACTCGATGGCCGGATACGCGTTCGCGAAGTTCCAGTTCCGCGGACGCGATCGGCTGTTTCGCTCTCTGCTGACCGCACTGGTGATACCGGCGCAAGTGGCAATGCTGCCACTTTTCCTGCTGCTCAAGGAACTGGGGATGATCAACAGTTACGGCGGAGTAATCATCCCTGGGATGGCCAGCATCTTCGGAATATTTCTGGTTAGACAGTACACACTCTCGGTGCCCGACGAGCTCCTTCAGGCCGCGAGGATAGATGGTGCCGGCGAGTTCCGAATCTACTGGTCGATCGTGCTGCCCGTGATCAGGCCGATTCTGGCCACCCTCGCGATCTTCACGTTCATGGGAACGTGGAACGATTTCATGTGGCCGCTCATCGTGCTGAGCGACGAAGCGAAGTACACGCTTCCGGTAGCGCTCGCCAACCTGAGCGGCGAGCATGTGCAGGATACTGAGCTCATGATGGCCGGCTCCGTGCTGACGGTGCTGCCGGTGCTGCTGTCTTTCGTTTTCCTGCAGCGATATTATCTCGAAGGAATCATGGTCGGCAGCGTCAAGGGCTAGGGAGTCGGGAGTCGGGAGTCGGGAGTCGGGAACCCCACACCCCCACGCCCTAATTCCCCAGCGCCTGTCCATTGCTTCTAATCACTTTGCCCAACCACCGGGCGCTTTCCTTCGGCGTGCGGCGCTGCGTCTCGAAGTCCACATGCACGATGCCGAATCGCTTGGAATAGCCTTGACTCCATTCGAGGTTGTCGAGCAGCGACCATACGCAGTACCCGCGCAGATCAACGCCGCCCCCGATCGCATCGAGTGCTGCGAGCAGATGCTCTCGCAAGTACTGAACACGGAGAGGATCGTCTACAATCTCGCCGGCCACAGGAGGATCGTAGAACGCCGCGCCGTTCTCGGTGATGTAGAGCGGCTGTCTGCCGTACCTCTCGGTTATCCACTGGAGCGTGCGTGTCAGCGCGGCCGGAAAAACCTCCCAACCGGTTTCGGTGTGAATGGAGTGCGGCTGCGAGACACTGCTCGCGAACACTGGCCAGGCATCGGGGTCCGCGCACGTGACGCTTCTCGTGTAATAGTTAACGCCGAGATAATCGATGGGCTGTCGGATGTGCCGCATGTCCGTTTCGGAGAACTCGGGCCAGGCCTCGCCGAAGATTTCCCCCATCTCCGACGGATACGCGCCCAGGAACACCGGGTCCAGATACTGGCGGTTCATGTAGGCGTCAGCACGCCTGGTGGCCGCGAGGTCTTCCGGTGCGTCGGACGCGGCGTACTTTGGCTCTATGTTCACCACGAGCCCGATGCGATGCTTTCCCAGAGTGCGGTACGCCTGCACGGCGGACGCGTGGGCGCGAAGCAGGTTGTGCGACGCGATCGGAGGCTCGAACAGACTGCGATGACCCGGAGCGAGCACGCCTCGGAGATATCCCCCGTCCGTCACGACCCACGGCTCGTTCAGCGTGCACCACATTTTCACCCGGTCGCCGAGATGCCGGAACACCACCTCTGCGTATTCGGCGAACCAGTCGGCAATATCTCGGTTGAGCCATCCGCCGCGGTCGTCCAGCGCAGCGGGCAGGTCCCAATGGTAGAGCGTGACCAGCGGCTCGATGCCTTTCTCCAGCAGCGAATCCAAGAGGCGGCCATAAAAGTCGAGCCCTTTGGAGTTGACATGCCCCGTTCCTTCCGGCAGAACTCGGCTCCACGATACACTGAACCTGTAGGCGTTGAGACCGATATCGTGCATCAGCTGGACGTCGCCCTCGTAACGGCGGTAATGGTCGCAGGCAATGTCGCCGGTATCGCCGTTCGTCACCAAATCAGGCGTATGCGTGAACCGGTGCCAGATGCTCGGGCCGGCGCCATCGGCCAGTGGAGACCCTTCAATCTGGTACGCGGATGTCGCCGCTCCCCACAGGAAACCTTGGGGAAACTGCCTATCGGCGGCAGCCGGCATCTTTCGATCGGAGTCTGACATGGCGAACGTGACTCTTGCTGGAGTTCGGAAAGTATATGAGAACGGTCACGTCGCCGTTCATGAGGTGAACCTGGAGGTGGAGGACGGTGAGTTCATTGTCCTCGTCGGCCCATCCGGTTGCGGCAAGAGCACGACACTCAGAATCATTGCCGGGCTCGAGCCACAATCCACGGGAACCGTTTCGATCGGCGGGCGAGTGGTCAGTGACATGGCGCCCAAGGACCGCGACATCGCCATGGTGTTCCAGAGCTACGCTCTCTACCCGCACATGTCAGTGTACCAGAACTTGGCCTTCGCTCTCAAGCTCCGCAAGCTGCCGCGCAAGGAGATCGACGAACGCGTCCAACGTGCTGCGAACATTCTCGGCATCCAACCCATACTGAACAGAAAACCGAAGCAGCTCTCCGGCGGACAGCGACAGCGCGTCGCTGTGGGGCGCGCCATCGTCCGCGAGCCGCAAGTGTTCCTGTTCGACGAACCATTATCGAACCTCGACGCAAAACTGCGCGTCCAGATGAGACGCGAGATCGCCAAACTGCATCGCGATCTCTCGGCTACCATCATCTACGTTACTCACGACCAGGTTGAAGCCATGACGATGGGGGACCGGATAGTCGTCATGAACGAGGGACGCGTTCAACAGATCGATACGCCTCTCAATCTCTACAACCATCCTGTGAACACGTTCGTGGCTGGATTCATCGGCAGCCCGGCCATGAACTTTATCGAGGGCGCCATCGTAAGGAACGGTACGGCGACCTTCCAGGCCGGCGACGGCAGCATCTCGCTCCCCGTTGCGGGCGTGCAATCGGACAAGTTGGCCGAGCACGCGGGCCGGAAGGTGATCGCTGGAATTCGTCCTGAGGACATCTATGTTGCAGGCAGCGTACGCGTGACAGGGCCTACGAGTACCGCGCGTTTACGGCTGGACAACGTGGAGCCCATGGGAAACGAAGTGTTTCTTTACGCCAGCTCTGAGAGCAATCACCTGACCGCGCGCGTCGCGCCCTCCCCCCCCCACGGCTCGCGCCTCGAACCGGGTGGCACCGTCGACCTGGCATTCGACCTCGGCAAGCTCCATTTCTTCGACGTGGAGACGGGCCTTCTCATTGGCGAAGGTTCGTCGATTCCTACCGCTATCCCCTGATGCCGGAATCAGCACAAGGTTCCGATCTGCATGCGCGCGTGGAGCGGGTGCTGTCGGCGCAGTACGAGCTCGATAGAGAAATAGGGCGCGGCGGGATGGGCATCGTGTACAAGGCCCGCGATCGTCGCCTCAAGCGCGTGGTGGCGGTCAAGATTCTTCCACCTGAGCTGACATTCAACCCGGATGTGAAGTCCAGGTTTCTGCGTGAAGCTGAGACGGCAGCACAGCTAAGTCATCCGAACATCGTGCCTATCTACACGGTGGACGACCGCGATGGGTTGGTCTTCTTCGTGATGGGCTACGTGGATGGCAAGAACCTTGGCGCGCATCTGAGCGAGCAGGGCCAGCTTCGTATAGAGGACGCGCGCTGCATCCTTCGAGAAGTGGCCGACGCCCTCGCATACGCGCACGAGCAGGGAGTGGTGCACCGCGACATCAAGCCCGACAACATTCTCCTCGCAGCGGCGAACGGCCGCGCTATGGTGACCGACTTCGGCATAGCGCGCGCCATGAGTGGCGGATCCGACTCGCGGCTCACCGGAACGGGCGTGGCGATCGGAACGCCGGCCTACATGTCGCCTGAGCAGTGCGCGGGCGAGCCGAGCATCGATGGACGCAGCGATCTGTACTCGCTGGGAGTCGTGACGTACGAGATGCTGGTCGGGCGTCCACCGTTTGTCGCCGCCAATACACCGGCGATGTTCATCAAGCACGTCTCGGAGAGGCCAATCTCGGTGGAGCAGCTGCGTTCAGACATTCCCGAAGACCTCCGACAGATAGTGATGACGCTTCTGGAGAAGGAGCCGGCAAACCGTTTTCCGAACGGAGCCGCGCTGGTGGCCGCGCTGGATTCGGGTATCGTTCCTGAGCGTAAAACCGGAGCCATGGAACGGCGGCCGGCGACAAGTCAGACGAGCGGAGATCAAAGTGCGCGCTCTTCGCCTGCCCCGTGGCTACCGCCGGTTCCGGATCTTCCAGGTCCACTGGGCCGACGTGCAGCCAAGCGCGCGGCCAAGAGAAAAGCTCAGGAAGAGATGGATGCAAAGCCACTGGCCGCGCGGATACGGGATTTCCGACTCAAGTTCATTGGCTACATCGGCACCACGCTGTTCCTTTTCGGTATCAACGCAGTCACCAGCCCCGAGTACTGGTGGGCCGTGTTTCCAGCGCTTGGTATGGGAATGGGAATTATGAAACCCGCGGGCCGTCTCTGGGCGGACGGCGTTCGTCTGCGGGACATTTTCGGAGGGGGCACGCCCTTGGGAATACCAGAGGGCAAGTCGGCACAGCTCAGCTCGCCACCGCCATCCGTGCCGCAGCTGCCGCCGGACGAAGCGGCAAAGCTCGTTTCGCATGAAGTTCTCGATGGGCCTTACGGCTCCACGCTCCGACAGGCGGTTTCGGACAGGAAGATTGTGGTGGAGCTGTACTCGAAGGTGGGGCCCGCCGACCGGGCGCTCCTACCCGATGTCGCTCAGACCGCGGACGGACTGCTGGAGCGTATAGCGGCGCTTGCGTCGGCACTCAACCGCGTGGATGTCGACATCAAGCCAACCCGGATCGCTCAGCTCGACGCGCGCATCAAGGAGCTGGAGGATCCCGGAGCGGTAGAGTCGGAACGGACGCTCGCTCTCCTGCGCCGGCAGCGAAAGATGCTAGGCGAGCTCGTGGCATCCCGTGCATCTCTGTTTCAGCAGTTCGAGAGTGCCGGTCTCCTGCTGCAGAACATGAGACTGGACCTGCTCAAGCTTCGGTCGGCTGGCATTCAGGCAGTGGTGGACGACGTGACCAGCGCCACGCAGGAGGCGCGTGCACTCTCACGGGAGATAGAGCACGTTCTTGGTGCGGCCGATGAGTTACGAGCCTTGACGTAAAGTAGCCCGCCCCCTGCTCAGGGACGAGCGGCTCCGTCCAGCTCCGCTATTGTGCGAGTGGATGGCGGCCGCTCCCGTTTCAATCTGGCGGCAACGGTCTCAGCTCGCGCGAGAACACGCAGGATGTTCTCGCCCGCCAGCTTCCTAAGATCGGCGTCCGACCAGCCACGCCGTGAAAGCTCGGCAAAAAGCGCGGGATAGGTGGAAACGTCTTCAAGACCCTGAATCACCTCGCTGATTCCATCGAAGTCGCCCCCGATACCCACGTGGTCTGCGCCCGCAACTTTCCTGATGTGCTCGATGTGGTCGGCCACCTGGGTCAATTTCACTACGGGCGCTGCATGCGCCGATCGCCAGGCATCGGTCTCGCGCCTGAGAGCCGCGGTGTCGCCTCCGAATTGCGTGCGCAGATCAGCGGTAGCGCGCCCCATTTCGCCAGCATAGTTGGCCGCGTCCTGCGAGATGAATCCAGTTACGAAGGTCACCATCACCACGCCTCCATTGGCTGGCAGGCGGCGTAGAATTGAATCGGGAACGTTGCGCGGCACGTCGCTGATGGCCCGTGCGGACGAATGCGAGAAGATCACAGGCGCGGCAGTAACGTTCAATGCGTCGCTCATGGTTGCCGGCGAGACGTGCGACAGGTCCACCAGCATGCCGAGCCGGTTCATCTCGCGAACTACCTCCTCACCGAACCTGGTAAGACCGTTGTTCCGCGCGGTGTCCAGCGCCGCGTCGGCCCAGTCGAGCGTCACGTTGTGGGTGAGCGTCATGTACCGCGCACCCAGGTCATAGTAGACGCGCAGGGCGCCCAGAGAGTTCTCGATAGCGTGCCCGCCTTCGAGGCCCAGGAGTGAGCCGATCTTTCCCTTGCGAAACACTCGCCGGATGTCGGCACTGGTGAGAGCCCACTCGAGCACGGTGGGATACCTCTCAATCACGCGCCTGGCGATGTCTATCTGCTCGAGCTGCACCCGCGCGTACCCCGAGTCGCGTATCTCGCCGGGGATGTACACGGACCAGAACTGCGCGCCTACCATACCTTTGCGCAAGCGCTCGATATCCGTGTGGCCCGGGGTGCGCTTCCGAAGATCGTAGGCTTCCACGTCACGCGGGCCGGTCTCGATCTCACGAATCGCCCATGGCAGATCATTGTGGGTATCGACGAGCGGCGTGGTGCGCAGGATCCGGCGCGCCCGCTGCATGTGGGAATCGGGGGGTTGGGCGGGCAGCGTAGTGCTCGCGAGGATCATCAAGGCGAAGAGGCAACGGCGCATGGGAGGTCGGGAATCAGGGGTCGGGAGTCGGGAGTCGGGAGTGGGGAGTCGGAACTTCAGCGACGGAGGCGGCGGCTCTGTCGGTATGGAAAGATATCCACTATCTCGCCGGCCTGCTGTCGCTCATACATCTCGCGCCAGAATGCCAGGGTGAGAAGATCCGCATGTGCATCCAGAAACACGTCCCGCAAGTGGCCGGCGGGTAGCATGAAGGCGCCGAACTCCTCCGGAAAGACATCGTGCTCGCCAACGTAGAACCACGGTTCCGCTGACAGCTCCTCGGTCATGTCGGTGGGCTTGGGCAGCTCGCGGAAATTGCAATCGGTCAGGAGACAGAGCTCGTCGTAATCGTAGAACACCACTCGGCCGTGACGCGTGACGCCAAAGTTCTTGAGCAGCATGTCGCCGGTAAAGATGTTCGCGGCCGCCAGCTCCTTGATGGCATTGCCGTAATCCACGATCGCGTCGCGGGCCGCTTCCGTGCTGGCATCCCGCAGAAAGAGATTCAGCGGCGCCACCCGGCGTTCCGTGTAGAGATGTCTCACGACAACGTTATCGCCCTCAACGCGTACATTGCCGGATGCGACCTCTCGAAGGTGGCGCAAGAGCGAGTCGGAAAAACACCGCCGGCTGAATGCCAGGTGCTCGAACTCCTGGGCGTCAGCGAGCCGTCCGGCGCGGTCGTGCACGAAGACGAGCTGGTACTTGGCCATCACGGCCTTGCGAGTGGTCGTCTTGGTGTGGCCGAAGTTGTCCTTGATGATCTTGAAGACGACGTTGAAGGACGGAAGCGTGAATACGGCCATCACGAGCCCCTCGTCGCCTTCGGCCACTTCGAACCTCGCGTCCGGCGTTGCCAGGTGCTGAAGTAGGCTACGATACAACTCGGTCTTGCCGTGCTTGTTGAAGCCGATGGCTGTATAGATCTCGTCCACGCGCTTGAGCGGCATGATGGAGTTAAGGAAGGCGACCAGCGCCCCCGGCCGAGGTGCATCGACGCGAAAGTAGGAGCGCGTGAAACCGAAAACTATGTTTGCTTCGTCGGAGGTCATGAGCACCGCGTCCACCACCACGCCGTTCGTTTCGTTCAGTAGTGGAAGTATGAGCGGTATGGGACGCGCGCCGAGTCCACGCGGCCGGATGCGGCTCACAACGTAGGCGCCCTTGTTCCGGTAGAAGACGGAAGTGAGGACGTCCACGGCATCGATTTCGGGGGATCCGGGCATGACGCGGAGATTTTCCTCGATGGCCGCGGCCACGAGCTTACTGTCGCGGGCGAGGTTCTCGTAACCAACGCTCCAGGGAAGATCCGCGAGAATATTCTGCACGAGGGCCGAAGTGGTACCGTTGCAGCGATACGTGCGGTGGATCTGTAGGGAAACAGTGGGTGATGCTTGACCAGGGGCTCTGTCTCCGGCGGCGACGAACTCTATCTGCGGATCCACCCCTACGGTCGCGAAGATTCTACGCGTTACGGAATTGAGGAACGTCTCCGCGAGCTCGCAGTCCTCGCGCCCTTGCACGAGCTCGGCGTAGCCTTCCTTCGCTCTGGCCCAGATGCTCGTGTCGATCACCTGGTCTCCAAGCACCGAGCGCATTGCGGACACAACCTGGTCAACATGATTCTTGTATAGAGCGAGCCTGTCGGTGGCGTCGCGTTGAGCACCTTGCCAGTCGCGGCGCTCGAACCGCCACTTGGCGCGCCTGGTAATCGCCTCGAACTGTACCTGGAACGAGTCGAAGGCTGCGTGGATGAGTGTTACTGCGAGATGCTCCAGGCGGTTGCTGTGCATGGGTGAGGGGGACAGATTGGACTGCACGAAAATGCGGGTGTAGGGTGTCGGGTGTTAGGTGTCGGGCCCCACCCGACACCCCACACCCTACACCCGCTCTTCTCAATGCCCACCATTCCCCAATACCACGACCTCTCCGGCCCCGCCGACGGCGAAACTATAGTAATGAAGGACGGGCGGCTCCAGGTGCCGAACCGTCCCATAGTCCCTTTTATAGAAGGAGACGGTACAGGGCCGGACATCTGGCGCGCGGCGCGGTACGTGCTCGACGGGGCGGTGAAGAAGGCTTACTCCGGCAAGCGCGAGATAATCTGGTTCGAGGTATTGGCCGGCGAGAAGGCCAAGAACCAGGTCAACAACTGGCTGCCGGACGACACCCTGCTGGCGATAAGCCATCACCTCGTGGCGATCAAGGGCCCGCTCACCACACCGGTGGGGGGTGGATTCCGCTCGCTCAACGTCGCTGTTCGGCAGAAGCTGGACCTCTACGCCTGCGTGCGACCAGTGCGGTACTTCAAGGGCGTTCCGTCTCCGGTAAAGAAGCCTGAAGAAGTGGACATGGTGATTTTTCGGGAGAACACAGAGGACATCTACGCAGGCATCGAGTACCGGGCCGGCACAGAGGAGGCGCATAAACTCATTGCGTTCCTGCGCGAAGAGATGGGCGCCCAGTCCATTCGCTTTCCGGAGACGAGCGCCATCGGGATCAAGCCCATCTCCGAGGAGGGCAGCAAGCGCCTGGTTCGCTCGGCCATCGAATACGCGCTTGCCTCCAAGCGATCGAGCCTGACGCTCGTCCACAAGGGCAACATAATGAAGTTCACCGAAGGCGGCTTTCGCGACTGGGGTTATCAGGTGGCGAAGGACGAGTTCAAGGCGGCGCCGCTGGACGGCGGGCCCTGGATGAAGCTGCCCGGTGGTCTCGTCATCAAGGACGTGATAGCTGACGCGTTCCTACAACAGATCCTCACTCGGCCGTCCGAGTACAGCGTGATCGCGACCATGAACCTGAACGGCGATTACATCTCTGACGCGTTAGCAGCCCAGGTGGGCGGAATTGGGATAGCTCCGGGCGCGAACATCAACTACGTCACCGGCCACGCCGTTTTCGAGGCCACGCACGGGACGGCGCCCAAGTATGCGGGCCAGGACAAGGTGAATCCGGGCTCGGTGATTCTCTCGGGGGAAATGATGCTTCGCTACATGGGCTGGGGTGAGGCGGCCGACCTGATCGTGACGTCGTTGGAGAAGACCATAGCCCAGAAGCGCGTCACCTACGACTTCGAGCGGCTCATGGAGGGCGCGACGCTGCTTTCGACCAGCGAGTTCGGACACGCGATGGTAGAGAACATGTAAGCATTTCGCAGCCAGCACGTTACCTGCGCTGCGCACTGCGCACGGATTTCGCGCTAGTACGGAGCACACGGTGCTTACGCGAGAAGCACCAACGCGATTCTTCGCTCTGTCTTTTCTTGCTGCAGCGCTTCTTGCAGCCGTGAGTGCGAAAGGCGTAATGCGCAGTTTGTGCGCCGCGCGTAGCGCAGGTAACGTGCTGGCTGCGGAATGCTTTGGCCTTTTAGTTGACAATGTAGCTACATGAGGCTACATTATGATTATGCGCGCCGTAGGGGTCCGTGAGCTCAAGAATCGCCTGAGTGAGTATCTGAGGGCCGTCCGCAGGGGCGACCAGATACTTGTTACCGACAGGGGTGAGATCGTGGCGGAGCTGCGACCGCCAGGCCTCGGGCAGTCTCCGGTACCATACCCGGCATTGCTGGGCCTCGTCCATAGCGGGTCGGCGCGTTTGGGCACACCCAACGTCCCTCAGGTCTATCCACGCTTGCCTCCGCGATTGCCCGATGGCGAAGTGTTTCGCCTATTGGAGGAGGAGCGAGGCGACCGGTGATTGTCTACGCCGAGTCCAGTGCAATTCTCTCGTGGCTGCTTGGCGAATGGCATGGAGAGGCGGTACGTGAAACTCTGGCGGGAGCGGAGCTCGTTCTCGCATCAGAATTGGCCTTGCTGGAGTGCCATCGAGTTCTTCTGAGGGCAACCCACACCGGCCATTTGGGTGAGGGCATCGCGACTGATCTGCGAGCGACTCTGTCTCGTGCCGGGCAGCATTGGGTGACTCTAGCAATCGATAACGATGTACTCGATAGAGCACGTCGGCCCTTTCCCGCTGAGCCGATTCGCACCTTGGACGCCATCCATCTGGCGTCCGCGCTCGTCTCCAGGTCGGCGGTACCGGGTGTGGCTCTGCTGACCCTGGATGATCGGATCCGCAGCAACGGCGTACAGTTGGGCTTCGAGGTAGTGCCGGCCTGAGCTGGGGCGAACCACCAGTTAGCCGAGAACTGCGTACTGCGCATTTCGCACACGGCTACGCAGCGAGCACTGAACCAGGAAACTATGCCGCCGTTAGTGCTCGTCGCGCAGCATTGTGTGCTCGGTGCGTACCGCGAAGTCCCTGCGCAGTGCGAAGCGGGTACGCAGTACGCAGTTAGCGGTAGTGGTCCGCTAGTGGCGCGTGTGACGCAGATACGATCGTAGCGCGGGACTCACTGGCTTTTTCAGAAGCGCACGTTCGACATCAGCCGTGCTGGCTGTTCCGTAGTCTGCAAGCGGATGGATCTCCTTTCTCTCTCGGGCTGCGATCGGAACACCGTCTCTGTATGCGACGCGGTTGGACGCTAGCGATGCTATGCGTGCGCCCGGCGTCACGATGCCGGTGAGATTGAGGGGATCGGCCGCGGTGATACCGATCAGCTCGCCTGTGGGCTCGCCTCGGCGGACAGCGCGCAGCCTGCTAACGGCTTCGGGCAACGCGAACTGTTCGCCCGGCAAGCCTGATACAAATCTTCCGCCTCGTACTTCCCCCCGTGCCTCCAGCCGGCGATAGATCGACAGTAGCTCACGCCACGGAGCCAACCTGGTCTCGCGCGCAATCACTCGCTTCGAGACGACACCGTAACGGTGGAGCAGCACCCAAGCCTGGGCCTCGATAGCATCACGGTAAGCACTTCCCCCGGGTTCCAGGGTGAGCTCTGGCGTGGCGCGCAGCAACGACCAGCGGCCCGCGGTCTCGACCCCAAATGTCGCCGTGCCGTGTCGCCGTCGCGGCGCGGAACGACCCAGTGGCTTACGTTTGGCGGAAGGAACGAGCAACGCGCGCAGGCCGGCGAAGCTGTCCGCCGTCACCAGACCAAGCGCTACGAGCTCGCCCAGCGCCAGCTCTGCCTGAGTCGGCAGAATGCCAGCTTCCGCGACCAGCTCCTGGAAGAAAGACGCACCGCGCTTCTCCAGCGCGCCGAGCAGCCGCGAGGCGTATTCCGTGAGCGAAGGGCGCGCCACATCAGGATCGGAAGACAATCCGAGCCATTGTGCCGCATGGTCTCTCATAAAAAGTGCGACAGGCGTCGAGCGGATGGGCACGGCGGTGAACGACGGAGCGCCATT
>JBHENQ010000143.1:0-4186 GCA_046261975.1 Gemmatimonadaceae bacterium | reverse complement strand
GCGAATCTCGCAACCGCTCTCACGTCTCTCCTCTTGGGACTGGAGTCGCGCTCCGAACAGAACGTTCGCGCTGAGTACGCAGCGCTGCTGCCGAGAGCCACTGCCGAATTGGGGCGCTTGTTCGACCTCGACAGCATTGGGGTTGAAACGGAACCAGATGGCGCAACGGGCGTACTGCTCTCCGTCAGCCTCCACCCCGAGCGCATCGCCAATACGTATCCGTCCTACGCCAGGTATCTCCGGAAGTACATATCGCCGGCCAGCTATAATGTCTCGGTCACCGATCTCACCGGCACGCGGTGGTGGGAGGCGTCCGCACGCCAGCAACGCCTCACGCTTCGCTTCCGCGTGCACCGAGGCTCGCTCGCTCCACTCACCGGACCTCCACGCGGAATGCCTGATTCGCTCGCCTTACGCGCAGACTTTCTCACCAAGATGCTCTTCTTTCAAATAGGAGTACGGCGTCTTTCTGGAGACCTGACTCTCGCGCGCACGCCGAACACAGCGGGGTATGCCGTGCGATTTCGCAACGAACCTGACTGGGTGTTGCCGCCTATGGTCGAACGTTTCATCCGCTCGCCACTCCGCCGCCCGTTCGAGGGCGATGGTCTGGTCCAGAGCCTTGTCGTGCGCGACAGCGTGGGCTTCCAGACACTGGCCGTTCGCGAGTATAACATCGCTGTGCGGGAAAGTCCGATTCTGCGCTGGCTGGGCGGCTTGGGCAACACCGCAGTGAGCGACTTTCGACGCGGCGCCGAGAGGGAATCCGATCTCTACACAGGCGAGGTTCTGCACGCGCTTAGGCTCGACGCGATGGCTCTCATCCAAACCTCAGCTGGCGCCCAGTAGCCTGCGTCGCAACAGCTAAGAAACGTCGCCCTAACAAAGAACGCCGCGAAGCTCGCGGCGTCTATTCATCTGTGGCGCTGGTCCACATGTGTCTGCCAGGGCGTGCCACGCACGCTGCCATTGGAACTGTACGTCCTACCGAGCAACGGCGGGCATCTTCCCTGCCAGAGCGGAATGCGGTCCATCGCCATTGGAACCGTACGTCCTACCGTGCGATGGTGCATCCGCTGATCTATTTAAAGGACGGTCGGCCTTTGGTAAAGGTCACCGCCTCATGGAGCTGAGGGGGATCGAACCCCTGACCTCTGCAGTGCGATTGCAGCGCTCTCCCATGCTGAGCTACAGCCCCGTCCAAACTCTGCGCATCCATGCGACGGGCACTGTCCCAGTCAATCCTCCACTACTGCCCCGATCCCTCGTTTCCTTTCGTCCCGTCGCACACGGGCTCAACTTAAGACAAAGGCCCCAGAGTGAACACGGGGCCGCGTCAAGCTTCATAATTATAGCGGATTCGACGAGCGGCGTCAAGGTTGCTGAACCAACGGTAGTGGGTCAGTTTGGGACCGGAAGGTCAACCAAGAACGACGCAGACGCGAGACGCCAGAAGTATAGACCTCAGGGCCGAGGATGAAACCAACACTTAGGCCTGTTTGCTGTCCTTTGACCGAGAAGCCAGATAACGACGGAGACCATAGAGCATTTTTTGGGACTTCCACGACTTGACTGATAAGAGTGAGAGAATCCGGCTCACGACTCGGTGCGCGTCCAGAGCCATTGCATGTGCCTTCTGCCAGACCAGGAGTTTCTTGAAGTCGCCCATGCCACACGATGGAGTGAAGCTCCCTCTCGCAACTAACCATCCTGTGGCGCGGATGTTCTGAATCACGCGGGCTCGTGTAGCGCCCAGTGCCTCATTCTCGCAACTCGCAGACTTTACTTCTCGCGTCTCGCGTCTGTGTCTTTCTTGGTGCCAGTCCTCGAACTCGGACTGACCCACTACCGAACCAACGCTCTGTAAGCCGAACGTGAATAGTAACTTATACAGCGACGGTTTCGGTACGGAGTTGCGCAATATTGCCGCCTTCTTTTTCCTGTGGACATCCTGGGATGAAGCTTGCCAATGTGAGTGTCGTGCGTCCGTGATAAGTTCTGGAAACCTTATGTCATTTCGAGATCTTGGACCCGAGGACATCCGCGACGCCGCGCGCCGTATGCAGCCAGTGATCCGCCGCACTGAGCTTCGGCGTTCTGATGGCCTCAGCGACGCCGCCGGCGGTGATGTCTACATAAAGCTCGAGAACCACCAGGAGACCGGTTCCTTCAAGATCCGCGGCGCGTTCAACGCCATCGCATCCCTGGACCACGGAGCACGGGTACGCGGCGTGGCCGCCGCCTCGGCGGGAAATCACGGGCTCGGAGTAGCGCGCGCGGCCAAACATTTCGGAATCCCGGCGACGATCTTCGTTCCTCGCAACGCTCCAGCCGTGAAGCGCAACGGAATCGAGGCGTTTGGAGCGTCGGTACACGCCGACGCCGAGCATTACGACGACGCGTTGGCGAGAGCTCAGTATTACGCGCGTGAACAGGGAGTCACGTTCATCAACGCATGTCTGGGCGACACGCTTCTCGCGGGCCAAGGGACAGTTGCGCTGGAGATCCTCGAGCAGCTGCCCAGCGTCGCGACTGTGGTCCTGCCCGTAGGCGGAGGAGGACTTCTAGGAGGTATGGCAGCATTCCTGAGGCACACTGCACCGAACGTTCGAATATTGGGTGCGCAAAGCGATGCTACGTCGGCAATGGCCCGCTCGCTGCGAGCTGGCCGCGTGGTCGAGATTCCGGATGCGCCTACCCTCGCCGAGGGTCTGGCGGGTCAGATCGACGACGATGCTCTTGAAATCGGCCGTCTCGGGCTGGATGACATTGCTGTCGTGAGCGAAACCGAGCTCGCAGACGCCATTGCGTGGCTTGCCCACAATGAGTCTGAGGTCGTTGAAGGATCGGGCGCGGTAGCCGTTGCCGCCATATTGACGCGAAGGCTTGGCGAGTTTCCGACGCCCGCAGTGATCGTGCTCAGTGGCGGCAACATCGATAAAGCCAGGCACGCGAAGCTCGTGAAGGATTATCTTCCTAAGTAGGGTGTAGGGTGTAGGGTGTGGGGTGTAGGGTGTAGGGTGACCCGACACCCCACACCCGACACCCGACACCCGACACCCTCTTACTTCAATGTCCCTCTCCCTTCGTTTCCTCGGCACCTCTGCCTCGCGGCCGACAATCGAGCGTAACGTCACGAGTCTCGTGATCGTGCGCGAGGGAGAAACACTCATGTTCGACTGCGGTGAAGGCACGCAGCGTCAGATGATGCGTTATGGCGTCTCATTCTCGCTGCAGGACATCTTCTTCACACACTTTCACGCCGATCATATCCTTGGTGTAATCGGACTCTTTCGGACCTTGGCGCTCCAGGGACGCGAGGAGCCTATTCGTCTGTGGGGACCCCGAGGCGCAGCGCGGGTTCTCAAGCGCGCGACGGAGATAGGCGTGGAGCAGATCGGATTCCCCGTGCAGATCACCGAGCTACAGGCTGGTGACACTATCTCTCGGCGCGGCTACTCGATCTCGGCGTTCGGTGCGGAGCACGGGCCTGGGCACGCACTGGGTTTCGCGCTGGTCGAGCAGGAGCGACTCGGACGATTCAATCCCGATCTCGCACGTGACATGGGCATTCCCGAGGGACCGCTTTGGGGAAGGCTTCACCGCGGGCTTGCCGTCACGCTAGACGATGGCCAGGTCATCGAGCCGTCCATGCTCGTTGGCGGTGCTCGACCGGGCCGCAAGATCGCAATCTCCGGCGACACTCGTCCTTGTGACGCCACGGTGGAGGCGGCGATGGACGCGGATGTGTTGGTTCACGAAGCGACCTTCGGAGATGAAGAAGCTCCACGTGCTCTCGAGACTGGACATTCCACGGCGCGCGAGGCAGCGAGCGTCGCGTTGCGCGCACGCGCACGAAGACTCGTGCTTACCCATCTATCTGCCCGGTATTCCGGCGATGCTTCAGAGCTTTCGCGCCAGGCACGTGAGGTGTTTCCCGAGGTCGCGATCGCGCGCGATGGGATGGAGTTCGATGTACCTTTTACTACTCGGGAGTCGGGAGTCGGGAGTCGGGAGTCGGGAGTCGGCACCCCAGACCCCAGACCCTAGCAGGTTGCTGAAAAAGTAGCGATTGGGGATGGTGCAAAGGATGTTCGATGTTTATCATGGCGCATCCCAAGCCCAAGGTGATCGCGATGCGTGGTTCCGAGCGGCAGCAAGGCACGATGTTCAGCTACGTTTCGCT
>JBHENQ010000142.1:0-3500 GCA_046261975.1 Gemmatimonadaceae bacterium | reverse complement strand
GCCCTCGCGCCTGGGGCGGGCCGACGCGTCACCACGTTTACCACACCACCCATCGCGTCGCTGCCAAACAGAACCGAACCCGGTCCTCGAATGACCTCGACGCGCTCGATGCGTTCCGGATCGATAAGGGCCAGAAGCTGGTTAGGACCATCGCGAATGGTGGCGTTGTTGAGCCTCACGCCATCCACCAGAATGAGCACCTGGTTTCCCGTAAGCCCTCTGAGGATTACGGTCCCATGACCGGCATTCGTCTGCTGCACCTGCACACCCACAACGTCGCGAAGCACGTCGGGCAGAACGCGCGAAGGCGCCGAGGCGATGTTTTCGCTCGGCGCCGAGCTGAGTGAGATTGAAGGCAACAGCGGGCTGGGCAAGACGGAGGTCCCCGCAGTAACTGAAACCGTATCCAAGCGATGGACGGTGTCACGCTGCTGCCTTGATTCCTGGGCTGAAACGACCGGACAAACACCGCCCAAGCCGAGCAAAATGGGGCGCCAGTGGCTAGACACTGTCCGATCACTGATGAGTTGCTGCTGCTGGATCCCGGTTCCACCACCATGGCTTCTCCAACTCTCGTTGCCTCGGCCATATCTCCTTCAGGGTCTCGCCCTCGTATAGCCGACCGTTCCTCATTACATAGCGAACCGTGTTCGTATTCCGAATGTTCTCGAGCGGATTGGCGTCCAGCACCTGGAGGTCCGCCAGCTTTCCTGCCTCTATCGAACCCAGGTCTTTCTCCAGTCCGATTGCTTCCGCACCGAAGATCGTGCCGACACGCAGCACGTCGTGACGCGGCATGCCGCCGCTCGCTATCGACCATAGCTCCCAGTGTACGCCAAGTCCCTGAAGTTGTCCGTGTCCCCCGAGACCTACCCGTCCACCCGCTGCGACGATTTTTGCCGCCTGTTCGCCGAGCCTTGCGAACGAGTATTGGTCCTCGCGGAACCAGCCCGGCCGGCGAAGTGAACGCCGGTCTATCTCCGTATGAGGCGTGAATCGCATCAACTTCTGATCCTTGTGGATATCCTCCCGTTCATACCAGTAATTCTCTGCCCAGGGCCCGCCATACTGCACGAGCAGGGTTGGTGTGTAGGTGATCCCGCTCTGCGCTAACACTTCCACTGCATCCTTGTACAACGGCGAAATAGGGTACGAGTGCTCGCTACCGGAGTAGCCGTCGATTGCCTCCGTGAGATTCTTCTTGAAGTCCAGCCCGCCCTCCAGCGTCGGCATGAGACCCAGTTCCCTGGCAGCCATGACCGTCCACTGGCGCACCTTGCGGTCGCCAACCAGGTACTGCTTGATCGTGTTCGTGTTGTAGAAATCGGAATACCGCCGCAGCACGTCGCGCGCGTCGTCCAGGCTGGAGATGTCGTCCGACCAGAAGACTCCTGGGCCGGTGGACAAGACCCGCGGGCCTATCATGTCCCCAGTTTCGACTAGGTCGCCGTAAGAGAGGACGTCCGTTGTAGAAGTCTGTGGATCGCGCGAGGTCGTGACGCCGTAAGCCAGGTTCGCCAGATACTCGTAGACTTGCGTTCGGTGCACGCCCCAGGTAGGCCACATGTGCGCGTGGATGTCCACCCAGCCGGGAATTATGGTCTTGCCCGCGACGTCTATCGTGCGCGCGCCGACCGGTAAGGTAACCGTCCCCGCTGCACCGACCGCCGCTATGCGGTTGTTGGTGACAACGATGTCGCCGTTCTCGATGATTTCGCTGCCCTTCATACTGATGATCCGCGCCCCTCGCAGCACCACCGTTCCTGCTGGGCGGTCGCGCGGAACGGTGATGAGAACGTCGAGCCTGTTGGGCTCGTACGCCGGCTTTGTTTTCTTCGTTGTGTCGGCTTTCGCCACCTTGGCGGAGTCGGCCGGAGTGAGCGCAACCGCATCCGCGGGCTTCCTGCCCGCCTGAGCGGTGTCCGCCTTCGCACCGGCGGTGTCCGTCCTGGCGGCAGAGTCCTTTTTGCCGCCTGCTTTCTTTACCGAATCGGCTCGCGATGTTGAATCACGAACGAGCGAGTCCGCGAGCGCGATGTTGTACGTGAAGAAGGAGCGGCCCAATGAATAGTAGAACGACTTTCCGTCTTCAGCCCAGCCGAGGAAGTCGCCTCCGATGCGGGTGATGCGTCTCACCGGCACGGGCGCGGTTGCTGGAGCGTTGATCGATATGGATCGCGTCTGGCCGCCAGCCATCGGCACCGCCAGCATGTATATCTTGTTGTCTACGGATGTGATTGCGCGGCTTCCATCAGGAGAGATCAGAATCTCATCAGCCGGATTGGGCTGCGCCGTGGGCGGAGCGCCCGGTATCATATAGCCGGTGATCTTGATGATCGGCTTGCGGTCCGTGCCGTCGAAACGCATCGAGACGAGTCCATCCGCCGGATCGTAGATGTATATGCGCGAGGAGTCACGCGTGAAATGCGGACGGCCATAGAAGCTGAGAGGCGTGATGGTTGTGACGGCTCCTCCAGCGGCTGGAAGCCAGATGAGCTCGATCACCTGTGGCCCCGGACCCTCAAATTCGTTCTCTCGCTCCACGCGCTGCTGCCGGGGACCGCGCGCGGCGACAAGCCGCGCCCCGTTGGGGGTATAGCTGAGCTGCTCGTAGAACGCCGTCTCGCGCGTAAGCTTTTCGGGTTGAGCCCTACCGTCTGCGCGCACGCGGTAAATATCGCCTCCCTCCTCCGTCCAGGTGACATAGGCGACATACCGTCCGTCAGGCGACCACGTAGGCGAGTGCTCGCCGACCCTGCTGGTGGTCACGCGCCGCGGCTTGCCCTCGGGCAGCTCCATGATCCACAGCTTATCGAGCGCGGTGAAGGCGAGCCGCCTGCCATCGGGCGACGGCCTGGCATTGCGAATCTGCTTCACTGTAAGAGTGGTATCGTTGAGCTCGTAGGCAAACTTCACTTTGGGACCCATGTCGAGCTTGACGTCGGCAGTGAAAGGGATTGCGTTCGGCTTCCCCGTCGGAACAGCAACGCGCCACAACTTGCCGCCGTACGAGATGACCAGGGATTTCGAGTCGGGAGTGAAAGCGTAGCCCGGAAGTACGTCGCGAGTGTAACGCGACTCGATGTCGTCGCGCTGAATCGCCGAAAGGAGCCAGCTCTCGTCACCGCTGACGAGATCACGCAGGCGAAGTGCGGTGTTGCCATCGAACCGTGATGCGTATGCCAGTAACTTGCCGTCGGGACTGACCACTGGCCGCATTCCGCCGCCCACGGCAGCCGTCCGAAGAAACGTTTTACCTGTCTCTCGATCGTAGACCGCAACCTGCCATCCCTGGCCAAGTTGCTGGTTGTAGGCGAAACCGCCGCGCTTTACCGAGGCGTATACGAAGCGCGGATCTTTGCCGAACGCGGCGCCCAGGTAGTTATCGTAGGGCGGCGGAGTGAAAGGCGTGGGGAGGGGGAGGCCAGCCGGCGTCGTTCCGGAACCAGTGAGCTTTATTCCTGTGCCACCATCCTTGTGGAACAGCGTGAGATCGTAAG
>JBHENQ010000141.1:0-8221 GCA_046261975.1 Gemmatimonadaceae bacterium | reverse complement strand
CGGTCGCCGCGTGGCTCGGCGCCCACCCCCGGGTTCATGTCCACTACACCCCGACGTACAGCTCGTGGCTCAATCAAGTGGAGCTCTGGTTCGCGAAGATCGAACGGGATTGTATCGCGCGCGGCATCTTCACGTCCAGCGCCGATCTTCGTCGCAAGCTGATGCAGTACATCCGGGCGCACAACAAAAACTGCCACCCGTTCGTCTGGAGTTATTCAGATCCCCGCCGCCGCATCCGTGTCACCGCTAATTGAGTTACAGTCCACTAGTTTAGCTATGGAATAGCGGACGAGCGTTATTTCTCCGGCTCGTCCGCTACACCTTTTCACACGCTGCTCCGCTCGCGTTCCTCGGGAGTCATGTCCTTCATGGCAAGCATCATATTGCGCATCGCGTCGAAGTACTTGTCCATCTTGTCCGTCGTGAGAGTGTAAAGGCTCACGTCGCGCAGATCGTCAGGAATCTCGCTCGAAGCGATTCCGCCCGTGGCGACAGTCGCCTCGTCATCCGCGGCGTCTTTCGAATCACAAGCCGCCGTAACTGACGCTACGGCGACAGTCATGAGGAAAATGCGCGAGAAGGGCTTGAAGCATTCGCTCATCATGAAACCTCCGCGAATTAGGTAAGCTTGGCGTCGAACCTTCGTTTCTGGCCGCAACGTTGGCAAGCGCAGAGGCGCATGTCGTCTCTGCTTGCCGGTCTCTTGCGACCTGGGAGATCGGAGCGGCAAGTAACAGCTTCGCGAGATCTGCAGGCTGCCGGTCTCCCACGTGCTGGAGGCAGCACCCTGAGTGGAAGCTGACCGCTATCGCTTCTCCGTCTCGCCTGCTACAGCCTTTCCGCCCAGCTCGGCTTCAATCAGGCACCCTCGAAAACGCCCTGTGTCTCTATCGCGACGCCAAGAACTGAACTACCGAACCAAGGCCCACAATCAGGTACGTGACCAGTGCAATGTGAAATTTCGCGTGGGGGTGATTTACGAGATAGCCAACTGCCCGAGTAAACCGACGCAGCAGTCGAAGGGGGGCAGATGACGTGACGAGGAGCGCAATAGGCGCCACCAAAGTTATTTTTGGCCTGCCATCAAGAAACATCCGCCAAACCTGACCTTTCACTGAGCTGCCCTGTATAAAATACTGTGCTCGGACTCGCTCAAACGTCCAACGAGGTTGGGCGGCGTTCAGTATCGGCCGCACGGGAGTAGCTGCTCGAATCTACGGAGGTCTCGTCGGAATTTGATCACTCTACGCTGCACTCAACGACTGTTGAAGCGGCTCCGCTCTGAAGTCGCACCGGCCGAGCACTTCCCGACCGCCGTCCTCGGCGATTGGTATGCCAACCTGCTTGCCACCCGCCCGTCGCACCTCGCCCTCTGTGTGAACGAGCGCTCCCTACTCTCTGTTGTTGTTCCGGTTGCCGACACGCGGGGGTTCGTCGCCCGGTTTCAGAGGGCGGCAGTGCGGCGGCTCTGGCAGATCCCGGCTTCGTCGCGCGTACTATCCGCTGAAGAGCAGGCCATGGGCGAGATGCACATTGGCCGGACCCGCAGTCGGTCTGTCCTCGCAACAATGACCCAGCTCGCTTTCGCGGCGCAGGTGCGCTTGCAAGAGGAGCCCACAGTTGATTTGGATGAGCTGGGCCTGTGGCTGTGCGATACGCCGTGCTCTGCCTTAACCACCTACTGGCCGTTGCGTGAGGCTGTGGCATTGCTCGGCCAAGTGGGTACCAATCGCGCACAGCCGGCTGGAAATGTTCAGGTGCCAGCGAATCATTATTTCTAGACACACACGCGCCTTGGGAGTAGTGTTAGAGAGGGACGAATGGGAGGTTCTTATGCCCGTGGTTTCGAGCGTGATCCACAGCGATCCCGAAATCTTGAGCGGCACGCCTGTTTTCGTCGGCACACGCGTGCCCGTGCAGAATCTGATCGACTATCTGGCAGCAGGGGACAGCATGGAGAAGTTTCTCGATGCCTTCCCCTCGGTCACGCGCGAGCAAGCAACCGCCGCACTGGAGATCGCGGGGGAGGCACTGACCGAGCTTGCGCGTCCTCGTTGACGTCCTGGCCGAGAGCGGACGAGGCCGATAAGTCCTGCACGCTCATCGCCACTCGACTCCGCGAGCGATGATCGGAGAAGTACTCGTCGTTTCTGGGTCACGCAGAACGACGCCTCGGCCCCGAGCGACATCGAACACTCGTTGCTGGGCGACCCGCGGCGCTTCTGCGAGGCGGAACTCCAACTTCCGTACTGAGGGCGCTGGAGATCTACCTGCGCGACCAGCTTGGCACGCTATCCGGGCTCGTGCGAATTGACGACTAGGAATAGCGCACCAGCGCTATCGCTTCTCCGGCTCTCCCGCCACAGCCTTCCCGCGCTTCACGACGGTAGCGCTGACGGGCGCGCCCGGCCCTAACCGCTCAGCGCCACCGACCACCACCTGCTCACCAGCCTGCACACCGCTCCTAACCTCCACGAACCCAGGCGTGCGCACGCCGAGTGTCACCTCGCGCCTAGCTGCCTTCCCGTCGGCGATTACCCACACCACCTGCGAGCCCTGCAGCGACAGTACAGCGTCTTCCGGGATCACGACCGCGTCGTTCCGCACGGCTGTCGCGAGCCGCGCCTCGATGAACATCCCTGACTGAAGCTCCCGGCGCGGATTTTCCACACGCGCCTTCACGGTGATCGTGCGGCCGGGCAGCTGAACAACCGGATCCACAAAATCCACGACGCCTATGAACTCGCGCCCCGGTAGCGACGCAACCCGAAACGCGACTCGCTGGTTCAGGGCGAGTTGCTCGGCGTAGCGCTCCGCCACCTGGAACACCGCGCGCTGTGGATCGTATGTCTGCAACGCCACGAGCCGAGTGCTGCTCGTTACATAGTCCCCCAGGCTCACCAGCCGGCGCCCGACCACACCGCTGAACGGTGCACGCACGGTACTCCGCGCCAGGCGCAGCGTGAGCAGATCGAGCTGCGCCTGCGTGCTCCGCGCCATCGCCTCGGCGCGCTCGTGCTCCGATGCCGGCGACGCGTTCTGATCGAGCAGCTGCTTGGTGCGCGCCAGCGCTTGCCGGGCGAGATCTCGATCTGCTTCGGCGCGCGCGATCTGTGTCCGCAGCTCGGCATCGTCGATTTTGAAGAGCGGTGCACCACGCCCGACGATCCGCCCTTCTTCCACTATGATTGCCGTGATGCGCCCTTCGACGTCCGGACGAAGCTCGATCGCCTGCACCGCCTCGATCTGTCCCGTTGCGTTGATGGCGTCGACTACCGTGTCACTCTGCGCGATGGCCACGTCGACGGGCATCGCCGGTGGGCCGCCAGCACCACCACGCGCGTCCGCGCTGTCCGCCGGCTTACATGCACCGAGTGCCAACGTGGCAATGGCGACGAGAAATATGGGTCTCAAGGTGCGGTCCTGTCGTTGAAGAGCCTGCGGCCGAGTATCGCCTCGAGCTCGGCGAGCGCAAGCCGCGCCGCGAACTGTGCTTGCACCAGGTTTGCTTCAGATTCCGTCAATAGCAACTGCGCGCTGAGCAGATCGAGTATGGTCGTCGCGCCAGCCTTGTAACGCGTATCCTGCACGCGATAGTTCTCACGCGCAACGACAAGCGCCTCGCGACGCAGCGCAACTGTCGCCTGCGCGTTGGTGTACGCTTCGTATGCTTCAGTCAGATCGCGCTCAGCAGCACGCTCCAGGTCGCGTCTCGTAACGCGCGCGATCTCGCGTAACACTTTCGCCCGCTCCAGCGCGACCTCGCGTTGCGCGTTGTTCCAGATGGGAAGGTTAACCGAGAACGAGAACGCCGACCTGGTGGTGGCCGTAGGGAAGTACCTGTCATCAAAGGCGCTGGTAGAGGCATTGACCGAGAGCTGCGGGAAGTAGAAGCCGCGCTGGGCGCGCACCAGCGCCTCAGCGGCTTCCTCATTCGCGCGCGTTGCAACGAACGTCGGCCCGCGCTGCCTCGCCTCGGCGATCGCCTGCGCGAGAGTGATCGGCAGCTCGGCTTGCGGGAGCGAATCGATCGCCACCGGCTGAACGGGCCCATCGAAGCCCACTCGGCGGCCGAGCTGAAGGCGCGCTACGCGAAGCGCCGTGTTCTGCTGAAGCAGGGTGACGCGCGCCTGGGTGAGCTCGAGCAGAAGCTGAAGCGAGTCGCTGGACACCGCTGCACCCGAGACCACGCGCGCGCGCGCGATGACGAGCTGTTCCTCCGCGCGACGCACGCGCTCCCGCGCCACGCGCTCCAACTCCTGGTCGGCGAGCGCCTGGTAGAAATCCTGCTCGGTACGCAGCGCGACGTCGTACCGTGCCTCGCGCTCCCCCGCCTCGGCGCTCACCACCTCCGCGTTCGACCGGCGCAGCTCCGCAAGTTTTCGGCCGCCAAGGAATACGTCGTAACGCGCGTCGAGTCGAGCGCTCACCGAGACGTCTTCCGGCCGGCCGGTGCCAAGGTTGAACGTGGGCGTCGAGAATCTGCTCGCGTCGGATTGCGCGTTGATGGACGGAAAGAAAAACGACCAGCGCGCGGCTCTGCGTGACCATCCGGCGGTCTCGACCGCGCCGGCTGCAGCGACGTAGGCTGGGTCGACCCGCGCCGAGCGACGGAGCGCTTCGTCGAGGGTGATCCGCGGGATGGTGTCGGCCGCGGCCAGTTGCAGGAAAAGAAGGATCGCGGCCATCAATCGCCTGGTACTTCCACAAGCGCCGGCACTCGCCTTCGTGAGCGCAAGCGCGCGGCGTCAAGGATAACGTAGACTGAGGGAACGAGAAAAAGCGTGAGCACCGTCGAGAAGAGCAAACCCCCAACGATCGCGTAGCCCAGCGGGCGGCGACTCACTGATCCCGCGCCCAGGCCGAGTGCGATAGGCAAAGCTCCCATGATCGTCGCGACGGAAGTCATGAGGATCGGCCGCAACCGGATGCGTCCAGCCTCGAGCACCGCGGCCACGGTCTCCATTCCCTTCGCCTTGAGCTGGTTGGCGTACTCTACCAGAAGGATGGAGTTCTTCGTCACCAATCCGATCAGCAGGATCATCCCGATCTGGCTGTACAGGTTGAGCGTGGACCTGGCGATGAGGAGCGTCGCCAGCGCGCCGGCCACCGCGAGCGGCACCGACAGGAGCACGGTGAAGGGGTGCACGAGTGACTCGAACTGCGATGCCAGAACCATGAACACGACCACGAGCGCGAGCGCGAAAGCGAAGTAGAGGGCGTTGCCACTCTCCCGGAACTCGCGTGACTCGCCGGCGAGTTCCACGCTGCTCCCACCCGGCAGCACCTCCTCCGCAACATGGCTGATTGAATCCAGGGCCGCGCCCAGCGTGAATCCGGGATCGAGCCCGGCCGACAGGGTGAAGGAGCGCACGCGGTTGAAGTGATTGAGCTGCCGCGGGCCGACGCCTTCGTCGATGCGCGCTACCGAGCTGAGCTGCACCAACTGGCCGTCGCGGCCCCGCACGAAAAGCCCTGTCATGTCGGTTGGTGTGGCGCGCTCGCCCGGTCTGAGCTGCACCATCACGTCGTACAGCTTGTTGTTCCGCGTGAACGTGCTCACCCTGCTGGATCCGAGCATGGTCTGGAGCGTGGCAGCGATGTCGCGCACCGAGACACCGAGGTCCTCGGCGCGATCCCGGTCGAAGCTGACCGAGAGCTCAGGCTTGTTGACGCGCAGATCGGTGTCGACGTTCTGAAGTCCCTTGATCTGCCGCACACGGCTGGTGAGCGCATCCATGCCCGTCGCGAGGGTGTCGAAGTTCGGATGTCGCACCACAAACTGCACCGGATTGCCGAAGCCGAACGCCGGCGGATTGCTTGCGAAGGCAAAGATGCCGGGGATCTGCATGAACTGCGGCTGAACCTCGGCCAGAATATCCGGTACCGAACGGTCGCGTTCGGCCCAGTCGGTCAAACGGGTGAAGATGATCCCGCCGTTCACGCGGCCGCCCCACCCGATGATGCTGAAGTAGCCTTGCACGTCCTTAGTTCGCCCAAGGATCTCCTCTACGCGGCGCTGGTACTCGTCGGTGTAGGCGAGCGACGCACCCTCCGGAGCGACAACAAACGTCACGAAGAAGCCGCGATCTTCCGAAGGTACGAACTCGCGCTCGAGAGCACGGAAGACGAAAACCGACAGGAGCACGATGACCGAAGCGATGCCCACCGTCACCCAGCGAAGTCTCACCGCGCGCACTAGCGTGCGGGCGTAGCCGTTCGCCAGCCCGTCGAAGCCGCGCTCGAGCGCCAGATACACGCGCCCGTGCCGAGCCGGCAGGCGCAGAATTTTCGCGGACAGCATGGGCGTGAGCGTGAGCGCCACGATGCCGGATATCAGCACAGACCCGGCCACAGCGATGCCGAACTCATTGAACAGCCGCCCCGTCGTTCCCTGGAGGAACGCGAGTGGGGTGAACACCGCGATGAGTGAGATCGTTGTCGCGATCACGGCGAAAGCAATCTCGCGCGTGCCATTGACCGCGGCTGTTTTGGGATCTTCGCCCAGCTCCTCCTGGTGTCGATACGCGTTCTCGAGAACAATGATCGCGTCATCCACAACGATGCCAATCGCCAGCGTGAGCGCGAGAAGCGTGAAGTTGTTGATCGAGAAGCCGAGGAAGTACATGATCGCGAACGTCCCGATGATCGACGTTGGGATCGCGAGGCCAGGAATGATCGTTGCCCGGAAGTTGCGCAGGAAAATGAAAATGATGGCGATAACGAGTACGCCCGCAATAACGAGCGTCTCCTCCGCTTCCTTGATCGAACGCTTCACGAACACCGACTGGTCGAACGCGGTGAAGATGTTCACGCCTGGCGGGAGCGACGCCTGAATGGCCGGCAGCTCGCCGCGGATCGCGTCCGCCACCTGCACGAGATTGGACTTCGACTGACGGATGACGCCGATCGCCACCGCGGGCGTACCCTTGTACCGGAGCACACTCCGGTCATCCTCGGCGCCAAGCTCGACGGATCCGAGGTCGCGCAGCTTCACGAGCTGGCCGTCGCGGCTCGACACTGTGAGCTCGCCGAACTCCTCCGGATTCTTGAGCTCGCCGAGGGAGCGCACAGTGAACTCACGACGGTCAGACTCGATGCGGCCGGCGGGAACCTCTATGTTTCGGCTGCGGATGGCGCTCTCGACGTCCTGCACTGTAAGGCCGCGCGCGGCCAGCTCTGATGCCGAGAGCCAGACACGCATCGAGAAGCGACGCTCGCCGAAAATCTGAGCGCGACCCACGCCTGGGAGCGACTGCAGCCGCGTCTTCACCAGACGGTCGCCTACATCCGAGAGCTGGAGAAGGTTGTAGTTGTCGCCCGAGAGCGCCAGCCAGAAGAACGGCTGAGCGTCGGCGTCCTGCTTCGCAACCACTGGCTCCTCCACTTCCTCCGGCAGGCGTCCGCGGACACGCGATACTTTGTCCCGCACGTCCTGCGCCGCCTCCTCCACACTGCGGTCCAGCGTGAATTCGAGCGTGATGTTGCTGGATTGCTCCGCGCTCGAGCTTGTGAGCGTGCGCAGCCCCTGGACCGTGCTCAGTTCCTCCTCGAGGATGTCGGTGACGGCCGACTCCATCACACGGGGATTGGCGCCGCGGAGGAAGGTGGAGACCGAGATTATCGCCGGATCCACGTCTGGAAACTCGCGAACCGACAACTTGGTGTAGCCGATGACGCCGAACAGCACCAGCGCCGTGCTGAGCATGCTGGTGAATACCGGGCGCGAGATGGAGGTGTCGGAGAGTTTCATGGGGCTAAGGAAGTTACGAGGCGACCCGCTTGTTACAAGACGTAAGTCAGGTCACAATGGTGTCAAAGAAAACCTCTTGCGGGGGCCCGGACTGCTTGACGAGCTTATGCCGCTCATTCATGGCGACGGCAAGGCACAATCCACGTGTTGTCAGGCCAGGTGACCACAATGTTCGATTCCTCAGCGTTAATGCGACCTGGCTCTCCGGCAGTTTGGGCGGCCGCGCTGCTCTTATGGGTGGTCACGGGCTGTTATCGCCCTGCCTGGTACCTGGAGTATGACGCACAGCAGAATCGCATGTTGAAGGTGCCCGAGTATGCCGGCACTGGCGACCAGCTGTTTCTGATTGTCCGCGATTCCGGGTATGGCAATCGCTACCTCCCAAAGTTTGACACGTTCGCTGTAGTCGTTGCGGAGCGCGCAGCCGTGTTCGGAGCCATCGATCTGTCCAAGCTCACTGCAGGCTTT
>JBHENQ010000140.1:0-8950 GCA_046261975.1 Gemmatimonadaceae bacterium | reverse complement strand
CAGTGACACGTCATCCGGATTGGCTTCGACCGTTATCTCAGCGCCCAATGCTGGGGAGAAACGCTCGAGAAGAGCGTCCAGGGTGCGCACAAGCCCATCTGCGCCCAGCAGCGACGGCGTGCCCCCGCCCAGATAGATGGTGTCGACAGGCCAGGCGCCCGACTCGGGGAACCGGATGGCAATCTCGCGCTGCACGGAATCCACGAAGTCATGGACCGGCACGTTTCTGCGCACGGCGATCGCGAAGTCGCAATAGGAGCAGCGCCGCGCACAGAATGGAACGTGAAGATAGACATGGCGCGGCAGCCGATTGATCACGGCGGACTTTGCCGCCGGCGAGATCATTTCACGGCTACGGCGAGAAAGTTCTGCGAGAAAATCGATTCGCGGCCGGAGTTCCCCGTTTCCGAAGCAATTGAGAGGCGCATAGCCCCACGAATCAACTGCCACAGAACGAACCTCATCGCGCTCATGACGCCGTGGACGACGGGTGAATCCTCGTAGCAATCAACGCGTCGGAATCCGGATGAGAGCAGGAGCTGGCCGAGAGAGGTGCGCGTATAGGCGGTCTCGTGGGTCACATCGCCGTAACGAATACGACCGAAGAACGGGGACTCCGCGTTGACCGTGTGGATGATCCACCGGCCGCCGTCGCGTAGCGCTCGATGCACGCCATCTACCAGCGAAAGCACTTCATCCCTCGCGAAGTGCTCTATAACGTCGAAGGTTACGACAACGTCACAGGAGCTATCCGGAACAGCGCTGAGGGTTTCAATGGCGTCCCCCAATTCGACATTCTGGATCCCCAATCTGGAAGCCGCCTCGACCTGCTCGACCGAGCTGTCGACGCCGCGAACATTCAGGTATCCGGAGTGGCGCGCGAAATGTACCAGCGAACCGTGACCGCAGCCTAGGTCCAACACAATGGCCTTCCGGTCCGGTGGGAAGTGTCTCGACACCAATCGCGAGAGGTACGGCCCGGACTGCGACAGGGCCTCGATCGAAGCTGGAGCCAGCCGCTCGTGCCGACCCGAAGAGTACTGCGCATAGATTCGAGCACGATAGTCTCGGGTCTTCGATCCGGAGGCCGGATCGGGAGCAGCGTATTTCTGAGCGCCGATCATTCTCTGGAATCTAGCAATAGCTCACCGTCTGGCTATCCCGCCGGTGAGCGTGCATTCGATTACTCCCGCAACCTCGAGCGCGGTGATGGCTACGAGGCACTCGCGTGCCGGCAGGGATGTGTGCGCTGATATCTCCTCGATCGTAATCTCGCCGTCTTCCAGAGCCAGCCAGACGGCACGCTCCGCCTCATTCATAGCATCACGTTCGCGCTCGCGTGCATGGCCCAAACCCATGAGAGCCAGCGCATCAGCAACGCCACACACCACATGTGCGCCGTCCCGCGCCAGCTCGTTGGAGCCGGCACTCTGCTTTGAATCAATTGGTCCAGGAACTACCGCTACCATGTGGTCCAGGTCCAGTGCGTGCAGCGCAGTTATCAGAGCGCCGCTGCGGTGGCCCGCTTCTACCACGAGGGTCACCTTCGCGAGAGCAGCTATGATCCTGTTCCGTTTGGGAAAGGATCCCGCGTGACCGTGGTCCCCAGGCAATTCCTCCGATAGCAGAAGCCCTTGCTGCGCTATTTGGTCCCGCAGCGGCCGGTGTGCTACCGGATAAGCGATGTCGATGCCGGTCCCCAACACTGCGCACGTCTTGCCCCCGACTTCCAGGGCTGCGCGATGCGCCGCGCCATCGATACCGCGCGCCATACCCGAAATAACCGTTGCCCCTGCGCGTGCGAGGCCGCCAGCTATCTGGCGTGTAACGCGTTCCCCATATGTCGTCGCCTGCCGCGTGCCGACGATGGCCACGACAGGTGCCCCGAGCAAGCCCAGATCGCCGATCGCAAACAGCCTGGACGGCGGGTCAGGTAGATCGTGCAGCGCAGCAGGGTAGTCTATATCACTCTGTTGGAGCAACCTCGCTCCGCAGCGATTGGCAAGCTCTGCAGTTACCTCAGGGGATGCTTGCGTCGGCTGCCTCCCGCTCGACCTCTCTTTTCAGATCCAACAGCTTGCTCCACAGGGCCGACAGAAGAGTATCGAGACCTTTGCGAGCGGCAGCGCTGACTGCCAGTACAGCGAACGCATCGCGCGTACGGAGCTCCGGCGGTGCCAGGTCGCCAAGAAGATCCATCTTGGTGAAAACGACGCAATGCGGCTTGGCAGCCAGCTCCACGGAATAGCTCCTTACTTCAGACCGCAATGCGTCGTACTCGGCCCGCCAGTCCATCGAATCAACGGGGACGAGAAACGCGAGAATCCTGGTGCGCTCTATGTGACGCAGGAACTGCAGGCCGAGTCCTTTTCCTTCGTGCGCTCCTTCTATGATGCCAGGAATGTCAGCGACCACGAACGTGCGATGATCCGACAGCTGCACCACGCCGAGATTCGGTGAAAGCGTCGTGAACGGATAGTCGCCGATCTTGGGATGGGCAGCAGAAATGACCGATAACAATGTTGACTTCCCGGCATTCGGCTGCCCTACGAGTCCCACGTCTGCGATGAGCTTGAGCTCCAGCTCGAGATTGCGAGCCTCACCCTCTTCCCCGGGCTGCCATTCTCTTGGGGCCTGATGTGTCGCGGTGGCAAAAAACGTGTTGCCTTTGCCTCCGCGACCTCCCCGCGCCACAATTACCTCATCGCCGTCGGAAAGACATTCTCCTAGAATCTCACCAGTGTCGGCATCGCGCAGCACCGTACCGAGCGGAACCGGTAGCACCACGTCGTCTCCGGAACGGCCCGTCTTGTTCGATCCCATTCCGTGTTCGCCACGCTCAGACACCCACTGCGTGCGGTACGTGTAATCGAGCAGCGTAGCGAGATTACTGTCGGCTCTCACAACGACATCTCCTCCGCGACCGCCGTCACCGCCATCGGGCCCACCCATGGGCACGCGATGCTCTCGCCGGAAAGAGGTGCATCCCGAGCCGCCCGTGCCGGCCCGCACGCTGATAACGACGCGGTCGATAAACGAGGTCACGATTGGGCTGCCCGTCGCACTCGTGCCCAGAGCGAGTGCCAGTGTTCGGTTTGAGCTGCGGTCGCGAACTCCGAAGCCACCGACAGAGTTTCTAACACTTCCTCGCCGACCGCTCCTGCATTCACCGCTCCGTGAAAGTGCGAGTGCAGCTGGCGCCACTGTTGGGTGACAGCGCAGACCGCAACGATACATAGTTCTCGACGCTTGAGATCGAGCCCCGGCCGAGACAGAACTTTCCCATATCCCTCGACAACCATCCAGGCGTCCAGCGCGGGATGCAACAACCTGATGTTCCTTCTAAGCGCGGTGTACATCTCTCCGTAGACGGTCGAACATGTGACCTCGCCGCGCTGGCGCCAACCTTCTGCGTCGCCGTAATCCTCGCCGTCATCCGTGAGGGGGGCCGAGCGTCCGGAAATGCGGCGCCATTCGCGGGCGGCGTTGAGTGCCCGCGGGAAGCCGGCGAACAAATAGGATTGCAGGATTAGCTCCTCGACCCAAACGTGATCCGTCCGTTCCGCGGCCCGTGACATTCCAGATCGCAGCATATCCTCACCGCCTACGGCGATCAGCGCTGCAAGACGAACCAGCTCCTGAGTGCCGCGGTCGAGCGCACCAACACTACCCTGACCAGGAGAAGAGTCACTCATCGAAAGCGTGCACGGCATGCTGATTCGTTGCATTCGCTCATGCGGCCGGCCTGACCTCACCAACAATTTCACCGCGAGTGTTTTGAATGGGTATTCGCAAGAACGCAGCCAGCCGCGGCGGAAGAGATGGCTGTAGAACGCCGAGGTGCTGCAACATCCTGAGCACTGCGACATACTGGGCGCGAGCTGCGCCATCTTCCGCCTTGACGGCAAATCCCAGTCTCGCGTCAGGAACCGCGACGGTGTGGACACCCTCTGCGCCTACCTTCGCGACGACAGATCCGCCGGTTTCCTCCATGAGCACGGTGTCGAAGCGGTCTGTTCCCCCGACCAGGAAGGGCTGAGCCCGCATCGCTGTCACGATCCGAGCAGGAATCTCGTTGCTATCCTGTGCGCCGGCACCGAGTCTGGCGAACGCGAGCGCCATCGCCTGGAGTGGGAGACCGAACGCCACGACACCGCAACCGTCTACCACTTGTTCGATATCCTCTTCAGCAACTCCGGTCCACTGAACAAGCACATTTACAATGGCGTGCTGAACGGAGTGTCCGAAATTTTGGTATCCCAGCACCGGATATCCCGCCGTACAGGCGAAGGCGAGCATTGCGGCGTGTTTTCCGGAGCAATTGTTGTGGAGACGGGTCGGCCTGTCGCCGGACTGCTGGAGCAGGCGCGAACCACGCCGCGATAGCGGCTCGTGAGCCCCGCAGGCGAGGTCACCTTCTTCGAGCTCAACTGAGCGAAGCATTGACTCGGCCAGCGATACGTGCTCCGGTTCTCCTCCGTGAGACGCGCACGCCAGCGCGAGGTGATTCTCCGTCCAGCCCAATCGGTCGAAGTGCCCGGACTCGAGGAACGGCATCACCTGGAATGGCTTGGCGCACGAGCGCCAGCATGTCACCAGCGATGGGTCGCCGGCATATCCAACGAGGCGACCAGACGAGTCCACCACTGCGGCTGACACACTATGGCGCGATTCCACGAGATCACCTCGTGTGGCCACGACGTCGAGGTTGTAGGGCACGGGAGGAGTCATCGTGGATAGACAGTGGGTGTGGGGTGTGGGGTGTGGGGTGTCGGGTGTGGGGTCACTCCCGACTCCCGACTCCCGACTCCCGATTCCCAGTTCCCGACTCCCGACTCCCGACTCCCGACTCCCGAGCTCGTCCGGGTAGCGCCACAAGGATGCCCAGCATAACCAGCACGCCTCCAGCCAGCGTTAGCGCTGGCGGCGTCTCCCGAATGCCCGGTAGAACGGCCGCCAGTAGAGTGGCGCCTATCGGCTCACCTAGAAGAGTAAGATTAACCACGAAAGCGGGAAGATACTTGAGCGCCCAGTTCATTCCGGTGTGGCCTAACATCATTGGCCCGAGTGCAAGCCCGAAGAAGATCGCCAGCTCGCGAGGCGGCTGGCCGCCCAGCGGGACACCTGCTGCAAAGGCTATCACCAGCAACGTCAGCAGGCAGGCTCCGTAAACGAGCGCGACGTATGGCCACAGGTCGAGCGTCTGTCTCAGGCGGCGGCCTGCCAGATAATAAAGGGCTGCCGTGACTGCTCCGGCAAAAGCCAGAAGGTCGCCAAGCAGCGCGCGGCCGCTCGTCGCCGAGGTGCCGCTAGACCCGAAGTCAGTCCACGCAACGACGACCGCGCCTGCCATGGCGATCGCGATCCCTGCCCACTGCCGGTTCGTTGGAGCTTCGCGGAGCCATACTGCAGACAGAGCTCCGACGATCACCGGCTGGAGGTTGACCAGCACGACTGACGCGGCCACTGTGGTCATGCCTATTGACGTGTTCCAGGACCAGAAATGCAAGGCTAGCATCACGCCTGCTATGGAGGCGAGAACGAATGCCTGCCGGTCGAGACGTCGCCACTGTCGCCACCCACGGGATGGAACAAGCGCGACCACGATAATGCCGAGTGAGAACAACAGCCGCCACACGGCGATCGCCAGTGGGTGCGCGTCCGACAGTCGTACGAGGGGCGCTGCGAAAGAGATCCCCACCAGGGCGAGAGCGAGGATCAGGGTGGGGCGTCGTGCTCGGGAGCCGTGAATCGGGAGTCGGGAGTCGGGAGTCGGGAGTCGAGAATCGGATATGAGATACAGGAAATCGGGTGTCGGGAATCGGGGTTCCCGACTCCCGACTCCCGACTCCCCACTCCCGAGCTCTAAAACACCTTGATCATTCCCTTCGTGTACTTCTGCGGGTTCCTGCGCACGTCCTCCAGGATCGCATTCAAGTCTGTGATGGTCTTGTTGAGCTTGTCGTACATCTGCTGATCGTTGAGCAGACGCGCGGCGAAGCCCTGACCGCCCGACAGGAGCTTGAGCAGCGAATCAGCCGTGGTCGTCGCTGAAACCATGCGCGTGTAAAGCGTGTCGTCGTTGATGAGCTTGCCCAGCGTGCCCTGTTGCGATTGCACCTGTCGCAGCAGCGAGTCCATCGACCCTGTAAGGTTCGTCAGCCGATTGTAGAGAGTAGGATCATCCACGAGTCGGCCGAACGTGCCGCCGGGAGCCTGCAAGCGGCGGAGAAATCCGTTGGCTTCCACGAGCGTCGTCGAGAGCTGGTCGTAGATCGTGCGGTTTGTGAGGAGCTGGCCCGCGGTTCCTTCTCCGCGCACCAGCGAGCCAGTTATGGAGCGCAGGTCGTGAGCCAGTTCTACCATGTCACCAACGGCACCCGATGCCTGAGATATGACCTGGTCGTAGTCCAGCGACACGGCGACGCGAATAGTGTCGCCCGGGGCGAGCACAGCATAGCGAGGTGTTCCCGGCGAGAGATCCACAATCTTGTCGCCGAGGAGACCCAGCGTGCGCACTTTGGCGTAGGAGTCTTCGCGAATCTGCGGCTGCAGATCCTCATTGATTTCCACTGTAACCTTGAGATTCCGTGTTGTGTCGCCGTCCGGCGGCAGAAACTCGATTTCTTTGACGACGCCCGCGAGCTGGCCTGCAACAGTTACCGATCCGCCCTCGCGCAAACCGTTCGCGTTGGGCAGGAAGGCGACGAGAGAGTAGCGGCTGGTGAACAGGTTTGCGGCCTGACCCAGTTTGAAGATCGCCACAATCAGCACCAGCAAGGCGATCAGGATGATCGTTCCGACCTTGAGTTGATCCCATGTTATGAACGTCGAACGTTTCATAGATCAAATGCTCCGGATCCGCTAGAATCCGCCCAGGAAATCGCGGTGATACTCGTCCTCACTCGCGGTCATGTCTTCGGGAGTTCCGAAGAAGGAAATATGGTGGTCTGCCAGCAAGGCCACCCGCGATGCCATTCGAAAGGCTGAACGGATGTCGTGGGATACCACTATGCTTGTGACGTTCAACTCTCGCTGCAGTTTCATGATCAGACGCGTAATCGTGCCGGTCGTCAGTGGGTCGAGCCCCGAGGTTGGCTCGTCGTAAAGCATCACCTCCGGGTTGTTCGCCATACCGCGAGCAATACCCACGCGTTTTTTCATCCCGCCCGAAAGTTCCGCGGGAAGCATCTCCATCACGCGCTCCGGATCAAGGTCCACGAATTGCAGCTTTTCCTTTACGCGAGCTTCGATCTCTGACTCCGCCATGTCGGTGTGCTCGCGCAGTGGGTACGCAATATTCTCATAAACGTTCATGGAATCGAAGAGCGCGGCACCCTGAAACACCATTCCCATCTTCTGCCGCACGGCCAGTGCCTCCTCGAAGTTTAGCGGGGTAATGTCCTCTCCGTCTATCAACACGCGACCCTTCTCCGGCACGAGCAGGCGCAGAAGCAGCTTGAGAATCGTGGACTTGCCCGTGCCTGATTCCCCTACCACGACTATGGTTTCTCCCTGATAAGCGACGAAAGACACGTCTTCCAGAACAGGCTCGTCGAACGCGAGATAGATGCTGTCCAGCTCGATGATCGGTGTCTCCTGAGTGGCCGTCGCGGAGCGATCCGCGCCCGATGCGGCTTCCTCGCTGTCCAGCTCGTCACGGATAGCGGCACGGACGTCGCGTTCCTTCTTGGATCGCTCTGCGTCTTCGGCACGGCGGTAGCCCGGTCTCGGTTCTGCTGGCTGACCCGGTTTGCCACCGCGCCCGCTGGGCTCGTCGGTCATGGCGTGAACACCGCCAGTATCACCTGTGTCATGAAGTAATCCACGATCAGGATCGTAATGCTGGCCGTCACGACGGTTCTCGTCGTTGCCACACCTACTCCCTCAGTACCACCGGTGGTCTTGAGCCCGAAAAAGCATCCCGTTATAGCTATGATTCCTCCAAAAACGAACGGCTTGGCCAGACCCTGAATAAAATCGTTCGGGATGTATCTCAGCGTGAACCCCCCCGTGGCAATCTGGTCCCAGACTGTACGCCAGTATAGTCCGGTAGGAATGCCCACATATAGCCACGCGATCACGTTGCCACCGAGAATTCCCACCAGATCGTTGATTATCGTGAGCACTGGAAGCATGATCAGCGCCGCCACCACGCGCGGTGTGACGAGCTTCTTGATGGGATCGGTGCCGAGCGTGTTGAGGGCGTCTATCTGCTCGGTCACCTTCATTGATCCGAGCTGCGCGGCGATTCCCGATCCAACGCGGCCGGCGACCATGAGGCCGGCGAGAACAGGACCCAGCTCGCGTATCATGGACGCCGAAACGAGGGCGCCGATATAGAGGGTCGCGCCGAACGTCGCCAATTGAACCGACATCTGAAGCGCGAGCACCATACCCGTGAAGAAGCCCGTGAGCAGAACAATGCCCAGGGACTGAACACCGATGGCGTCCATCTGCTGGATGAGATCGGAGCCGTAGAACGGGCGAACGAAAATGAACCGAATCGCGTTCCACGCCAGGGTGAAGTACTCCTGAATCGCGAAGACGCGAGTCTTGGCTCCTTCGTTGAATCGTTCTAGAACGCTAGGCAATAGTACTAGATGCGAGACTTGATGGCAGGATGTGCGCGGTCAGTGAGCAAGGCCCGTGCCCTTGTTACCGCGCCATCAAAGGTAGACTAAGGGCTAGGGTAGAGGCTAGGGATTAGGGATTGGGGGATCGGGAATCGGGAATCGGAGTGCCCAGTCCCTAATCCCCAATCCCTGATCCCTAATCCCTAGCATTATTCCCTAGTCCCTAATCCCTAATCCCTAGTAGTTTGAGTGCATGTCTAACACTATCGCGCGGACCCGGCTCGTTTCGCTGCTGGCGTCCGCGGCATCCAAGCAGATCGCCATCGTGGGCGACGCGATGCTGGATGTATATCTTCGTGGCGATGTGGATCGGA
>JBHENQ010000139.1:0-18972 GCA_046261975.1 Gemmatimonadaceae bacterium | reverse complement strand
AGCCTCGGCCCACTCTATGGCCTCCTCGATCCGCTTGAAAACGGTAACGCCGAGGTCTGCAATGGCCGTCGGCATGAGCGATCTCGGGCCGCAAACAGCCACCTGGGCTCCCATTTTCTGAAGACCCCAGATATTGGACCGTGCTACACGGGAGTGCAGAACGTCGCCGCAGATACAGACACGACGCCCAGCGAGATCGCCAAAGTGATCTCGAAGCGTCAGCAGGTCGAGCAGCCCTTGAGTTGGGTGCTCATGCATTCCATCTCCGGCATTGATCACGTTGGACTCGATTCGCTCGGCGAGGAACTGTGCCGCGCCTGATTCGCCGTGGCGGATCACGACCATATCGATCCGCATCGCCTCGAGGTTGCGCGCGGTGTCCACGAGCGTTTCCCCCTTGGACACACTCGATCCGGACACGGCCACGTTCACCGTGTCGGCGGATAGGCGCTTCTCGGCGAACTCGAAAGAGATCCGGGTTCGCGTGGACGCTTCGAAGAACAGGTTGACGATGGTCTGGCCCCGCAGCGCCGGCACCTTCTTGATCGCGCGCTCACTTATCTCCTTGAATGGCTCCGCGGTGTCAAGGATCAAACAGATCTGCTCGGCCGACAGCGGCTCCAGCGCCAGCAGGTCCTTGCCGAGCGCGCTTGTCACTCCCGCCCGCCTCCGCCATCCGGTCGCACAACGATAACGGCATCCTTGCCGTCGAGCTCCTCGACCAGGACATCAACACGGTCGCGGCCGGCGATATCGATCCGCTTGCCGACGATGTCAGCATGTATGGGCAGCTCCCGACCGCCCCGGTCAACGAGGACTGCTAGTCCGATGCGTGCGGGGCGACCGAAATCGGCCAGCTCGTCAAGGGCCGCTCGAACCGTGCGTCCAGTGTACAGCACGTCGTCGACGATAACCACGTGCTTGCCTTCCAGATTCCACGGCAGATCCGTAGGGCCCACCACCGGTCGAGGGCCGACCGTCTGCAGATCATCGCGGTAAAGGGTGATGTCGAGAGCGCCGCGCGGCACGGCTTCACCTTCGCGCTCGCGGATTATGCGCACGAGGCGGTCGGCGAGCTGAACGCCCCGCCGTTGAATGCCGACAATGATGAGATCTTCGGTTCCCTCGCTATGCTCAACAACCTCGTCGGCCATGCGCTTGATCACGCGATCCATGGCGCGGGCGTCGAGAATGAGAGATTGCTCCTGAGGCATTCAGCCCAATATGGGGCCACGCGAGCGACCGCGACAAGTCACGGACGTGACGCGGAATCGGCACGCGCGTCCCCAGAATATGAAGCCTATCTACCTTCGTAGGTTACTCGTCCTCGCACTCTGCGGCGGACTGATGTCGTGCACCGGCCTACCCACCGAAGAGCTGCCGGAGCTGGAAGTCCCGGGCACCGTTTCTCGGACTCGGTTGCTCGGCGATACGACGCAGGCTCTCAGTCCTGCAGTAGATACTCGATAGTCGAGACCACGCGCACTGTCTTGAAGAGTTGGCTCTCTGCCTGTACCCCCGGAGCCTGATCGCGCGGAAGTATCTCGAACACACCCTGGCTTGCTCGGCGAATACCGCCCAGTGAGCTCCGAGAGTCCTGCGCAAACCGTTCTGCCGCCTCATGCGCACGAGCGGTAGCCTCGCCGATCATTGCCGGCTTGAGGTCGTTCAGCTTCGTGAACAGGAAGGTAGGACCACCGGATCCATACTCGCCGCCGGACTCGAGAACAACGCCCCCTCCTACCAGCTGACCCACCTCCCGGCTCGCTCGCAGGATGGTTTCTGGATTCTCCGACCGAACCATGATAGTCTGGCGGATTACGTAGCGGCTGGTGACGCGGCTAGCATCCTGGTACTGGTTCGCGAACGCGTCCGTTACATCGAGGCGCTGCAGCTCGGCGGCGGAACTGTCCACGCCATGGCGGGCGAGAAACGTTCTGACCTGCTGAACATCGCCTGCGATGCGAGATTGCACGCGACCCAGGTCGTCGCCTGTCGCAACGACGCGGAGGGGCCAGAGCGCAAGGTCAGATTGAACCTCGCGTTCCGAGATACCCTTAACGCTGACGATGCGCTCGCTGGTTCGGCCGCGCGCAAACCCGCGGCCGGCGAGCCAACCAGCCAGAGCGATGCCGAGCGCTACGATAACAGCGCGGGCCGTCGATTCCCTCAAGCGCATGCTGCGCAACGGCTGGACATGTCGCTGCGAATTTCATCTGCTCTTTGGTTCATGCCGGCCGAATATGGCATTGACTTGGCGAGATCAACAGGGCAGCACCGGGTTTGTGCGTTCTAATTTGACTTCGGCGCTCGCCAAGCGTCGGGTCATCATGGATAGCTATACAGTGCAAATCCGGACCCGCCGGCGGTGAGGCATCTATGCCTGTCTATCAGTCGCGGCGGTCGTCGGGGGCTGTTCGGACATTCCGGTGACGCCCTCCCAGCCGTACATCCCGATCCCGCCACGGTACGCAGCGGTGCGAGGTAGCGTGAATCTATCGACGGGCACCATGACATGTGATGCCCGTCCATCTAGCGAGACGGCAAGCGGTTTGCATGCTCAGATTTACGGAGTTCAGAACGTCTCCGTTCGTCTTTACAACTCAACCGTTCAGATAGACAGCATCACCACGCCCGGCGTGAAGCGAATCACGACAATGGTTGGAATTGAAAACCTGCTCGGTCATTCAGTCGGCGACGAGCAGGCCGGCCTGGTGCCTGGCGACACGATGGGAGTGCATGTGTTCTTTACGGACGAGCCCACTGTGACTTCACCCAGTCCATGTTCGAGCTGCAGTGTTGCGATCACGAACTATCACGGCACTCTTGCATTTACCGACTTGGGTCAGAAGTACTTCCATTGGCCCGAGAGACTAGGTGCGGTGGGATCCATCACCGACACGACGCTCAACCGGAAGCTCTGGACGTTCGAAAGCAGTGCCGCGGTAACAAACTTTACATTTACGGTATTGGTAAATGCAGCATGGCCACCACCGGACGAAACGGCCTGGCAAGTTGAGTACACGGGAGATTCACTCCCGGACACGCAGGCCGAGCCTCGATGGCGGCGGCAAGTTGTGGGGGTGGGTGCTTCGGCCACAGCCGGCGCAGGGGCGCTGGATATCGCCATTACTTCGTCCGTCGCCGAAACGAGCATCAACTTTCAGAGACGCGATTCGTTGGAAAGCACAACCAACGCGTTCGCGGAAGCACGCTTCAGTCTCAATTCTGGAACGAGCGGTGGTAATACCGGCTTTGGCTTTGATGACGACACGAAAATAATCCAGGTTGGTGTGTCTACTACCGAAGCGGGTTTTGTCAACTCAAGTCACAACTTTATCGATAAAGTCTCACTTACCAGCGGGGTATTCCACGTGTTTCAGATCCGAAAGTTCGCGCCCGACAGCGCGCAATTGTGGATAGACGGCGCACGCCGACTGACGCTGAACTACAGCGCATTCGGGCCGAGTGACGTGGTCGCTGGTATACCGTCTTTCTTTCGTTTCGGATCGCGTGCAACGTCGTTGGGGGGTAATGAATCGACCTGGGACTACGTGATCTACAAGATCGGCTGTTCTGATCCGTAAGTCGCACAATGCGGTCGAGACTAACGGATGGGGCGAGATTCGAACTCGCGAGACGGTTTCCCGCCCACACGCTTTCCAGGCGTGCGCCTTAAACCACTCGGCCACCCATCCTTGATTCGGGAGTCGGGAGTCGGCCGTCGGGAGTCGTCCCCTCCTCCCCTTAGTCCCTAATCCCTAATCCCTGATCCCTAATCCCTAATCCCTAGCTTCTACGGACAGGGTGGGATTTGAACCCACGATACCGGGTTCACCGGTATGCCGGTTTTCGAGACCGGTGCCTTCAGCCACTCGGCCACCTGTCCTGTCCACTACAGCCGTGGATGGTAGCCAGCAGAGAACACCAAGTCAAACGCTAGTGTTCTGACGACGCACTCTGCTCCGTACCCCCCGCAGCACGCCTCGCGCGAAAGAAATCGCGCACTAAATCACCGCACTCAATTTCGCGCACTCCAGCCACTACTTCAGGCTGATGATTGAGACGCGGATGACGCACGAGATCCCCGATCGATCCGGCCATACCCGCCTTTTCATCCCAGGCTCCGAAAACCAGCCGGTCGACCCTTGCCAGCACGATCGCGCCCGCACACATCGCACATGGCTCCAGCGTCACGAAAATGCTGCAGCCGTTGAGACGCCACGAGCGCAGCTTTTCCGATGCCTGCCGAATAGCGAGCAATTCGGCGTGCGCCGTTGGGTCCTGATCTCGTATGGTCCGGTTCGCAGCCGCGGCCAGGAGCGCGCCCGAACGAACAATAACGGCCCCAACGGGTACCTCATCGCTGTCGAGAGCGTCGCACGCGGCGGCGATGGCCTCGCCCATCCACGAGTGGTCAGCGGAACCTTGCCCGAGGCCCGCACCCGGACTACGATGCATCCCAGAGGACATTCTCAGGAGACCGTGATGAGGAAATTCGTCGTAAGATTGGCTGTTCTTGCGGTGGTGATGGGGACGATTGCGTGCAACGACAAGGGACCATCAGCTCCACAATTGCTATTGCGCGCGGCGCTTAACGGAAGCTACACCTGCGCCGAGAGTTTTTTCCACTACGCTGGACCGCAGGGGTTAGGCTTCTACCTCGGCAGCTGTCAGAATTACCTGAGCGCCACGAATCCGAACCGAGCCGATTCGGCCGAGACCAAACCGTTCACGATCCTGCAGAACAACACCTTCTCGAGACTGGATTTCCCTGCTGGGACAGTGCAATACGACTCAACAACGCAGGTCGTGCGTGTAACATTTCCTGACCGGCCCGCCGAGAATTACGTCGCCGCGGTGGAGACAGGCAGGCTGGTACTGTCTCAGCGATATCCAGCCTTTGACTTCTCCGGCGACGGTATTGCGGACACGCTCATCGTCCGGTTTACCAAGGACCCCTGATCATTCTGCCTTCTCGAACTCGAGGCTTCCCTTTCCGTTGGTCGTGACGAGGATTCTGTCTCCGTCCGAAAACCGCCCTTCGAGTACCGCGATAGCGAGAGGATTCTGAATCTGGCGCTGGATTGCCCGCTTGAGCGGCCGCGCGCCGAAAACAGGGTCGTATCCTTCGGAAGCCAGGACATGCTTGGCCTCCGGCGTGACATCGATCGTGAGCTTCCGATCCGCAAGCAGCCGCTCGAGTCGGACAAGTTGAAGGTCCACGATTCTTTCGATCTGTTCCATTCCAAGCTGGCGGAAGACGATGATGTCGTCCACGCGGTTCAGAAACTCAGGCTTGAACGTCTGCTGGAGCGCGTTCAGCACGTAGCGCTCGGCAGCGGCCCAATCCGTTGGTCCGTATTCCAGAATAAACTGGCTGCCGATGTTGGACGTCATGATGATGACGCTGTTCCTGAAATCCACGGTCCGACCCTGCGAATCAGTGAGCCGGCCGTCGTCGAGAATCTGGAGCAGGATGTTGAAGACATCGGGATGCGCCTTCTCGATCTCGTCGAAGAGCACCACGGAGTAGGGCCGCCGACGCACGGCCTCGGTCAGCTGTCCGCCCTCTTCAAATCCAACGTAACCCGGTGGAGCGCCGATGAGCCGGGCCACGGCATGCTTTTCCATGTACTCCGACATGTCGATGCGAACCATGGCTTGCTCGGCGTCGAACAGGAACTCGGCGAGCGCTCGAGCTGTTTCAGTTTTCCCCACGCCTGTCGGGCCAAGAAAGATGAAGGATCCGATGGGGCGATTGGGATCCTGCAGGCCTGCTCGAGAGCGACGCACCGCGTTGGCCACCGCCTTCACTGCCTCAGACTGTCCGATGACGCGGGATGCGAGCACATCCTCGAGCTTGGTTAGCCGCTCGCGCTCGCTCTCCATCATCCTTGAAACCGGAATGCCTGTCCATTTAGCCACGATCTCGGCAATGTCATCAGCGTCGACTTCTTCCTTGAGGAATCGTGTCCCGCCGGCAGACTGCGCGCTTGCCAGTTGCCGCTCCGCATCACGCATCTTCGCTTCCAGCTGAGGAACTGTTCCGTACGTAATCTCGGCGGCCTTTCCCAGGTCGCCGGCGCGTGTCGCTTTGTCAGCCTCGATCCGGGCCTGCTCGATTTGCTGTTTGATCGTCCCAACGAGTCCCAGCGTTTCCTTTTCCTTCTGCCACTGGGCCTTCATGCCAGCCGAGCGTTCCTTGAGTTCCGCGAGCTCGCGCTCCAGTGCTGTGCGGCGCTCGAGCGAGGCAGGGTCCTTTTCTTTCTGCAGAGCCTGCCGTTCGATCTCGAGCTGCATGATGCGCCGTTCGACCTCGTCGATTTCCTGTGGGAGCGAGTCTATCTCGATGCGCAAGCGTGACGCCGCCTCATCCACGAGATCTATCGCCTTGTCAGGGAGGAACCTGTCCCCGATGTAGCGGTTGGACAGAGTGGCGGCAGCGACGATGGCTGCGTCGGTAATTCGCACTCCGTGGTGAGATTCGTAGCGTTCCTTGAGTCCGCGAAGGATCGCAATGGTGTCTTCCACGCTGGGCTCGCCCACGTAAACGGGCTGGAACCTACGTTCGAGGGCTGCATCCTTTTCCACATGCTTGCGGTACTCGTCGAGCGTGGTAGCACCGACGAGCCGCAGCTCGCCCCTGGCCAACAGAGGTTTGAGCATGTTGCCGGCGTCCATGGCGCCCTCGGCCGCACCGGCGCCAACAAGGGTATGAAGCTCATCGATGAAAACGATGAACCTGCCCTCGTTTTCGGTTATCTCTTTCAGCACTGACTTCAACCGCTCCTCGAACTCACCGCGGAACTTCGCGCCTGCTATGAGTGCGCCAAGGTCCAGCGCCACCAGCTGCTTATTCTTGAGGCCTTCGGGTACGTCGCCGTTCACGATGCGTTGTGCCAGACCCTCCACGATTGCCGTCTTCCCTACGCCAGGCTCGCCGATGAGCACCGGATTGTTCTTGGTGCGGCGTGAGAGCACCTGAACCACGCGGCGGATTTCCTCATCGCGTCCGATGACCGGATCCAGCTTGCCCTTTCGCGCGCTTTCAGTGAGATCCCGCGTAAACCTCTGAATAGCCTGATACTGGTTTTCGGGACTCTGATCGGTGACGCGGTGCTTGCCACGCACGGCTCCAAGTGCCTCCTGCAGTGCTTCCGGCGTGACGCCCATAGCTGAGAGCACCTGATAGGTCTCCGTGCCGCGCACCTCGGCCAACGCCAGCAGGAGGTGCTCGGTGGAGACGAAACCGTCTCCCAGTGCTTGGGCGTTACTTTCGGCCTTGTCGAAGACCTTGTTCAGCTCGCGTGAAACATTGGGCTGCGCCGCCGACTGCTTGGGATATCTTGCAATCTCCCGCTCGATGCGCGAGCGTATTTCTGGCGCACTGACTCCCAGCTTGTTGAGCATCGGCACGACGATGCCTTCGTCCTGCTGGAGGAGCGCAAGAAGAAGGTGCCCATCATAAACGAGTGGATTGCCGTTCCGACGCGCCTGGGCAAGCGCCTCCGCGAGCGCTTCGGAAGCTTTGACGGTGAGCTTGTCTGAGCTGATCATGAATTGCGATGCTAACGGGTAAACGGCGCTATGATAATGTACCTTATGAGAGCCAATCTAAACGATTTACCCGGCTGATCTTAGTTTGTTCCCCCGGGTGGGTTCTCGAGGGCGCGGCGGGCATCGTTCGCGAGCGCCAACATCGCCGCTTCGGCGAGCTCTCCAAGAGCGGCGACGATGGCCGGCATGGTCGCCTCCGGCACGGGCCTCTCGGTTCTCTGAGACCCAGTCCAAACGACGGAATCGTCAGAGGTGCGCACGAGCTGCGCCTCCAGGTGGACTGCTGCGTGCACGCTCTTTCCGCGCACGACTTCTTCAAACTCGCGAACCCTTCCACGCCATGTGTAGGTGAAAGTTCGGGTGGACGGCGGGTGGAATACCGCGGTCGAAGTCGTGATGGGGTGACGCGTTAATACGCTCTCGGTGAATACGCCGAGCATTTGGCCGAGCGGGATGGCCCATTCTCGGTTGGGATAGACTCCGTAGCTGGTTTCCTCGACACGGTAGACTATTCCGTGCCTGCCATAAATGCCCGGCGTCTCATACTCATCTATTGCCAGAGAGCCCTTAATCAGAAACGCGCTATTGTTCGCCGCGGTGCTGGAGTTCGCGACAGGCAGCGGCTCCGCGGCCGGCGCGAGACGATACAGCTCTGGCGTACGGACGGTTCCTCCGAAGCAGGCGAGCGACACGACTCCCGCGAGTACAGCACCGAGGGCTGGCCGGGACGGGGAGGGAAAGATGCTACTCACGCGGCTGAGGTCCAGCTGGTTTTTGCGGCGGGCTCCTTCGCTTCAACAGGCTGGAGGGGTCGCGCTCGAGCCGCTCAGAAAGACGTGCGAGATTGTCCGACGCCACTTCTATATCGCGTGTGATCTCACCCAGGCGGTCACCACGCACAAAAGCCTCCCGCAGGTCACGGACAAGGGTGCGCATCTCGCGTAGAGTTTCCGTGGCTTCCTTTGAAGTCGTCGCCACTTGCGGGCTGGTTTTCTGCACCGTGGTGTCAACGGTGGCGATCACGCGCTCCGCCTGAGCGAGCAACTCATTCAGCCTGAGGCTGGCGGCCTCGAGCTGCGCGAAAACCCGCTCGGATCCCACTCCGGCCTCGGCGAAAGTCTTGTCGATACGGGCGAGCGTGCGGTCGATGCGGGTCCACGGCGCGGACCCTGAAAAGCGCTCGACTCCGACGAGCAGCGTGTCGGCGCGGTCCAGGAACAGAGCAAGTCGGCTCATGGCATCCTGGAAGCTCAAACTCTCCTCGCTCCGGACTCGGCTACCGGCAGGCAGGCGCGGCGCATTTCCGGACTTCGCAACGAGGTTCAGGAAAGGTTGGCCGAGCAATCCGACTTGGGTAATGGATGCTCGAGTGTCGGTCCGAACGGGTGTTTCGCGATCCACCCTGAATGTGGCGAGTATCCGAGTATGATCGGCCGAGTCGAGCTCCAACCCTGTTATTGAGCCTACCAGAAGGCCTCCGTAACGCACCTCATCGCCGACATTGAGCCCGCTCACCGAATTGAAAACAGCTTTGTACTCACTTCCACGCTTGAACAGCGCAGGGTATCGCGCAAAAGTGAGCAGCGAGACCAGAGCCAGCGCCGTTACGCCCATGAAGGACGCGATCCGAAGTCGCGGGTCGGAGCGCTTCACGATGGCTGGCGTCTGGTGGTTGGCACGTTGTCTTCGCCTCCCCTCCGGTTGATGAGACGACGCACTATCTCGTTCTCGCTGTTGGCCAGCTCTTCAAGCCTGCCGCTGTCGATCACCGTTCCATTCGACATCACGTAAATAGTATCGGCCCGACCGAACGCGTGCCTTACCTCGTGTGAGAAAACGAGCACGGTGAATCCGCCCTGATCCTGGAGCGATCCTATAGTGTGATCGAGCTCTGCGGCTGCGTGCGGATCCAGATCGCTCGTAGGCTCATCCAGTAACAGCACAGGAGGGCGAAGCGCAAGGGCGCGAGCCAGAGCAACCCGGCGGCGTGCGGCCCTGTCTATTTGCGAGGGGCTTAGATCAGCATCCATGTCGACTCCGGCAGCGGCCAGGAGCTCGTGTGCTCTCTGGCGCGCCTCGAGCGCGGTTGCCTCAGTATGTTCCAGCAGTGGCAGCTCGACATTTTCGAGCACGCTCAGCCGGCCTATGAGGGCCGCTCCCTGAAACACCACGCCGAGCCGCGTGCGCATGCGCCGCAACACCACTTCGGATTCGCCGCACGCGCTGAACTCCTCGCCCTCGATAATTATGGTTCCGCTGCTCCCCTGCTCCAGTCCCACCAGGTGCCGGAGCAGCATTGTTTTTCCCGCGTGAATCGGACCCAGGACCACGCACTTGCTCGCGCGCTTGGCAGCCAGCGAAACATTGAATATCGACGGATACCGAAGCGGCCCGGAGAGGTCGTGAATCTCCAGCGCGTTGGCGCCCCTGTTAGCGGCAGTGAAAGAGCTCAAACGAGTCCTGGAATAAAGTAGAAGACTGCGTTTACAACGGTATCCGCAGCGAGTACGCCAATGACGGAGAAGACAATGGAACGGGTAGCCGCCTCCCCGATGGATCCGAACCGACTTTCGACGCTCAACCCCTCATCCGCGGCCACCAAAGCGATGATGAGTGCAAAAATGATACTCTTACCAAGTCCGATCACCAGATCGCGCTGTTCGAACGCGGCGCGATATTGCTCGAGAAAGAAGCTCGTGCTGTAACCCAGAAAGACTCGACTCCCGATCCAGCAACCGAACGTGATGAGCGAGTCGGCGAGCAGTGTGAGGGCCGGCAGTACGAGAAGTAGGGCCGCGAGCTTCGGAGCCACCAGGTACTTCACCGGATCCAGACCCATCGCCTGCAGAGCATCGATTTCAGCTCCCGCGCGCATGGATGCGAGTTCCGCAGCTATAGCAGCCGCACTTCGTGCGACCACCAGGAGCGCCACGGTGAGCGGGCCTAGCTCGCGCGCGACAAACCAGGCGATGGTTCTGATGCTCATGGACTCGGCGCCCCAGCTAGATAGCTGGTATGCCACCTGAAAGACGGCAATCAGTCCGATCAGGATCGCTGAGCTCGTTACCAGTCGAAGTGCGCCAACGCCAAGACCGTCCACTTCCCTTGCGATGCTCGTGCCAGCCACGGTTCGCCGCGAGAAGGCAAGCCACCCAACCCAGTAGAGGGCTGCGAGCGCAAGCCGGCCCCGGCCAATGAAGCGCCCACCGCCATGCGTTGCATCCGCGGCCCAGACTCTGAAGCTGCCCGTCTCGCGCGAGACGTTGGGCCCGACGTCATGTGAGACGACCGCGTCCTGTACCGCCTCGTCGGGAATCCCAGTCATGCGGCGTTGACGCGAGTGAAGACGAAGTCTAGAGTTCGGGCTTCATGCCCCGATTTCATTCCGTAACTCATGTGCTAGCGGCCGTTGTTCTCTCGGCCTGTAGCGGAAAGGCTGCTGCGCGGAGCGTTAATGACTCGACTTTTGTCGCAACCATGGCTCATCTGCAGGTGATTTCCGCGGATCCCTCGCTGGATAGCGCGACACGGTCCGAGCGACGACGCGCTGTATTGCAAGACCAGGGCCTCACGAGTGAAGATTTGGAGCGAGCGGCGAGCGCACTCGCTGATGAGCCGGAGCGAGCAGTCAACATATGGACAGCAATCGACCGCCGAATTGCCGAGCTCACAAGTGATACTGCCCGCTAACTTGCCGATCCAGAAACGAAGCGCGGGAGCAACGACCTCGCTGCCCCCGCGCCCTAAGGATATATCCGCGCCCTGCTACTTCATCACTATCATTTTCTTCACCGCGATCTTTCCGTCAACCTCGAGGCGGTAGAGATAAACGCCCGACGCCACCTCCTGGGAGGTGTTCAGGTAGTTGCCATTCCAGTAAGCCGTATAGGTTCCGCAACGAAGCGGAACGCGCATCAGCGGCTGTCCTGCTGCTACCTCCCCTCCCTGCAGAATCGGGATGGCGACAAGCTGTGCCAACACGTTGAAAATCTGCAAAGTGACCCGATAAGTCCGGCCATCACCCGCACACGAGGCTTCACCTATCGTGAACGGAATAGTGGTGGTCGGGTTGAACGGGTTCGGGAAGTTCTGCCCGAGCTCCAATCCAGGCCGACGCTCCCTGCCAACCGACGTTGTGTCCTGCGCCTGCAACGAAACCGGCAGGAGTGAGACGAGGGCGAGCACGGTGACCAGCGCTGCCCAACGGTGCTTCATGTGATTCTCCGACTGACGAGAAACTTGGGTTAGGTAACTCTCCTGCTCGTGGTTAGACGAATCGTTCTACGCGACGCGAAGTTAGAACGCGGTCCGTCCGCTGTCAAGCGATCAATACACGTCCCTGTTCCTTGCGTTCCGTCACACCGGTCCTGTCGCAAAACTCCAGAAAAGGAATGAGATACTTTCGCGACGTACCGAGTATACCCCGAAACGCGGGAGGTCCGTACTCTCGGTCCTTTTGAAGTCCGGCCCGCAGTGCCGCTACCATCTCCACGACGGACGACCGCGCATAGTAACGGTCCGGCTCTACCTGTACTATGTGCCCGCCGCGTTCCAGGTGTCGGAGGATCGCGCTGGTTTCGGCTCCGAGGCGCTCGCTCAGCTCGCCGGCGGAAGGCGGCTCGCGACCAGCGCGGCTGAGCTCCTCCAGCAGCTTTCCTGCCAAGTGCTCGTCCGCTGTTGAGGGTGCCGGCCGCCAGCCGCGCACGCATAACAGCGATCCATCGATCTCCACCGCTCCCGATTGCAGGCCAAGACGAAGAACTCTCTCTACCAGAGCATTGTCTGCACCCCGTCCCAACCTTGAACGCACCAACTGAACGGGCGCTCCCGGCTCCAGAGGCATCTGGCGGTGAAAGTCCTCCAAAACAGCGATCAGGCGCAGGGCGACTTCCTCGATGGCTGCAGCGGCGAAGAGGCGCTCCCCCACTTGTAGCGCGCCGTCTAGGGATGAACGAAGCTGCTCGACTTCCGACTGCGCAGCTCCGATCTTGACTGGGAGGGACCTGATATCCACGCCAGTTGTCCCTGCTTCGTCAAGAACACGGCTCAGTCGCGCGCCGGCCGTCGCTGCCTCGTCGAGCCACGGCCGGGCCCGGCGATGCTCGGGAAACGGGTCACCGACAATTCCACCGCCAATGGTCGCTGGCGGAGATGCGCTTCGCAGCACAAACCGGTCCCCGGCTCGGGCAACGATCGGCTCTGACAATACGATCCGCGCCTGTCGGCGTACGCCCCGCGCTAAAGGTCCTCCTCGGCAAACAACACGCGCTGCAACGTCGCTGGTCCCCAGATGGAACCGAACTTGTGTTCGCGCTCCAAGGGGTCCTGGAAGGAGTGCCTCGTCGAGTAGCGCCACTTCGGCGAGGACCGTCCGCGACTCCTGCCATCCCGGGTCTGACACGAGCGTCATGCCGCGGGTCACGTCGCTCACGTTGACGCCTGACAGAGCGAGGGCGGTTCGAGTTCCAGGTTGGGCACGATCCACGTTCTGACCGTGCATCTCAATGCCGCGCACTCGAGCCGAGCGATCGCCAGGCAGAATACGAACCAACGAATCCCGCTGGATGCTGCCGCTCCAGACTGTCCCCGTAACCACGGTTCCGGTACCTCGCACCGTGAAAACGCGATCCACGGGTAGCCGAAAGAGATCGTTTGCATCGCGCTGCGGCAGCGCCGCCGCCGCATGCGCCACCGCAAGTAGGAGATCCTCCAGCCCTGTCGCCGTGGCGGCCGATGTTGCCAGGATCGGCGCTCCTGACAGAGCGCTCCCGCTCACGCAGTCCCGCGCATCCTCGCGCACGAGCTCCAGCCAGTCCCGGTCCACGAGGTCGGTCTTGGTCAATGCGACGACGCCGCCGCGAACACCCAGCAGAGTGAGAATGTCGAGGTGCTCGCGGGTTTGCGGCATGACGCCTTCATCGGCCGCGATGACCAACAGCGCTAGGTCGACACCGGTAGCGCCGGCGAGCATCGTGCGCACAAACGCTTCATGGCCAGGTACGTCGACGACGCCGAGCGTGCCGCCTCCTGGCAAAGAGAGCGGCGCGAATCCCAGATCAATGGTGATTCCCCGCCGCTTCTCTTCTGGAAGGCGATCGGTGTCGACGCCCGTTAGCGCTTTGACGAGAGTCGTCTTGCCGTGGTCGACGTGGCCGGCGGTTCCGAGTATCACGCCGATCTCCAGGGACCCGTATCCCACGCTTCGAGAGCGCGCATCTCGCGCCCATCGGCCATGTGATGCTGGACGAACTCGTGAAGAAGACGCTTGTGTGCGCGAGCATCGCGTTGCGCGAGCTCACCCACGCGATGAGCGTTGGTCCACGCAACGAGACACGCCAGGGCTTCGGGGGGGAGTGTGCGCGCGCCAGGCTCCGACGGTGCGCAGCGGTCGCAGAGCACCCCGCCTGCGTCGTGACTGAACCTCCGCGCCCGATTAACCCCTACCGGGGCATGACACAAACCACAAGAATTCACCGACGGTGCGAAGCCGAGCTCGCACACCAGCCGCCAGGCTCCGGACAGGCCAGCTTCCTGCGCGGCGCCCGCGGGAGCGACCGCGATCCTGTCGAGGACCGAGCTTAGAGCGTCGAACAAGTCCGGGCTTGCTTCCGCAGTGCCGAAGCGAAGAACCAGCTCAGCGAAAACGGATGCCGCGGCAAAGCGACCCAGGTCCGAGGCGATCGCGGCGCGCGAGCGCGTGACATCAAACGTCGCTAGCGTCTGGAGATCGCGCCCCTCCTTCACGGAAATATGTGCAGTCCCATGGGAGAAAAGGTCCACAGCGCTACCGAATCCAGATTTGCCGCGGCGCGCGCCGCGCGCGATGGCGGAGAGGACGCCAGCCTCGCGCGTTACAAGGCGAAATATGCGCGACGACTCTGAGTAGTTGAGAACGTGAAGAATCGCCGCTTCTGACTCCAGGAGCATGTGGGATAATACTCCGTCAGTCCCCCTATTCCCTAGTCCCTAGCCTTTTCTCCAGCCGCAGGCCGACGAGAAGGGTGCGCCCGGGCGTGCGGAAGCCAACCACATCCTCGTAACGCTTGTTGAGAGCGTTTTCCACGCGGAGAGTGAGAGCCGCGGCGGGGCGGGAGCCGCGCGCCGTCAGAACCGGAGCGACGGCAGAGAAATCGATCCTCGCGTACGCGGGCAGGTCTACGCGCGTCGAGCCGGCCTCCGTGAAGCGTAGATCGGTACGTTTGCCAGAGTAGCTCGCCGAGACGCTCAGCGAAGAATGATCGCGTCGCGAATACGTAGCCGTCAATCCAGCCAAGTGTGCCGGACGTCGCAACGGCCGCTTGCCATCCAGCAAAGTGCCCGGGCTCGCTGGATCTGAACCAGCTTCTCGAATCTGGCCATCAAGGTAGGTGTAGCTCGTCACGACATCCATATGGCTTGCCGCTGCTATGCGAAGTGAAACTTCGACACCGGCTGCTTCAGATGCTGCCACATTCATGTAATCGGGGCTGCCCACAGGTGTAGGGATGTATTGAATGAGGTCACGAAAGGTCTGATCGAAGTAGGTGACCTCGGCCATGATGCGGTCGCCCAGAGGGTTCAGGCGCAAGCCTATGTCCCAACTCTTCGAGTGTTCGGGCTCGAGTTGAGGGTTGCCCTCCACGAACCCTGTGGCGAACTGCTCGAAAAAGGTCGGCTCCTTGAAGGCATTCCCGAAGGCCGCGCGAAGCAGCCAACGTCGGCCGAGCGGCATGGTGGCGCCTACTCGATAGGTGCCGAACGTCCCAAAACGCTGGTTGTCATCGAAGCGTCCGCCCACAGTTATCGCGACCGCGCGCGCGCGAAATGCTCCCTGTCCGAAAAGTGCGGAGTTCTGTCGCGTGCGGTGGAAAGGCTCGGAAGGAAAATCGCCAAATTCGCTCAGCGATATGTTGGCGTTTCGATCACGTTGCCGGGTATACTCGGCGCCCGTGGTGAGGACCAATGACTTTCCAAGACGTGTGTTCACCCACGTCTCGGCACTCTGCCGGACCACAGAGCTCGACGCCGAGTAGCCGTAGAACCCTAGCGTGTCGGCGCTGTTGTCCGGCTGATCTTCCGAGCGTCCATCTATTCCGGTGTAACCCATCCGAACTCTCGCTTCCAGACGAGGCGAGAAGGCACGTCCAGCCTCAGCAGCAACCGTCAGTCGCCGCTCGGTGCGGAAGGCGTTGCTGTCTTCCGGTGCGCCGGAGCTATTCGTCGGGTAGTGAAATTCGGCATCCGATCGACGCAGCGAGACCTTGAGTTCCGTTTCCTGTTCCGGACGAAATGCAAGCACACCACCGAGCGTAGTGTTGGCGTACTCATTGTTGAACGGCAGGATTCCGTCGGTCGTATTGCGGGCACCTGACAACATGTAACCCAGCTTTTGCACGGTGCCACCAACACTCCCACCGTAATGGAGTGTACCGAACGACCCACCTGCGATGTCGGCATTGATCAGCGATCGGGTACTGCCGCCTTCCCGAGTGAATACCTGAATCACCCCGGTGACGGCGTCCGAGCCATACAGCACGCTCGCTGGGCCCCGCACGATCTCGATGCGCTCGACATTGTCCGTGGAGAGATGGGCAAAGTCCAACGCGCCGCCGGGATCGTTGGCTGCGACACCGTCAACAAGGACCTTTACGAAATCGCTCTCGCCTCCTCTCAGAAACAGCGAGGTCAGGGCGCCCGCAGAGCCACCACTCGCGATAGCCATCCCAGGCACACCCCGCAGCGCCTCCGCCACGTTGGTAATTCCACGCTCCCGAAGATCGTCACCTTCAATCACCGTGACGCTGGCGGGCGCCGCGACCTGTGGCACCGGCGTTCGCGTTGCAGTGACCACGACTGGATTGAGCCGCGCGGTGTCGCGCGCCACCTGGGCCGCGGCAGCGGTCGATGCCAGCGGTGAAAGTATCACAACAGCACTGACGATAGCGCCGGCAATTTTCCGCTTCATTTCGGTTTCTCATGGAGTGTCCTGGACCGGCGCAGCGGCAGAAGTGCCGGCGCGCCGACCGCAGGGTCCCTGGTAACGACAATAGGCCAGCGATACACGCGTTCGAGAGTCTCGGCGCGCATGACCTCAGCGGGTGAACCCGCCGCCGCCACAAAGCCGCGGTCCAGCAAAACGATGTGATCCGCGAAGCGCGCTACGAGATTCAACTGGTGGCTTACGACCAGGACGGCAATGTTTTCCCTGGCAAGAAGCGCCAGCAGTTCGAACAGAGCCATCTCGTGCGCTATGTCCAGGAAGGTGTTCGGCTCGTCAAGTACCAGGGCTTCCCCGCCCTGCGCCAAAGCGCGCGCGATCCGCACGCGCTGCCACTCGCCCCCGGACAATTCGGCCGTGTTTCGATCCACCAGGGCGCCGAGCTCGGCCATTTCGTAGGCTCGCCCGATCGCTGCGTGATCAGTCGCAGCCAAAGCGGTCCACGGACCATGATGCGGATGCCTTCCGAGCGCCACATAATCACGCACTGGTAGGGCGAAGACGGACTCCTCGCGCTGGGTAACCACCGCGATGCGTCTAGCCAGCGCGCGGCGATCGAGCGAACCGATAGACACGGCGTCGACGTAAACATCTCCGGACGAGGGGCTGAGAGATCGTAATAAGGTTCGCACGAGCGTGCTCTTGCCGCTCCCATTTGGGCCCGCGATCGCGGTCACTCGTGAGCGAAGCGCCTCCAAGCTCACCCCGCTGACGGCGGCCCGGTGGGGGGGGGCGCTCGGATAATGCACGGTGAGGTCTTCGAAGCGAATCACGCAAGCCTCCTCAGCTGCATGAGGAAGAATGGAACACCAATGACTGCCGTGATCGCTCCAAGCGGAAGCTCGGTGGGGCGCTGCAGAGTGCGCGCTGCCAAGTCAGCCGCCACGACGAGTAAGGCTCCTACGAGCGCGGCTCCGGCGATCAACGAACGATGGCTACGAATGCCGCAGGAGCGCACGATGTGCGGCACGACCAGGCCGACGAAGCCGATTAGACCAGCCGCAGCCACGGTGGCCGCGGCGATCAGCGAGCTCAGAAGAAAGACCTTGCGCGTTACGCTTGCCGCATCGACGCCCAGGCCGGCGGCAGGCTCCTCGCCCAGGGCCAGGATGTCGATATCCCGGGCGTACCAAAGCAGAGCGGCACCGCCCGCAGCCCAGTACGCCGCGAGCCATACAACCGTCGGGACATCGGCTCCTGATACCGAGCCCATCATCCACCAAAGAGCACCACGAATTGCGTTGGGCGGTGCGTTAGCCAGAAGAATCATTATCACAGCGTTCGCGAAGGCGCCAATGATCACTCCCGCCATGAGCAACACACGCGAGTCGGAATAGCTGCCGGCCGCTGGAGCACCGGCGCGCGCAACGAGGATTGTGGCACCGATCGCAAGCGCAGCGCCCGCGAACGACGCGAGCGGCAAAATACCCGGAGGCACTCCGGCATTCCCCGCTGCCGCGACAGCCAAGACCGCACCAACCGCTGCCCCGCCCGAGACGCCCAGGAGATATGGCTCGGCAAGGGCATTCCGGAGCGAGCCCTGAAGTGATGCGCCAGACATACCGAGTCCGGCGCCTACGAGCGCGGCGAGCGCCACGCGTGGCAGCCGGAGTGAGCGCACGATTGCGACGGTGGTGGGGTCCCCCGCACCGGCGACTGCGTAGACCACGTCGGCAAACGGAAGCGAAATCGCCCCCATTGCTATTCCCAGCAGGCTCGTGACAAGCAGCACGACCGGCGCCGCCACCCAGAACACGACCCGCATCAGCGTGGATCCACCGCGTGCAGTAGCTTCGCAATTGCTTCAGCCGCCTCACCGAGACGCACGGAAGGACGGCCAACCAGCAATGTATCGACGACAAGAATTCGGCCGCGGCGCACAGCTCCGACCGCTTGCCAACCGGGTTCGGACGCCAACCTGCGCGCCCCTTCCGGGCCCGCGAGCACAAACTCCGGGTCCCGACGCGCTATATCCTCCAGGGCGACCTGGGGTGAGGGCGCCTTCAAGTCGGCGTAGATGTTGCGACCTCCAGCGATTTCAATCAGCTCATTCAAGTAACTTCCGGCGCCGATCGTTATTGTGGGCTCGTCCCACACGTGCCAGTAAACCCTGGGTCTTGGCAGCGACGCCGTTTGTAATCGCACCCTGTTAAGAGAGGCGCTGACGGTGTCAGCAACGCGTCGCGCGCGAGCTGCCATGCCGGTCGCGGCACCGAGCGCCAGCGTCGCACGCAGAAACTGGGGAATTCTGTCCACTTTGAGCGCGACCACAGCCACGCCGGCTGCACGAAGCTGATCGACCGCAGCGCGATTCTCCTCGCTTCCGTAAATGATCACAAGATCGGGTCGTTTCGCGAGAACTGCCTCGACGTTCGGACGCAAGCCTGGACCCAGATCTGGGACCAGCTTCGCGGAATCGGGCCAAACGTCCCAAT
>JBHENQ010000138.1:0-18847 GCA_046261975.1 Gemmatimonadaceae bacterium | reverse complement strand
GCCTATTATACAGGCATTGTCTTCGAGCTCTTCGACGCCCGTGGGGAGCTTCGCGCCATCTGTGGCGGAGGACGCTACGACACGCTGCTAAAGGCTCTGACTGGTGCCGATCTGCCGGCTCTCGGGTTCGGAATGGGTGACGTAGTGCTCGGCGAGCTGTTGCGGGAGCGCAAGCTGCTGCTGCCCAGGGCCCCCGGTATCGACGTCTGGGTAGCTTATTCCGACGACTCGGCCGTGAGTGCCGCGATGCGTGTCGCCTGCAGGCTGCGAGAGCTCGGCCGCAGCGTCGAGTATGCACTTGGCCCGCAGAAGCTGGCGCGACAGTTCAAGAGTGCCGATTCAGCCGGTGCTCGAGAGGTGCTGGTGCTTTCACCGGACATGTTGGCGCGCGATGAGGCCGTTCTACGACGACTCGAGGACGGAACTGAGCGACGCGTTTCTCTCGAATCGTGGATAAGTGGCGCCGCAGTTGCCAGGTGACTGTAGTCTGAACTTTCAGGGAGTCGAAGAGATCGCCAATGGCAGATGAGAGCAAGCTCACATCACGCGCCGAGGATTTCAGTGCGTGGTACAACGAAGTAGTGCTTCGCGCGGAGCTGGCTGATTACTCACCGGTGCGAGGCTGCATGGTGATCCGCCCCGATGGTTACGGAATCTGGGAACGCATGCAGCGTGCGCTCGATGACATGTTCAAGGCCACCGGTCACAGAAACGCATATTTTCCCCTCTTCATTCCGGAAAGCTTCCTGCAGAAGGAAGCCGAGCACGTGAAGGGTTTCGCTCCCGAGACCGCCGTTGTCACTCACGGCGGAGGGAAGAAGCTCGATGAGCCGCTGGTGGTCCGCCCCACCTCGGAAACCATCATATACGCGATGTTCGCGAAATGGGTGCAGAGCTATCGCGATTTGCCGCTCCTCATCAATCAGTGGGCCAACGTGGTAAGGTGGGAGATGCGCACGCGTCTTTTCCTGCGCACGCTGGAGTTTCTGTGGCAGGAGGGACACACTGCGCATGCCACCCACGACGAGGCTGAGGCAGAAGCGCGGCAGATGCTCGGAATTTATCGCGACTTCATGGAAGGGTGGATGGCGATGCCGGTCATCACTGGACAGAAGACCGACTCGGAAAGGTTTGCCGGCGCGCTTCGGACCTTTTCGTGCGAAGCCATGATGCAGGACAACAAGGCGCTCCAGGCTGGCACATCACACAATCTTGGCCAGAATTTCGCAAAGGCCTTCGATCTCAAGTTTCAGGCAGAGTCGGGCGAGATGGAGTTCGCCTGGAATACGAGCTGGGGCGTGAGCACCCGCCTGGTGGGCGGGCTCGTCATGACGCACGGTGACGACAAGGGGCTTCGCGTGCCGCCGCTCCTGGCGCCCACTGAGATCGTCATCGTTCCCATCTGGCGGAGCGACGATGAACGCTCTCGTGTACTCGAGGCCGCCGACCGGATCATGCGGCAGCTCGGCGACTGGGAGCGCCGCGATCCAAACCGTCTGCGCGTTCATCTCGATGCGCGAACCAACCTGAAGCCTGGCGCCAAGTACTATGAGTGGGAGCTGCGTGGAGTTCCGGTGCGCGTGGAGTTTGGACCACGCGACCTGGAGAAGAATCAGGCTGTTGCAGTGAGGCGCGATTCAGGCGTGAAGAGCGCGCTCTCGCTCGACGCGTTGGGAGAGGACCTGGAGGCGATATTGGAGAGCATACAGGAGTCCATGCTCGAGACAGCTCGCGAGCGGCGCGAGAGCAACAGCATTCGGGAGCGGATCACCTACGACCGTTTTCGTGAGGTCATGGAGGGCAACGGCGCCTTCGTCTACGCAGGCTGGTGTGGCAGCGACGACTGCGAAGCGCGCGTCAAGGAAGATACGAAAGCAACGATTCGCGTGCTGCCCGATGAGGAGTTCCAGTCAGCGGAAACACCCGCTACCTGCTTGTCATGCGGAAAGGCATCGAGCACCCAGGCGCTATGGGCGAAAGCGTACTGACCACGGGCTTCAACCAGGTCGACGGCACGCTCTCCTGCGAAGGGGTGAGGCTGGAGGCAATCGCACGCGAGGTGGGGACACCGGCGTACGTCTACAGCGCCGGCGCCATACGTGCCCAGTATGCTCGGCTCTCCGAGGCATTGGACCCGCATCCGCACCGGATTCATTACAGCGTCAAGGCCAACTCCAACACAGCTATTCTGGCACTGCTCCGCGACCTCGGTGCCGGCGTCGACATCGTCTCCGGCGGCGAGCTCTTCCGCGTCATCCGAGCCGGCTTCACGGGAAACGACATAGTCTTCAGCGGAGTTGGCAAGACCGATGACGAGCTCTGTGAGGCGCTTGCCGCTCGAGTACTTCTGATAAATGTGGAGTCCCAGGGTGAGCTCGAGCGACTCGCCGCGATCGCGAAGCAGATGCAGGTCGTGGCTCCGGTCGCGCTCAGGGTGAATCCCGAGGTTTCGGTGGAGACGCCGCATCCGTATACACGAACCGGCGAACGTGGACACAAGTTCGGCATTCCATTCGATGACACACTTGCTGTTGCGCGCCTGGCGCTTGGCTTGCCCAGCATAAAGCTCGTAGGGCTCGACATGCACATTGGCTCGCAGATCAGTGGCGTGGACGCCTATGAGAACGGCATACGCCGTCTCCTGGATCTTTTGGCGCAGACACGGGCAGCAGGCGCACGAGATATACGTTATATCGACATTGGGGGTGGGCTCGCCGTCGCTTACGACGACGAAGCACCCGCCGATGCCAAGGCTTTTGCCGACGCGGTGCTTGCGCACGTCGCGCCAACGGGACTGGAGCTAATCCTGGAACCTGGACGGTTTGTGGTGGGAAATGCCGGTGTCCTCCTGACTCGAGTAGTGGACCGGAAACGAAACGGCGGGCGCGATTGCATCATCGCGGACGCCGGCATGACCGATCTTCTGCGCCCGTCGCACTACAACGCATATCACCGGATTGAAGCGGTAAGGCCGCGCGGTATCCGCGGCGTTTTCGACATCGTCGGCCCCGTGTGCGAGAGCGGAGATTTCTTCGCGCTGGGACGCGAGATGGAAGACGTCCTGCCCGGAGAGCTGCTCGCGATTCACTCATCGGGCGCCTACGGCTTTGTGATGGCGTCCACCTACAACTCGCGCCCTCGCATACCCGAGGTCCTGGTGGACGGTGACCGAGTAGCTGTGGTGTCTGCCCGCGAGAGATACGAGGACCTCGTGCGGCAGGAGCCTCTCGAGCCGGTTTGGAGGGTGATCTGATGCGCGTAGGACTTCTCGCTGATTCGCATGATCGCGTTCCAGCAATTGCCGAGTTCGCGAAGCTGTTCGCGGAGGCTGGCGTCGGGTTGGTGCTTCATGCCGGAGACTTCTGCGCTCCCTTCTCGTTGCGTCCGATCAGGGATAAGAACCTCACCCTTGCCGGAGTATTCGGCCGGAATGATGGCGACCACGAGGGCCTGAGGCTCGAGGCCGCGCGGGGCATGGGTACGGAGCTTTACGAATCTCCGCACAGCGTGGAGGTGGAGACCAAGCGCATCCTGGTCGTGCACGATATCGGCGAGGTGAACCAGCGGTCGCTGGACGAGCATGCGTTCGTTGTCACAGGCTTCACCCACCGTCACGGGATCGAGCGATCCGACTCATGCGTCATAATTAATCCTGGTGAGGCCTGCGGATGGCTGACCGGCGTGCCAAGCGCGGCAATTCTGGATCTCGAGACCGGTGCGGTGGAGTTCCTGACCCTGGACGCACTTCCTGGCTAGAACCGGACGCAAATGAGCAGCCGCATTCTGATTCTCGACTACGGCTCTCAGTACACCCAGCTCATTGCCCGGCGGGTTCGCGAAGCGCGCGTCTATTCGGAGATCCATCCTCCCACGAGGTCGCTCGATTGGATCCGCGATTGGAAGCCGGCCGGAGTCATTCTGAGCGGCGGGCCGAATTCCGTGTACGGAGAGAATGTCCCATCAGCTGATCGAGCGCTCCTGGACGTGGCGCCGGTGCTGGGAATCTGCTACGGCATGCAGCTCATCGCGCACCTCGAGGGCGGCGGCGTTAGCAGGGCCGGTCGTCGCGAGTATGGACGCGCCAACGTTTCGGTGATCGAGCCGGGCGGGCTCTTCACAGGCTTCGAGCCTCTCGAAGAGCTCACAGCCTGGATGAGTCACGGCGACACCGTGCAGGTTCCCCCGAGCGGCTACGAGACCACGGCAAGAAGCGACAATGCCCCTGTGGCCGCGTTTCGCCATCGGAGCAAGCCTGTGTTCGGTGTGCAGTTTCATCCGGAAGTAGTCCACACGCCGCGCGGTGGGGAGATCATCTCCAATTTTCTCTTCTCGATTTGCAAGGCGGAGCCGAGCTGGACGGCTGGCAGCTTCATTGAAGATGAGGTGCGGAAGATCGCCGGCTTGGTGGGCGCGAAGCAGGTGATTTGCGGGCTGTCAGGTGGCGTGGACTCTTCCGTGGCGGCCACGCTCGTGCACCGCGCGGTGGGTGACCAGCTCACGTGTATCCTCGTGGACCACGGCCTGCTCAGGCTACACGAGCGCGAGCAGGTGGAGCGAACCTTCCGCTCCCACCTCGGGATCAAGCTCGTGACGGTTGACGCGTCCGAGCGCTTCCTGTCCTGCCTCGCGGGGGTAACGGACCCGGAAGAAAAACGGCGCCGCATTGGTCACACCTTCATCGACGTTTTCGAGGACGCCGCTGCCGAGCATGCCGGACACGCGGAGTTTCTTGTTCAGGGCACTCTCTATCCCGATGTAATTGAATCAGCGTCGCCGAAGGGCGGGCCTTCCGTGACCATCAAGACGCACCACAACGTGGGCGGCCTCAAGCCGGGAATGAAGTTCCAGCTGATCGAGCCACTGCGCGAATTGTTCAAGGATGAGGTGCGCCAGGTAGGTCGTGAGCTCGGTCTTCCAGAAGAAATGGTTGGACGGCATCCATTCCCCGGTCCCGGCCTCGCCATCCGCATACTCGGCGAGGTCACGCGCGAAAAGCTGGCTGTCCTCCGGAAGGCCGACGCAATCTATCTCGAGGAGATTCGAGAGGCCGGCCTTTACGACGACATCTGGCAGGCTTTCGTCGTCCTGCTGCCCGTTCAGAGCGTCGGCGTGATGGGTGACGAGAGAACCTATCACAACGTCGTCGCGCTGCGTGCTGTCACGAGCCATGACGGCATGACCGCGGACTGGTATCCCTTCCCGCACGATGTGCTGGCGCGAATCTCGAGCCGGCTGATCAACGAAGTTGACGGTGTGAATCGCGCCGTTTACGACGTGAGCTCCAAGCCCCCGGCTACGATCGAATGGGAATGATGGGGCTAGGGACTAGGGATTAGGGATTAGGGATTAGGGATTAGGGGAAACCGTCTGCAGCCCCTAGTCCCTAATCCCTATTCCCTAGCTCCTTTTTCCTCCAGCAGCGCCAGGAACTCACGGGGCTCGGTGATCGCGAATAGGCGCTGCGGGACGTCAGGCTCCTTGCTGAACTGTGCGACCTTGCCCAGCACCGGGAGATACTGATTGGAGACCTCGAGTGGGGGAGCCACTATCAGGAAGAAGAAATTCACCGTCTGCCCGTCGATCGCACGAAAATCAATGCCAGTCGCTTTACGCCCGAAGGCGACCCTGAGCTTGTTGACCACGAGAGAACGACAGTGGGGGATAGCAATGCCGCGGCCAATGCCGGTGGAGCCGAGATTCTCTCGGCGCTTCAACATCTTGAAGAGCATCCCCTCGGATTTCTCGTCCAGCCCTAGCAGGCCGATGAGCTCCTTCAAGATCTCATCCTTCGTGGAGCCTTGCAGGTCCAACCGTATCGTGTCTTCGGAAAAAAACTGTCGTAGGTCCATTTCTGAAGGTAACTCTCCTATCGAAAACGTGCCAATTCGGAAGTGTCTAACGCCAGTGACAATTTTCCCAGGAGCGCTTGGTGGAACTGACTGATTGCGCGTTTTCTATTGCGACCTACAAATCGAACACTGCAGGTCTGTTTTTCCGCCTGGAGACCAAGTATGGCTCTTTCTGATCTCCTCGTTCTGCTGGTCATCCTCGCTGGAACGATTACGTCAGCTGTCCTGCTTTGGCGCCAGAGCATTCGCGGACGAAGCCTCTTCGCCGCTGTCTGGCTGTCTTTCTACGGCCTTGTTCTGACTACCATGATGTTGGCTCACTCTGCCGAGATTCTCTATCGGGTTGTCGCGGGTCGATTTCCTGTTAGCGATGCCGCTTCGACATACAACTTCCGCCTGTACTCGCTCCTACTTCTCGGAGCCCTCCTCATGTTCGCGGGGGTGGAGTGTCTGCGAGCGGCACCAAGGCTCAGCCGGGGAAGCGTCGAGGCTCGGTGGAAGGCAGTACGTGCGAGCATCGCCACTCTGGCGATCGTCGCACCACTGATTCCGCTCCAGAGGGTATTCGCCATCCTGTTGACCGTTCTAAGCATCCTTTCTCTTCTGGTATTGGCGTGGGCTTCGCCAACCTCGGAGCCCGTTCGTCCGGAGCTTCAAGCGAACACTCACGCTCCGAACAACCGCGCCTAGAGTCTGCTTCTATAGGACGAATTGCCAGCACGATTCAGTTGTCTTCCGAGTTCCAGCACTCCCTGCGCCCTTGAAGTTTGACGGCTCGGACACCACGGCCCCACAAGGGTCATTGCTGAAGTAGTTCACAAACGACTATAGCTCCTCAAGGTTTGCCTTGAACATATCGACGCAGCGAGCGCTAACGGATCCCAGGTCGCTCGCCACGCGATCCCGAGGCCGAGCAAGACGCCGCAGCTCAGGCTTAGAACGATCTGCTCACGCCGCGAAATGTCCGACCCGTCGAGTAAGACTTCGCCCTGACCCATGAGAAAGAAAGCGCTGGTAAAGAGGATTCCGCCGATGGCGCCGCACCAGGCGGCAGCGACATAGTACGCCCATGCGAACTCGTGTCGAACGCCAGCGTTCTGCACGACGCGAGTATCGCAGCAAACCGCGCCCTCAGCCCATCAGCAACGCGGTAATGATTGAACATATCAGCCCGCCCGCAGCGGCACCGGCGCCCAGGAGAGTCGCGTAGACGCGCTTACGGGCGGACCTTGGGTCGGCTTTGGTGGGGGCCAGCCAGACCTCCGACACCGGAAACGTTTTGGTGGATCCCCAACCGTCGCTCAGCTTTACGCGCTGCTTTACGGAATCGTAGGCAATCACAGTACAGGTCCAGGGTCCCCACATGGGCCAGTGGCAGACGACCCGCTCGCCCGGAATGAACGCGCAGGGTCGCAGCTCATCAAGGGTGAGGTGATGTTCGCTGCCACGGAGGAACCGGACGCGAGCGCCTTCCCCCGATGTGGACAAGACCTCGGCGACGTAGAACTTGCCATCGGCCGATGGGGCCCAGGTCAGCGAGCCGACGACAGGCGGTGCTGGGAGATTGAGGCGCTCGGTCAACGCGCGTTCCACCGCACGACGCGACAGCCCGACTTCTTCGGCGGCCCCGATTACCGCCGCGAGGCTCTGCGTTCCATTCGTCTCCGTGCCGAGCGGCGCGCTCAATCTCCTCGGCGCGGGCAAGTACGTCACGCAGCTCCTCGTCTGTCAGTCGCATCAGGATCTCCGCGCGGTCCACAAGTCTGAAAACGTAGCCGCGTGGCTCACAATGGGAAGGACTCCTCGAGTGTCCTGCGCGATGAAGTCGTCCCGCGGCGGCGCCGCAGGCAGCTCATTAGAGCAAGATGCCTTTGAGTTCATGCAGGTCGGACACCTTGCGGCCTGAGAATCCTCCATGCGCGTTGCGCCTGTCGATCAAAAGTGAATCCAAACCAGCTGCCTTCGCACCTCTGAAATCGTCGTCGATCGAGTCGCCAACATGTAGAGTCTGTCCTGGCGAAGTGCCGAGCCGGGTTAGGGCTTCTCTAAAGATTCGTGGGTCTGGCTTTTCGCATCCCACCTCTGCCGATGAGACAACCGCATCGAAATACGGCGCGATGCCCAATTCCTCACAGAAGTAGCCCAGACCCCCGTGCCAATTGGAAATAAGTCCCATTCGTAGGGCGCTCGTCTTAAGAGCCGAAAGTGTCTCATTTACGTCTGCGAACAGTTGGAAATATCTTGATCCAAAAATCTCAGAGATTGCATGGGCATGACCGCCGATCTCGTCTGGTGAACAGTTGACTTTGGTCCTTTCGAATAGCAGGCGCGTGAACTCGGTCCAGAAGGACCATTTCTCGAAATCGGACAATTCCGGTCGATAGGCGCGAGCATAGTAGTCGAACACCTCGTAGAGAACACGTCGATCCCAAGGGTTCCCGCTCAGTTCTTGTAGAGCCAGGTACTCACGAAACCCGCGTCCCCGGCCTATGCCGAGGCGATGATCCGCCAATGTTCCATACCAGTCGAATGTTACGGCTACTGGTGTTGTCACGGATTCCCTTTGTCTGCCCAACGCCTTTCCGGTAAGCTGAGCGTCCGACCAGGGCCCACCGACTGAACTGCTATACGAGTTTTCGCCAGCGGCTTCGCGCCTGAACGATCCGCCGACAGCTGACCGGTTCGTTATGCGGCCGGTCTGTTGATGTCAGAACTCCTCGTCGAGCAAATCGTGGTTCAGACCGGCGCCTGCCAACGTGCCACTCGCTGCTGCTGATATCACCGACTGCTGACCAGGCCCTGTGTCACCCGCCACGAAAACGCGCGGCACACTCGTCCGACCTAGCACGTCGGCCTCTACGCGGCCCTCCGGCGATATTGCACAGCCGAGCTTGTGTGGCAGGTCAGACCGCAGTTCCTGCTTCGGACTGACAAAGAGCCCTGCTCGAGGAATGGCCTCACCGTTCTTCAAGATCACTGCCTCGAGTCCAGCGTATCCCGTCAGACGCTCCACGGCGTCCTCTCGAATCACAATTCCGTTGGATTGCATCCGCTGCACATTGTCGGGGGGCAGCTCAATCGGGCCATCCGTGAACAGGATCAAATCGCTGCTCCATCCGCGGATCAGCTTTGTAAGGCGCAGCGCAGCCTCGCCGCGGGCGTATATAGCGAGGGGCTGATTCGCCACTTCCCAGCCATGGCAGTATGGGCAATGGAACACCCCCGTGCCCCACAGCTCCTGAAATCCAGGGATGTCGGGCAGGACGTCTCGTACGCCTGTAGCCAGAACGATCCCGCGAGTTCGCACCTCGCCGCTCTGTAGCGCGACGACATACTCTGAGTCGGTGCGGCGGATGTCTATCGCACATTCGTCCCGAATGACCACGTCGTACGGCTTGAGTTGCTCACGCCCGAGCCGGAGGAGTTCGCTCGGGGCGATCCCGTCTCGCGAAAACACGTTACGGGCAGCGTGCGCCCGTGAGTTTCGCGTGGGTCCGCAGGCGGCGAGCAGGACCGTACGTGTGGCACGACCGAGTGCGAGGGCTGCACTAAGACCCGCCGGCCCCCCGCCAACTACGACGGCGTCGAATGCATCAAGTGTGGAGACCATCTGAACAGTCGGGTAGGTGGCGGTTACCGTTTCATCTCTGAGCGGTCATGTGATCACCCATTCCGGGTTACACTCGCGAGTTCCACGGAGGGGGAGCCACATACTTCTGATTATGCAGCCAGCTTATACTGCGGAGACGCGTGAAACACAGCAAGTACGAACGGCACCGTGCGCATCGCAGCAACCAAACGATCGAGTAAGCGCCACGTAAAGAATCACTTCGTCAACACGCCGAACGTAGGAGAGCGAAAAAAGGCCGCAGGCTTCCAGCTGTCTAATTCCGCGTGCGGCCGTTGGAGGAGCCGAGCATACCTGGAGAACTCCCGTCCTCGCCACTGCCGGACGTGGCCTTGGTTAAAGCCGCTGTAGGCTGAATCCGTCGCGCGGGCACGTTGGACGACAGCTCCTGTGCGGACACCCAGGACAGGGACATTTCTAATGGTGCTTGACAGATGACAATGGTAGTGGGTCAGTTTGGAGCGGAAGGTCAACCAAGAACACCGCAGATGCGAGACCTCAGAAGTATAGACCTCAGGGTTGAGCATAAAACCAACACTTATGCCTGTTTGGTGTCCCTTGACCGAGAAGCCCAGATAACGACGGAGACCATAGAGCATTTTTCGGACTTCCACCACTTGAGTTTCTTGAAGACGCCCATGCCCCACCATGGAGTGACGCTCCCTCTCGCAACTAACCATCCTCTGGCGCGGATGTTCTGAATCAAGCGGGCTCGTGTAGCGCCGAGTGCCTCATTCTCGCAACTCGGAGACTTTACTTCTGGCGTCTCGCGTCTGTGCCTTTCTTGGTCTTCAAACTCGGACTGACCCACTACCGATGACAATTCGGCGGTTGCACCCATGATTGAGCCTGGCTAGGTTGCAAGGGCTCACCCCCAGCAGCAGGAGAAGAGCAGATTCGTGCATTTTCCGTTTCCCGTAGCATCTTCAACCCCGCTATATCTCGCGCCAATGGCCGGCGTGTCAGAGTCGCCATTCAGACGGCTCTGCCGCCGCTTTGGTGCGGACGTGGTTGTCACGGAGTTTCTGTCCGCCGAAGGGATTCGCCGCGAGATCGCGGCGACTATGTCGAAGCTCAGATTCGGCGACGATGAACGCCCAATCGGGGTTCAGATCTTCGGCGCCGAGGCTGACGCGATGGCCGATGCCGCTCGGCTCGTCACGGATGTTTTCCAGCCCGAGTTTATTGACATCAACTTCGGTTGTCCGGTAAAGAAAGTCGTAAAAAGGAACGGCGGCTCGGGCTGCCTCAAGGATCTCAATCTCGTCTCCGCCGTGATTCGGGCTGTGTCGAGCGCGACGCACCTTCCGGTTACGGTGAAGATCCGCAGCGGTTGGAACGAGGAAACACGCGACCCTGTCACGATAGCCCTCCGGTGTCAGGATGCTGGTGCGCGTGTGCTCGCCCTCCATCCTCGTACGCGCGCGCAGATGTACACCGGCGACGCTCGCTGGGACGAGATCGCGTCTGTCGTTGAAGCGCTCGATATCCCAGTGCTGGGCAACGGCGACATCTCCACGCCCGCGGACGCGGTCAGAATGCACGAGCACACCCGATGCGCCGGTATCATGATCGCCCGTGGATCATTTGGCCAACCGTGGATTTTTCGTGAGACGCGCGCGCTGCTCGACCGCACGCCTCTCCCGTCCACGCCGTCCATTGCGGAGAGATTCGATGTGGCGCTCGAGCATGCGCGCATGGCGGAGAGTTACGAACCGGACCCACGCGGCGCGGCTATAGAGTTTCGCAAGCATCTAGGGTGGTATGTGAAGGGCATCCCGGGGTCCGCAGAGCTGCGCAAGCGGCTGCACGCGGTGCAGTCGTTGGGCGACGTGGAAGGAATCTTCGGTGACTATCTTGCGTCACCTGAGCTCGGTGATCGCGACGCGGGCTACACGTTGATGGTGACAGGCACCGCGGCGTGAGGCGGGAGCAGGTTCTCGCACTTCTGCGGCAGGTGGCGGATGGCGCCATCCAGGTGACAGACGCACTGAATTACCTGGCTCAACCACCGGTAGAGACGCTACCGTTCGCCACGATCGATCATCATCGGGCGCTGAGGCAGGGTTACCCGGAAGTCATTTTCGCCAGTGGTAAGACGCCTGACCAGATCGTCGCCATTGCCGAGCGCATAGCGTCCCGCGGGGATGGACTTCTCGTCACCCGCGCCGAGGCTGAGGTGCGTCAGAAACTCGCAGAGCTCCTCCCCTCGGCAGAGCTCAACCCTCTGGGCCGCACGGTGTACCTCGCTCCGCCGGAGCCGCCACCGCCGGGGTTCGGCCAGGTCCTGATTGTCACCGCCGGAACGAGCGATTTGCCTGTGGCTGAGGAAGCGGCGGTGACGGCCCGCGCGTTGGGGAACAGTGTCGCAAGGCTGACAGATGTAGGCGTCGCCGGGATTCACCGCCTGCTGGCCCGGAGCGATGAGCTGCAACGCGCGTCGGTGGTAATCGTGGTGGCAGGGATGGAGGGCGCGCTGCCCTCAGTGGTTGGCGGGCTTGTTTCGGTGCCGGTGATTGCCGTGCCTACGAGCGTGGGCTATGGAGCCAGCTTCGGAGGCGTGGCAGCGTTGCTGGCCATGCTGAACAGCTGCGCCTCGGGCGTGACGGTAGTAAACATCGACAACGGGTTCGGCGCTGGGTTCGCTGCGTCCCGGATCAATCATTCTCGCCATCAGTCGGACTAGCAGCCACCAGCATATCTAGGCCTTCATCAGGCCGCGCGAGAGCACTTAACAACGTACATTATGAGCGGCGCTATAACAGATTGCCAAACAACACGTTATAATCTCATGATGACTTTAGGTGTTAAGTTTCAACGGATTGATTTTTCTGCCCAATACATTAGCTTTCAAATGTTGTTTTTTTTGGGGGCGACTGGCTTCGACGGGGTAAGGGAAGCCGTGGCAGCGTGCCCAGGTCCTCGTGTCCTGGTTAAACCCGCGAGACGTTTTTAAATGCCAACTCTAACTTGGCCCTGGCTGCGTAACTTTTAGTTCACGCACCTGCCTGTAAGGAAGCTCGCTCGAGGCGTCTTTATGGGTATCGCAAATTCGGGATAGCGTGCTGCCGCGTCTTCCGGCCTCGCGCGAAAGTCAGGAAGACTTGTCCAGCAGTGGGCTCGTCCATCGGCCAGCGGCTGGAGACACTTAATGATGGACTACGCACGTAGACGCTGTGGTGGATCTGATCTCGGACCGGGGTTCAATTCCCCGCGCCTCCACTTAGTTAGAGTCCAGTATCATTCAACGGCACCCATTTGGGTGCCGTTGTTGTTGTGTGCCCAGCATGACAATCGACTAGGAGGTGAAAGTCCTCTGGGGAGTTGGTGGCAACGACCCGAGTGAACCGCAAGGCGGGAATCGTGAGAGACTCGCCGAAAGAAGCGGTGTAGCGAGACCTGTGGGGCGACGAACAGAAACCGGATATAAGGCGGGGTGGACCAGGGTGAGCCGGCAATTGACCGCGAAGCTCTTTGCGACCAAGGGAAGCTCCGTAAATCCGGCGCTCGTGCAGGGACAGCCGATGAGTCTTACGTGGGGAGATCTCGCCTCACTTCTGAAAGGAAGACGCCCGCTCGAGAAGAAACGGCGGGACGGAGCGAGAAGTCAGCAGCGGCCGTAGTAGCGACGGGCTTCGGGTACGACAGACCGCCCCAGTCGCGAAGGGCCAAACGGAAAGGAGAGCGAATCGCCCGCACCTCGACAAAGCTAGGCACCAGATGTCCATCGAACAGATGGAGCTCCCGTTGGAGAGGAGGGGTGAAGCCCCAAGAGTACAGCGCAGCGGTGAAGCCACGTCGGCGGCAAACGGACCGGAACGCTCAGGGCTCAACGCCCCGCACCTGATGGAGCGGATCGTCGAGCGAGGGAATCTGTTGCGCGCCTTGCAACGTGTGCAACGGAAGAAGCGGAGCAGTCCGGGCGTGGATGGCCGGACGGTGAAGGACTTGCCCGACGATCTCCGGGCGGTCTGGCCAGCGATCCGGGAGCAGCTTCTTACGGGTAGCTACCGACCGGCAGTGGTGAAACGGGTGGAGATTCCGAAACCGGGCGGTGGGTGCGGCAGTTAGGCATCCCGACCGTGCTTGATCGGTTCATCCAGCAGGCGGTGTTACAGGCCCTGCAACCGCAGATCGATCTCACCTTCTCAGAGCACAGTTACGGCTTCCGGCCGGGACGTCGCGCGCAGGATGCGGTGTGTCAGGCCCCAACGCTACGTGCAGGAAGACCGCCACTGGGTCGTCGATGTGGACCTGGCGCAATTCTTCGACCGGGTCAATCACGACATGCTCATGGGTTTGTTGGCGAAACGCATCACGGACGCTCGGGTGTTGACGCTCATCCGCCGCTACCTGGAAGCCGGAGTGATGGTGACCGGGGTGGTGGTGGAGCGGCACGAGGGGACGCCGCAAGGCGGACCGCTGTCGCCGCTGTTGGCGAACGTGCTGCTGGACGTGGTGGACAAGGAGTTGGAGCGACGCGGGCACTGCTTCGTCCGGTACGCCGATGACTGTAATGTGTATGTCGAGTCGAGGCGAGCGGCGGAGCGGGTGATGGAGAGCCTCGTGCGTCTGTACGCGGATCTCAAGCTCCAAGTCAACCCGATCAAGAGCGCGGTGGCATTCGTCTCGGAGCGACCGTTTCTGGGCTATCGCTTTTGGCGGGTAGCGCCGGGGAAGATCGTGAAGTGTCGGATCGCACCAAAGGCATTACAGACCATGAAGGAGCGCGTTCGCGAGATGACCTCTCGAACGGGCGGCCGCAGTCTCGCGCAGGTGGTGGCGGCGCTGCGGCGCTACCTGATCGGCTGGAAGGCGTACTTCCGGCTGGCCGAAACGCCCAGCGCTCTCGCAGTCGTCGACAAGTGGCTCCGTCATCGACTGCGTGCCCTCATCGTCAAGCAGTGTAAGCAGGGTCCGGCGTTGTACCGCGTGCTGCGGGCTCGGGGAGTTCGTGAGCGCGACGCACGGGGTGCAGCGGCGCACTGCCGACGCTGGTGGGCGACGGCGGCTCATGGCGCTCTCAACGCCGCCTTCCCAACGCGATACTTCGACTCGGTCGGAGTACCACGCTTGGGTCCCTTATGAACCTCAACTTTCTGAACCGCCGGATGCGGACCCGCATGTCCGGTGCTGTGGGAGGGAAGTAGGAGAGATAGACTCTCCTACTCCCTATCCCGATTCTCCCCATAGGGGAATGAGGTAGCCCGACATATTACGGCCGTTCGGACACTTCCACCGGGATAACTGATCGCTCAGCGGGCGTGGTGCCGACGGCCGCCGTGCTGCGCGATCACACTCCGGACCCGTGTATTCCACGAGGGGAACGCGACCTCTAGCTCCGCGACCGGCCAGCCGAAGACGTCGCACAGGCCCAGGGCGACCCCCGGCGACCTGCTCACGCCGGCCTGGCAGTGGACGACGATGCGCTCGACGTGCGGCCACTGCTCCACGAACCGAAGGACGTCCCCGGCGTGCTCGGCGGCGAAGAGGACGTCCTCCCCCGCCGGGGCGGCTACGATGTCGCTGAAGGCGAGCCGCAGGACCGCGGCGAAGGCGCGGGAGAGCTGGGCGGGCTCGGCGAGGGGGTCGCCGATCGAGATGCCGACTTCGACGCCGCGCGGCTCGTACCGCTCGGCCGCCTCACGCGAGAGCACGCAGAGCTCGATACGCTGCACCACCTCGACTAGCATAATGGTCTCCCGAACGAGATGGCGGGGAAGCTGTGCCTTGCGTCGCTACTCAGCGATCCCGAAGGCTTTCGCAAGGTCGGGTTATGCAGCCCCGGACAGCGGTGCGCAATCATCTCCGCAGGTCGAGCGGCCGCGAAGTCCCTCGACGCCTTCCCAGCTGATGAGGGGGACCATCGCGAGCGCTGCGGCGGGATCCGCCCACCACCACCCGAGCAGAGCGTTGAGGACGAGGCCACCCAAGAGAATCGCGGAGAGGTAGGTGCAGATCAGGGTCTGTTTCGCTTCGGCTGCGAGAGCCCCACTGTGGAGCTGCATCGCGATCGAGCCTTTGGCCCGCGCGAGAAACGGCATGATGACGAGGGAGGCGCCCGCGATGATGATCCCGACCCCGCTCGGCTCGGGCGCGGTGTGCGCTGCCAGGGCGTGAATGGCGTCGGCGCCGATCCAGACGGCTAGGGCGAGAAAAGAGAGGCCGATCAGTCGGAGAGTCAGTCGCTCAATCCGCTCACGCCGGATGGGGTCGGCGTCCGCGCGAAGGCGCCACAACGCGGCAGTGCCAGCTGTCAATTCGATAAGACTGTCAAACCCAAACCCGACCAGCGCGATGCTGCCTGCCAGCAGTCCTGCCGTGACCGAAACGATCCCCTCTAGGCTGTTGTACGCCATGGTGGCGTAATTGAGCCGCTGGCTCCGCCGGACGAGGGCGGGCCGATCCGAAGCGAAGGTTGTGGTCACGTAAGGAATCTACGCCAGGAGATGGGGGCTGCATAACGTCCTGCCGCTCAGTCGCTTGATGTTCCCGCGGTTCCTGCTGCCTACTTACGTCCCTTTCACTCCACATCCCGCTCGAGCAGCGCGGCGGGTTCGACCTTAAGGACGTCGCAGAGCGCCTCAAGCAGCCTCGGCACTGAAGAGTAGCAGACGTGCGGCGCCGTCGTTATGGCCTTGCTGAGCGGCGACGATTCTTGGTTCGACCTCTCCGATTACTTCATGAGAGATTTCTGGCGAGCAGTCGGAAGAGGACGAATGCCCAAGATCCGGGTCTAGAGCCGTCACATTGGCTTGGCAAACGATGTATGCGGGTGCGCTAGAACTCTGGCACAATTGACATCCCGATTGAATGGCGTTAACCCCAAAAGAGTTACCCATGTTGCTGGACACTTGTGTTACCTATTCTTCCCGGTTGCTCAGTGCGCCAAACAGGTCGCATTGAACGTTAGTTGAAAAGATGCCGCTTGAGAAATGCCGTCATCCGCTGCACTTCGTCATCGTACTGCGTCGCACTGGTGAAAATACCGTTGTGGCCGCCTCCCTCGTAATACTTGGCCTCGACTCGCTTACCAGCGCGTCGCAGTGCCACCTCAAAGTCGCGCGCCATCTGCACGTTCGTGAACGTAGATCCGCCGTCAGCGGGACTATCTGCCGTACCATGCAGCATGAGGATCGGCACTTTGACTTCGGGCGCTCGCTTGGCCAACTCCACGGGATACCCTGCAGAATTCAGCACGGCTGCCTGGACGGTGCCTGTCCCCAAGATGTAGTTCAACGTCGCGCCACCCCCACGAGAGTGGCCAAAGAGCGCTACGCGATCGGGGCGCACGTCTGGTAGACTGCGTACCGCCTGCACGAGCGCGTCCACTGCCTGCAGGGCGACGGGACTTGACGCATCGGACAAGGGAGGTGCCTCGGGGCACTCGATCGGGGTGATGAAACGCGAGCCAGCCCCGCGTCCGCCTGCAAACCAACAGGCGCCAACACCGATCACACCGCTGCGCGCCATGGCTTGCGCCAGTTGCACATATTGCTGCGCGAAGCCGTGGCTGCCATGGAGGATGATGACCGCCGGGAATGGGCCTGCGCCCTGCGGCCGAGCGACGGCCGCGAACATGACGCCAACACCCGGCGCCGCCACCTTTACCCACCGCACCGCCTGCGTTTCGGTTTCAACTGGAGAAGGAATTTCAGTCACGACCGGCGGCGCGCCCTGGCGGCCGGACGGTGTCGATCCGCGACAGCCCGGCGAAGCTAGCGTGAGCAGCGTGCTGACGGCGGCGAGCCGCGCGAGGAGGTACAGTCTAACCATTTGCATGCACTGTATGTTCGACCACCAATCAAATTTCTGTCGGCTAACTTCTGCGCCTATACTGCGGAGACGCGCGAAACACGGCAAGAACGAAACCGTGAGTCGCGCATGTCCGCAGCCAAACGACGGATTAAGCGCCACGCCGAGAATCACTTCCTTAACAAGCCGAACCTAAGAGAGCGAAAAAGGCTGCAGGCTACCTGCTGCCTAATTCCGGCATGTGTCCTTTGGAGGCGCCGAGCGTGCGCGGGAAGGGTTACGCAATCGCACGCCGCGGTACGCAGAGCGCGAGGGCGCGCCGCCGTGACACCGGCTACGTGGCGCTGTGCGCCCCGTCGGCCCCAGCGTCCATAGGAGCTGGCGCGCGCGCCCACTAGGCGGCCGATTGGCCGGTTGCTCCGGTCTTCGCCCTGGTCCATCATTTCCCATGCTCGCCCAACCTGACTCGCACGCACCCGATACCATGAGCCGAACGCCGCCTGTCCGTCATGTCTAGCGATCCGGGCGTCGCAGAGGCCCAGAAACGCGCCGCAGATGTCGAAATGGCGGCTGCTTCTCCGATAGACGTAGGTGGCTCTCGCATCCGGTTCGGGACCGCGTCCTGGACCGATCCGACCATCACCGCGCCCGGAGTCTTCTATCCCGCCAACGCGCGGAGCCCGGAAGCACGTCTGCGCTTTTATGCCTCCCGTTTCTCCGTGGTGGAAGTGGATTCCACGTACTACGCGATTCCGGCTCGGGCGATGGCCGAACACTGGGTTGAGCGAACTCCGGCCAACTTCGTTTTCAATGTCAAGGCGCATGCATTGATGACAGGGCAGCCGACCGAAGTGAAGAGGCTTCCATCCGAGTTGCTACACGCGCTGCCCGCACCACTCGCCAGTCGGGCCCGTCTCTACGGACATGAGCTCCCACCCGAGCTCTATGACGCCGCATGGCGGATGTTCATGGATGCGATCGCCCCGCTCCGGGCCGCCGGAAAATTCGGCTCGCTCCTTCTCCAGTATCCGCGCTGGTTCCTGCCAGGCAAGGAAAACAGGGAAGCCATACTCGATGCTCACCACAGGTTAGGCGAAGTGCCCTGTGCTGTGGAGTTTCGGAACGCGCTCTGGTTCAACGCGGGAAACAGCGAAAAAACCCTGAAGTTCCTGGCGGACCACCGCATTCCGTTCGTGATGGTGGATGAACCTCAGGGAATGGCCAGCAGCGTTCCGCCTGTAGTTGCTGTGACAGCATCAGAGCTCGCAGTCGTGCGCTTTCATGGCCGTCGCTCCGAAACCTGGGAAGCGAAAAACGTGACCGCGACAGAGCGTTACAGATATCTCTACGACCGCGGTGAACTGGCAGAATGGGTCGAGCGGATCCGCGAGGCAGCGGAACGTGCGCGCGAAGTGCACGTGCTCATGAACAATTGCTACGCGAATTACGGCACTACGAACGCCCGGGAGATGGCTGCGTTACTTCAGGAAATGGGGCAGGCCGGGAAGCGATAGCCTCACTCGCGTCGCAAGCTCGCCTGCGCTGCCGCGAGGCGCGCGATGGGAACGCGATACGGTGAGCACGACACGTAATTCAGCCCGGCGTCGTGACAGAA
>JBHENQ010000137.1:0-25166 GCA_046261975.1 Gemmatimonadaceae bacterium | reverse complement strand
CCGGCGAAACGCCACAAGATACCCGTATCGCAAGAGACTCGGCGAGTGCCAGACGTGCGCGGCCTTCCATTGAGACAAGCAGTCCTCGCTCTTCACGCAGCTGGCTTTCGCGTGCAGATCAACGGCTTCGGTTCGGCCACGTCCACATCGCCTGGGGCTGGGACAGTCGCCAAACGTGGCTCACTCGTAAAGCTGACCAGCGCGCGATGATGGAATTCTCGGTGGCGGCAATCGAGGGTGCTCTCGACCGCGCGGGCTTGCGGGTTGAAACCCGAGGAACGTTGCCGGACACCGCGTCCGGGATAACTGACGATAGCCGGGATGTGAGCTCAGGCTCGATGTTCGTGGCGGTCCGCGGCTCCGCGCGTGACGGCCACGAGTTTCTCGAACAGGCTGCGGCGCGCGGAGCAGCAGTGGTGGTTGTCGAGGACGCCACTCGCACACCGCTTCCCGCTATTGTGGTTCGAGATGGTCGTAGGAGTGCGGCCGTGGCAGCCGCTGCTGCATATGGGGAACCCGCCAAGAGCATGTCGATGATCGGCGTCACTGGAACCAATGGGAAAACCACCACCGTGGGAATCCTGCGTCATCTGCTGGATGGATTCGGGGAGAAACAGAGTGCGTCCATCGGCACGTTGGGGGTGCTCGTTGGATCCTCAGGCAGATCCTTGCCGGGCGGCGCGGACCTGACGACGCCAGGGCCAGTAGAGCTGCAGCGCGTCCTGCGGTCGCTCACTCAAGAGGGAGTAGGCACCGTTGCGATGGAGGTTTCGTCCCACAGCCTGGACCAGCGCAGGGTGGAGGGACTGTCGTTCGAAGCAGCTGTGTTCACAAATCTCACCCGCGACCACCTTGACTATCATGGCACCGAAGAGGCGTACTTCGAGGCCAAAGCGCGACTGCTGGATCAGATTCCGCAAAAGGGTGCCGCGGTGGTAAACGCCGACGAACCGGCCTGGGAGCGACTACAGACCTTGGTGCGCAGAATTTCCTTTGGGGAATCACCGGTTGCCACGGTGCGCGCATCAGATGTGCGATTTCGTGCTCGAGGAAGTGCCTGGACGCTGATGATCGGTGGAGAGGCTTATTCCGTGGAGCTACCGCTCATTGGCGCTTTCAACATCTCCAACGCTCTTGGCGCCACAGCCGCCGCGTGCCATGTAGGTCTCCATCCAAGACAGGTCGCCGGCCTACTAGGCACGGTACCTCAAGTGCCGGGGCGCCTGGAAATTCTGAGCGAGTATCCCACGGTGTTGCGCGACTATGCGCACACACCTGACGCTCTGGAGAGATCCTTGATGGCGGTGCGACCATTCACGGAGGGCCGGTTGATCGTCGTATTCGGATGCGGGGGAGACCGGGATCGTGGAAAGCGCCCGCTCATGGGACGAGTGGCTTCTCGAAATGCCGACATGACGATACTTACAAGCGACAATCCCCGCACCGAGGATCCGGAGGGAATTCTCGATGAGGTCGAAGTCGGCCTTAATGGAGCCCCCCACCACCGGGTGGAGGACCGCCGCAGCGCGATTGAGCTCGCGCTGCAGGTCGCGCAACCCAATGACGTCGTCGTGCTCGCGGGAAAGGGCCACGAAACTTATCAGATTCGCGGTAAAACGCGGTTTCCGTTCGATGAAAAACTCATAGTTCGTGAGTTGATCGGAGAAGGAAGCGGAGAAGGGAGAGCGGGAGGAGGCATGGCGCGATGAATGGATCATTCTGGACGCTCGATCGCGTGGCAGATGCGCTGGCTGGTTGCTCGGACGTCTCATTGCCGCGCGGACCGCTCATCCTGAAGGGAATATCTACGGACACGCGCAGCGTGCAGGCGGGCGACGTTTTCGTTGCGCTGAAGGGTGATCGGTTTGATGCTCATGCGTTTCTTGCGGACGCGGTAAAGAGCGGCGCTGCCGCGGTTGTGGTGGAGCGTGCGGAAAGGCTAGGCCAGCTCGCGGTGCCCCAGTTCATCGTAGGCGACACACTCGATGCTCTGGGGAAGCTCGCTAACTATCGCCGGCGTGCGTGGGGCGGAGGTGGATCAGGAAAGGTTGTAATTGGTGTGGCAGGCTCCAATGGAAAGACCACGACCAAGGACCTCATCTCGGCAGCGCTCGACTCAACGCTCGAGGTACATGCAACGTCTGGAAATCTCAACAATCTCGTTGGCGTGCCGCTGACGCTGCTCGCATTGCCCGACCTTGCCGACGTCGCCGTTATCGAGATGGGCATCAACGTGCCCGGGGAAATGGTTCGCCTCCGCGCCACGACGCAGCCCAATATCATTGTGATGACGTGCGTGAGCGAGGAGCACCTCGAAGGGCTGGGGAGCATGGAAGGGGTGATGAGGGAGGAGGCGCTTGCCTTTCTTGGCGCCACGATTGCCATAACGCCGGTTGCGCAGCCCGAGCTCGCGTCGGCAGCTCGAAACGCGGCGACGCGAGTCGTGACAGCCGGTTTGGATGATGGCGAATTCCGGGCGTCCAGATGGGGAATCGAGGACGATGGGCTTGGGTGGATCGAAGTGGAGGGAGTAACTGTTCGTCCTCCGGTGCGGGGTGCTCACAATCTCCGCAATGCCATGCTGGCGCTGGCAGTGGCAAGGGAGTGCGGTGTCTCAATGGACCGTGCCGCTCAAGGCATTTCGGGAATGCCAGTGCCAGCCATGCGAGTCGCTTGGGAAGACTTGGGGCGCGTCGCCGTGATCAACGACGCCTATAACGCCAATCCAGGTTCGATGCGCGCCGCGATAGACCTTCTCGAACGTTCAGGCGCGGGCAGACCCAGGGTGGCAGTTCTGGGCACAATGCGCGAGCTCGGCCCGCACGCACGCCGCCTGCACGACGAGATTGCGCGGCACGCCCTGGGATCGTCGTTCGACATCGTGGCTGGTATTGGAGATATGGCCGAGTCTCTTAAGGCGATAGCCAACGGAGACCCCCGTGTTATTACCGGCGGTGATGTCGACGAGGTCTGGTCGCAGCTCAAGACCCGCCTGGCGCCCAATGCGGTTATCCTTCTCAAGGCATCGCGCGGTGTCAAGCTCGAGCGCATGATGCCGATAATCTCCGCCTGGTCAAACGACAACCTGGAAGTCCAGAAAGGCGACGCGTAAAAGAGGCGACCCACACCGGTAGACCCACACCCGACACCCCACACCGACACCCCACACCCGCCCTTCTAACGATAAGTGCTCTATCACCTGCTGACACCGCTCACCAAGTACTGGGGTGGATTCAACGTCTTCAACTACATCTCCTTTCGTTCCGCTGGGGCGGCGATTACCGCACTCCTGGTGGCCTTCATCGTGGGCCCAACCATCATACGGCGTCTGCGCGTCATGCGCGTGCGCCAGGTGGTGCGGGAGGGCATGCCCGATTCCCATCGCGACAAGAAAAGTACGCCGACCATGGGTGGCATCATCATTCTGATCGCCTGCGTACTGCCGACCCTCATGTGGGCGCGGCTGAACAACCGCTATGTATGGCTGGCTCTTCTGGTAACAGCATGGATGGGCACTATCGGCTTCATCGACGACTACCTGAAGCTTCAGCAGAAGCGGGCGGGGAGGAAGAACGAGGGTCTGGTAGAGCGCTACAAGCTCGCAGGTCAGCTGTCGTTGGCGATCGTCCTGGGTATAGTCCTGTGGCAGTTTCCGATATCCACTTTGCCGGGTGCATCGACCACGCTTCCTTTCTACAAGTATGTGCTCGTGGTGCCGGTGTTCGGATGGCTTTACGTGCTGTGGGTTGCCTTCATTCTGACTGGCAGCAGCAACATGGTAAACCTCACCGATGGTCTCGATGGACTGGCGGCCGGGCTCAGCGCGATATCCGCCGCTACTTTCGCGGTGTTCGCCTACATCATTGGTCGTATAGACTGGAGTCAGTTCCTCCAGATCTACTATCTGCGTAATGCCGGTGAGCTCACCGTCTTCTGCGCCGCTGTCTTCGGTGCGCTAATCGGATTTTTGTGGTTCAACGCTCATCCGGCGCAGGTATTCATGGGAGATACGGGGTCACTCGCGCTCGGCGGCGCGTTGGGCGCAGTGGCGATTCTCCTGAAGTCGGAATTCCTGCTGCTGATGGTAGGCGGTGTATTCGTAGCCGAAACGCTGTCCGTGATATTGCAGCGTGGCGTCTTCAAGTACCGGAGGCGCCGTTACGGGCTGGAATATGCCCAGGCCCACCGTGTGTTCCTGAGAGCACCGCTTCATCATCATTTCGAGCTGCGCGGTTGGACCGAAACACAAGTTGTAGTGCGATTCTGGATTCTTGGCATCCTCTGTGCTTTCATCGCGCTAAGCACGCTCAAGCTGAGGTGATTCCGCGCGAGTGGCTCGAAGGCGAAGTCGCAGTGCTTGGCCTCGGCAAGAGTGGCCTGGCAGCCGCCAAAGTCCTTGCGCGGGAGGGTGCTGCCGTCTACGCATCGGATGCGGGCGACTCAGACTCGATTCGCGAAGCTGCCATGCAGGTGCGGTTCGCAGGAGGAGCTGTGGATACTTCCGCCCACGACCTCGAGCGAATCGCGCGCGCGACTGTTGTTGTTGCAAGTCCCGGAATTGCCCCATCGGCTCCGGCACTGAAAGCAGCGCGCGATTCCGGCGTTCCCGTAGTGAGCGAAATAGAGGTTGCACTTCATGCGCTGCCGGCTACCAGACTCATCGCAGTCACCGGCACGAATGGAAAAACCACCACGACGGCGCTCGTAGGGCACCTGCTCCGCGGACTGGGGCTGGATGCCGTTGATGCGGGCAACATTGGTACGCCGTTGTGCGAGGTTGCGCTCGCAGACAAGCATCCCGCGTGGACCGCGCTGGAGCTTTCTTCGTTCCAGCTTCACGACACTCCGAGCATAGCGCCGGCAGTGGGCGTCATCACAAACCTCAGCCCCGATCACCTGGATAGATACGCCAATGTGCAGGACTACTATGCGGACAAGGCTTTTATCCTCCGAAACGACAATGCCGCATCACGCTGGGTCATCAACGCCGATCAGGACATTCTGACTGTTCTCGAGGGTTCACGGCGGCCCAGCTTCTCGTCGAACAAGAGTCTGCAACTAGCCGGCATTACCTATCGATTCTCGCTGCAAGATTCGTCAGCCGACGCCTATTACGACAGGGATCCGGACGTACTGGTGGTTCTGGGAGAGCCATTGCTTGCGCGCGGCGATCTGGCACTTTTCGGCAACCACAACGTAGCCAACGCCCTTGCCGCGTCCCTCGCCGTGGTGGTGGCCGACCCCGGCCATGCGTCCGCCGTCAGCCGCCGCGCCATGGCAGAAGCGCTGCGCTCCTTCAGAGCTCTGAAGCACAGGCTGGAGCCTGTCGGCGAATTTGGTGGCGTGATGTGGATCAACGACTCCAAAGCTACCAATGTGAGCTCTACTCTGGTGGCCGTCGAAGGAATGACTCGCCCCACTGTTCTGCTGCTGGGCGGGCGGCACAAAGGTGAGCCGTACACGGCGTTGGCGGAGCCGTTTCGGAAGATGGGGAAGCGCGTGATCGCGTATGGAGAGGCTGCGTCAATCGTCGAACAAGACCTTCGCGGCCTGGTCCCCCTGGAGCGCTTGGGCTCCTCGTTCGATGAGGTGATGGCGCGTGCGAGAGAGCTTGCCGAGCCCGGAGACGTGGTACTGCTTTCGCCGGCTTGCTCGAGCTATGACATGTTCAAGAACTACGAGGAGCGCGGGGCGGCATTTCGCCGCCTTGCAGCAAAGGGATGATGGATCAAGCGCGATCCGTTGCCGACGTGCGGGAAAGATGGCGGATGACTCCAGAGGCGCGCGCTCTCGTAATCGTAACCGGAGCGCTCCTCGCTTTTGGATTGGCGGTGCTTTACAGCGCCAGCGCCATACTGGCGGTGCGGGAAGGGCACGGAAGCATGCACTACTTGTTGCGCCAGGGTACGGGTGTGCTGGCAGGTATTGTGTGTTTCGCGATCGCGGCAAAGCTGGACGCGGAACGCTGGCGAGAATGGGCATGGCCCCTCATGGGAATCACCCTGTTGCTTCTTCTACTAACCGTCCTCCCCTTCACCGGTGCCATCGCGCCTCGAATCAACGGATCGCGGCGCTGGATCAGCATGGGCTTCACGTTTCAACCCTCAGAACTGGCCAAACTTGCGATAGTGGTTTGGACCGCGATGCTCGTGGTCAAGAAGGGAGAGAACCTGCGCCGCCTCACCAAGGGGCTGCTGCCCTTTCTCGTCATCGTGGGCGTTCTGGACCTCCTTGTAGTTCTTGAACCCGACCTTTCCGCTGCGATGACTTTCACGCTCATCATGGCCGTAGTCCTGTTTGCCGGCGGTGTACGCATTGGGCATTTCGTGGTGTTGGGGATGTTATCTATTCCGGTTCTCTGGCACTGGATCGAGCGTCTTCAATACGCTTTACTGCGAATGACCTCTTTCCTGGATCCCGGCACGGCGCCGGCTGAGGCTAGCTATCAGCTCAAGCAGTCGCTCGTGGCTGTAGGCTCGGGCGGTTGGTTCGGCAAAGGTTTTGGTGAGGGGAGGCAGCAGACGGGGTTTCTACCTTACCCGTTCAGCGACTTTATCGGAAGCAACATCGGCGAAGAATGGGGCTTCGCAGGCCTTTTGTTTGTCGTTCTCTGCTTCGCGGCCTATTGCTGGCTCGGGTTACGCCTCGCAAGGAAAGCACGTACGCAGTTCCAACAGTTGGTAGCTGTGGGCCTCACGGTTGCGACCGTGATAACGGCTTATCTACACATCGGAGTAGTCATCGGACTGCTGCCGACTACAGGGTTGACGCTGCCGTTCGTTTCGTTCGGCCGCTCCAACCTGATTGTCTCCCTGCTCATGACTGGAATTCTCGTGAACATCGGCAGCGAGCGAGAGCGAGTCATCGGCGAAAGGGCTACGAATCCGCTATCGGTCGCTCCGGCGTGAGAATCGTTTTCGCTGGAGGCGGCACCGGCGGGCATCTCTATCCGGGGCTCGCCATCGCACGTACGCTGGTGAGCCTTGATCGCTCAATCCAACCATTCTTCATCGGTGCCAGGCGCGGGGTGGAACGGGACGTTCTGCCGACGACCGAGTTTCCGCACATTCTCCTGGACCTGCATCCGTTGTATAGGTCGAAGCCCTGGCGAAACTGGAAGACACTCGCAGGAGCAGCAGGAGCTTGGGGAGCGATAGGTGCGATGGCCACGGATGAGCGACCGGCCTTAGTAGTCGGTACAGGCGGCTACGCATCCGCTCTCGCGCTAGGGTATGCTGTCGTACACCGCATACCTATTGCCTTGCAGGAGCAGAACAGCTTTCCGGGCCTCACAACGCGAATGTATAGCCGCTACGCACGCGAAGTCTTCCTGGGTTACTCGGAGGCGGCCTCATGGCTGAGCCTGCGTAAACGGTGCTGGATCGGTGAGACGGGGAATCCCATAGATCCACCGCCCACACCCAGACCTGATCGGATGGCGGCGCGTCGAGAATGGGGCTTGCCGGACCTGGGGGTGCGGGTGCTACTGGCCTTTGGCGGCAGCCAGGGCTCGCGTGCCCTTAACGAGGTGCTGGATGCGTGGATCACGCGAGGACTTCCAGATGGATTGTCTCTCATCTGGGGAACAGGCCGATCGATGTACGATCAGTACTCGCATCGGGAAAACAATCTGATCAAGATCAGGCCTTACCTTTCGCCCATATCTGATGCCTATGCCGCAAGCGATCTAGCGCTCACCAGGGCAGGCGCGCTCACACTTGCGGAGCTCTGCGCCTGGGGAATTCCTCAGATTCTCGTGCCGCTACCAACCGCGGCAGCAAACCATCAAGTGGCCAACGCGCGCGCCCTTGCAGCAGCGGGCGCAGCCGTTATGGTTCCAGAAGGCGACTTCTCAGTCGACGCTCTTCACCGGACCGTCCAGGACCTGCTGGATCACCGCGTAAAGTTGGGTGCCATGGCCAAGGCGAGCCTGGAGCGGGCCAGGCCGCGCGCCGCAGAGGATATTGCTCGGCGCATACTCAGCCTCATTCACCTGAGGCAAATTCATTCCTGACTCCATCCCACCGTTGACTCTCCTGGGCTCTTCCGACCCGCGCCCAGTGCATTTTGCTGGTATCGCTGGTGCCGGTATGAGCGGGCTTGCGCAGCTTTTTTTGCGCCGCGGTGTGGCCGTTACCGGTTGCGATTCGAACCCGGGTAGCGTTTCGGACCTCACCAGGTCGGGCATCACCGTGATGACCGGGCACGATCCGCGACACGTGGAATCGGCTCGCGCCCTCGTCGTGACGTCGGCCATGCCACTCGACCATCCCGAGATAGCCCGGGCGCGCGAGCTCGGAATCGCTGTTATTCGTCGAGCGGAGGCTCTGGGTGAAGCCGTCTCAGCAGGAAAAGTTGTCGGGATCGCAGGCACGCATGGTAAGACGACCACCACTGTAATGACGACCGAAGCGCTGGCGTCGGCTGGCCTGGATCCTACCGGTATTGCTGGTGGACGCGTGCGCGCCTGGCAAGGGAATCTTCGATATGGCGGACATGAAGTGTTCGTCGTCGAAGCCGACGAGTATGACCGCTCGTTTCTCTCGCTGGCACCTACGATTGCCGTGGTAACCAATGTTGAGGCTGACCATCTCGACATCTACTCGGATCTCGCAGATATACGGAGAGCATTCTCGCAGTACCTGCGTGGAGCGAGCACGATAGTCCTCTGTGCAGACGACTACGGAGCCAGCACGCTGCAAATTCCAACTTCCGCAGAGGTGATACGATACGGTGTTATGAGCAAGTCGGCTCGTTTGACTGTCGCTGCACGTCGTACCGAAGGCTCCAGATGCGTTCTGGAGATCGACTACGACGGCGAAAGGCTCGGCGACGTCCTACTGAGAGTTCCGGGCTTGCATAATGTTCTCAACGCCCTGGCTGCCGTAGCCAGTGGGCTAGCGCTCGGCGCAACGCTCGAAGCGATGGCTCCGGGGCTAAGCGGGTTTACCGGTGTGGAGCGGAGGTTTCAACTGCTTGGAGTGGAGCGTGGTGTAACCGTGATCGATGATTACGCGCACCATCCTACTGAAATTCGCGCGACGCTCGAGGCTGCGCGGGCAGCGTTTCCGGGCCGTCGAGTGATCGCCGCATTCCAGCCGCACCTCTACACTCGAACCCGGGATTTCGCGAACGAGTTCGGCGTCGAGCTGTCAAAAGCTGATGCCGTCTATTTGACGGAGATATACCCGGCCCGGGAACAGCCAATCGAGGGAGTGACCGCGGAGCTCATAGAGCCGGCTGCACGAGCAGCCGGCAACGAGGTGAGGTGGCGCGGTGAACGCGACGCCCTGGCCGACGAGCTGGCGCGCGGCCTTAGTCCTGGTGACGTCGTGCTGACGATGGGGGCAGGCGACATCACCCGGACTGGACCCGAGCTGCTCGATCGTCTGCGTGCGGAAGATGTCTAGAATCACGGAAGCCATCAGGTCGGTTCCGTGGAAGCGAGTCGCAAGCATATGCGCCGTGCTGGTCGCGCTGCTGGTGTCGTTCTGGGGTCCGCCGCTTCTGGCGCGTCTCTCTTTTTTCCGAGTGCGACGCGTGGTCGTGGAGGGAGCCCGGTATGTCTCTCCATCGGACGTACTCGATCGTCTTGGCGTGGACACCATGAACTCGGTGTGGGAGGATGCTCGCGTCCTGGAGAGACGGGTGGCGTCGCATCCACAGGTTCGCTCCGTAACTATCGGGCGGAAGCTGCCCGGCACACTTATCGTCTATGTGACCGAGAATCTGCCGGTGGCGCTGATCCCATCGGCGCAAGGCTTGCGCGTCGTTGATGCGGCGGCGCAAACTCTACCTATAGATCCGACCAGGCTAAGCGTCGATCTGCCAGTGGTGGCTCGAGCGGATACGTTGGTCTTGCGGCTTCTGGAGGACATTCGTGTGCGGAACCCGGACCTGTTTCAGAGGATAAGCGACGTACGCCGCGTAACGGGTGGGGGCGGTGAATTACGCTTCGGCCTTGCTGCCTTGACGGTGCGTGCCGGCCCCGACCTTTCCGCAGCCAGGTTCGCAAGCATTCTTCCGGTGGAGCTGGACCTGAAGCGACGTGGGATTCGGGTGGGCGAGGCGGTGCCGGGTGATACCGCGCGACGGCGCGCGCGCGTGATGGAGATCGACCTTCGATTCAGAGATCAGGTGATAGCAAGGCTGCAATGAATCCCGACCGTCTCATCGCGGGGCTGGATATCGGCTCTTCCAAGACGACGGCGATAGTTGCCGAAGTCGTAGGGGAGCTCCCCAAGCATCCCACCATCCGTGTACTTGGTGTAGGTACGGCGCGTACGGGCGGCATGCGGCGCGGCGTCGTTTCCGACATAGAGGAGACCACCCGGTCCATCCGAAAAGCCATGCAAGACGCCGAGCGTATGGGCGGAGTACAGGTGGAAGGGCTCTACGCGGGAATCGCCGGCGAGCACGTTCAAGCAATGACGAGCAGTGGCGTCGTCGCCGTGAACGGTGACGAGATCTCCAAGGCTGATGTCGCACGTGCAAACGAAGTGGCGCGAGCGCAAGCCGTTCCGACTGATCGCGAGCTTCTCCACGCAATTCCGCAGGAGTATCGCGTCGACCGAAACGCAGGCATTCGCGACCCGGTTGGTATGATAGGCACGCGGCTGGAGACGGAGATGTATCTGGTGACGATCGGCTCCTCGCCGGCCATGAACCTCAGAAAGGCTGTGGAACGCGCTGGCTATCGGGCCAAGCAGCTGGTGCTCGAGGCGCTCGCTAGCGCGCTCGGCGTCCTCACCGAGGATGAGAAAGAACTCGGGGTCGCGTTGGTGGAGATGGGAGCTGGCACTACTGATGTCGCCATCTTCCACGAGGGCAAGATTCGGCATCTGGGAAGCGTTACTTTCGGCGGCAATCACGTAACCAGCGACATCGTCCACGGCCTTGGCGTAACGCAGGCGGATGCCGAGCGGCTCAAGGAGCGTTACGGCTGCGCGTACGAGCCGCTAGTAGACCCCGGGGAGGTTATCCAATTACCGAGCACGGTAGGTCAGGGCGAGCGGCACATCCCTCGCGAGCTCATGAGCCACATCATCCATCAGCGCATGGACGAGATCTTCGACCTCGTGCAACGGGACATCGCAAGTGCCGGATTCACAGGAAGACTGAGCGCGGGGATAGTCCTGACCGGAGGGGCAGCCGCGATTGAGGGCGCTTGCGAGCTCGCAACGGACTCGTTCGGGACCGGTGTGCGCATTGGCTCACCGGGCGCCAACGTCGGGGGCCTGGCTGATTCAGTTGCAGCCCCACGGTTCGCCACCGCGGCAGGTCTCGCGCTCTACGGGGCCAACCGGCTGGCGATCGGCGCCGACGGAGCGGGTGCCCGCTTCGGTGTTAACGCTCCTGGTATGGACAAGCTTGCCCAGAAAGTAAAGACGTGGCTTCAGGAGTTCTTTTGAGAAAAGGGGTGTAGGGTGTAGGGTGTGGGGTGTAGGGTAACGGCAACGCACACCCGACCCCCACACCCGATACCCGCTCTCCAATTATTTACTATGCTTCGGAAGCAAGTTGGTATTATATTCGACCTACCTTTCCGGGACCCCATTCTGGCGGACCCCCTCCCATCGTAAGGCGTTAGTATCTTCCAACCTCTGGAGCTCGCAGTCCGATGATCTTCGAGTTCGAAGAGTCCACGACCCAGAACGCTCGCATGAAGGTAGTAGGCGTTGGTGGTGGTGGTGGTAACGCTGTGAACCGTATGATCGAGGAGCAGCTCGCTGGCGTCGAGTTCATTTCGGTGAACACCGATGCCCAGGCGTTACTGAACTCCAGATCGGACGTCAAGATCCAGATCGGCAAGAAGCTCACGCGGGGGTTGGGAGCAGGCGCAAGGCCGGAAATCGGCCGGCAGGCTATCGAGGAGAACCGGGATGAAGTTGCCCGCGTGCTGCAGAACAGCGATCTCGTCTTCGTGACGTGCGGAATGGGTGGCGGCACAGGCACTGGCGCGGCTCCCGTCGTCTGCGAGATGGCGCGTGAAGCTGGCGCACTCACAGTCGGCATCGTCACCAAGCCGTTCCTCTTCGAGGGGCGCAAGCGCATGCGACAGGCAGAGATGGGCATTGCCGACATGCGCAAGAACGTGGACACGATGATCGTGGTGCCGAACGAACGTCTCCTGGCCGTGGTCGGAAAGGGTATTCCGTTCAGCGATGCGCTCAAGAAGGCGGACGAGGTGTTGCTACACGCGACGCAAGGCATTTCCAGCCTGATCAGCGTTACCGGGCTCGTGAATGTGGATTTCGCGGACGTGCGCACGGTTATGCAAAACGGAGGTTCGGCGCTGATGGGGACAGGGATTGGTCGCGGGGAAAATCGTGCGATGGAGGCGGCGCAGCAGGCCATATCAAGCCCGCTCCTGGACAACGTCTCCATTTCCGGTGCCACGGGCGTTCTCGTCAACATCACAGGTGGAAATGATCTCACTCTGGGCGAGGTTCACCAGATAAACGAAATCGTTCACGATGCCGTGGGTGACGACGCTGAGATTATATTCGGTGCGGTGAACGAGCCTGCAATGCAGGGCGAGATTCGCGTGACCGTAATCGCCACCGGGTTCGACCGCGGCACGGTCGGAGCTGCGGACACTGCCCGGGGTGGTGCAATGGCAACTCCCGTCATCCCGTTTCCCGGCCGTACGATGCGCGGATCAGGGATCGCGGCTCGAGGAGCCGCCGTTCCGGCGGACCAGCAGCGACGAGCCACTACACCGCCCGCAGTTCCAGTCCAACCAGACAAGCCGGGGCCTGATCTTAACGATATGGAGATTCCCACATTCATCCGTAGGCAAATGGATTGAAGCACGGGCGCCTTTGGGCTTGGATCGCCCGCTACGTCCCACACGCTGTCGTCGGCGTGTGCGCCATCACCGCTCTGCGGCTTGATTTGCCACGCGTACGCACTCCGCAGCCGCTGACCGCGCTGACCAGCCAGCACTACCCGTCGCAGCCGTTGGCGTTTCGGCAGCAAGTAGATACGCTCCGGAAGGGGGAAACCCTGTCAGGCCTATTAGCACGTGGGGGCGCAGGTGAGGTCTTGATGGCCGGAGTGCTGGAAACCGTCTCCAGCCTCGATCCTCGCCGCCTACCCAGCGGGATGGCCGTGACAATGAGAGGACCGGCAGCCGATTCTGTGCCCACTGAAATCACCCTGCATCTGACCGCAGATAAAATGCTGGTTCTGAGCCGGACGGCGTCCGGCTGGTCGAGTGAGGAGCGATTGCTGCCTTGGCGCACAGATACGGTTGTCCTGGCTGGAGCGATCGCGTCCACCCTCTACGAGGCTTTGGATGAAAGCGGTGTCGCGCTCGTCCCCACGCCCGCGGCGCGTGCGGAATTGGCCTGGCGGCTTGCCGACATCTTTGAGTATCGGGTCGACATGAGTCGCGAACTGCAGGACGGGGACGGCTACCGGGTGTTGTTCGAGAGGTCGAGAGGGCCGGATGGCAGTGTGCGAGTCGGCGAAGTGCTGGCCGCCCGCTTCGAGTTGTCCGGCAAACCCGTCGAAGCAGTTCGTTATGACGCTGGTCCGGCACGGGCTTCCTACTTTGACAAGGATGGCAAGTCCATGCGCGCCGCATTTCTTCGCGCTCCGCTGGCTTTCCGGCGCATATCGAGCGTATTCGGAATGCGGAAGCATCCTATCCTCGGGGTGTGGCGCAAGCACCGGGGCACAGACTACGCCGCTGCAAGCGGCACACCCGTGCGGTCGGTGGGCGACGGTATCGTGCAGTTCGCCGGACGCAAGAACGGCTACGGCAATGTAGTTGAAGTTCGGCACCGCAACGGCTTCGTTAGCCGCTACGGCCATCTCCGCAGTTTTGCTTCGGGCATACGCAGCGGCAAACACGTCGGAATAGGACAGACTGTCGGTTCGGTTGGAATGACAGGGCTGGCGACTGCGCCGCATCTTCACTTCGAAGTGTTGATCAACGGACAGCATCGAGACCCGCGACTGGCACTGAGCTCAAGGGACGGGATCTCCCTTCCCGTCGGCGAGCGGGCGCGCTTCCACGACGTGCGCTCATCGCTGATCGCGCTGATGGACGAGGAACCTAGGGACTGGGGATTAGGGACTAGGGACTAGGGACTCCCTATTCCCCAATCCCTAATCCCTAGCTTCAATGTCATGGACCCTCGCGCTTCTCGCCGGCGCGACGCTCGCCCTTCTTCTTTACAGATCTCGGGAGCCGCGCGCGCTGGGTCGCCTGACTCCGCTTATCCTCTTACGAGCTCTGTCTCTCTCGCTGATCGCTGCCCTCCTGCTTGACGCTCCGGCCGGCACGCGCAGAGCCCGGTCACCGATTGTCGCGCTTGATGCGTCACTCAGCTGGTTGCGTGAAGGCGACACGGCGTTCTGGCGCACCGCGGTTGCGCGGGCTCGCGCGCTGAGCTCAGATACGATTCTGCTCTTCGGCGATTCGGTGCGACCTCCAACCGGCGCGAGGGTGCCCTCGGACCTTCCGGAAGACCGATCAACCGAAGTGGGGTCATTGGTGGAACGCTCGCTGGGATCTGGACGCCCTCTTACCCTTGTCACTGATGGAGAGATTGAGGACCCGTGGTCGCTGCGCTCGCTCCCGGCCGGCACAAGGATAGAGGTTCCCGAGCGCGCAGCACGGCTCGACGTAGGCGTCGTTGCTGTCGATGCGCCACGCGCCATGGTGAGCGGCGATACCATCGAGTTGCGGGCTACCTTGCGGGCCGGCGCCCTGCCAGCGCCTTCGGGAACTCTGACCATTCTGGCTGGCAGCCGCGTTATGGCTGCTGTACCGGCCGATCCTCTCGCTGCCCGAAACGAGCGAACAGAGACTATCCGGATCGCGTCTACGCTTCCGCAGGGGGTGTCCGTATTGTCCGCGGCTGTTTCCGTGCCTGGCGACGCCGAGCGAGGGAACGACACCGTTAGCATTGCGGTCGAGGTTTCGCGGGCGGCCGGTGCTGTACTTGTGTCGTCGTCGCCCGATTACGATTCACGATTTCTGGTGCCCATATTGAGAGGAGCGGTAGCGCTTCCGACGCGCGCTTATTTCCGTGTAGCGCCGGGAATGTGGCGTCAGGAGGGATCGCTCGCCCCGGTCGACGAGGGCGAAGTGAAGCTTGCCGCCCGCCAGGCGCCCCTCGTGATTTTGCACGGCGACACTGCGATGCTCGGCCGCCCTCGCCTGGTGACGACGGGTGCGCTTGCGCTGTTTCCGGTCCGGCACACCGCCGGCGGTGACGCTGGTGAGTGGTTTCCGGTCGGTGCGCCGCCATCGCCGATCTCGGCGTCGCTTTCCGGAATCGCTTGGGACAGCCTTCCCCCGCTTGGGGAGGGCACGGATGGGCCGACGGTGGCAGCCGGCGGTGCATGGGAAGGGCTCGTTGCGGCGCGCGCGCGGCAATTCGACAGGCGCGCAGTCGTGATCGGTAGTTCGGGAGCCCGCCGTGTCGTAATTATATCCGCAACCGGATTCTGGCGGTGGCGATTTCGCGGCGGCTCCAGCGCAGATGCTTACGCGACTCTGTGGGGGAGTATATTTGATTGGCTCACCGCAGAACGTCCCGACGATCGCGGCGCAATTCCGGCCGACGCGCTTCTCAGAAGCGGCGACCCTATCCGTTGGCGGCGCACCGTAGCAGCGGCGGGGGCAGCGGGGAAGAGCGCCGGGAGCGGCGATTCCGTTGTCACGATCGTTGTGCGCCGCCGAGGCGACTCAGCTGCGCAGAGCGACGTCAGCGGCGATTCGGTAAGCCTCCGTTACGGAGCTGGCGGCACCGCCGCCGAGAGTCCACCGCTCGTTCCTGGAATCTATGATGTGAGTGTGCCGGGTGGCTCGATAGTGTTGGCCGTGAACGCATCGCGCGAGCTCCTGCCCAGAGCTGGTTCGGTGCGAAGCGGCGTCACAGGCGGCGCTCCCGCGGTTGGCGATCGCCTGCGCCTGCGCGACAAAGGTTGGGTATATCTTACGGTCGTCTTTGCACTTTGTGCCGAATGGGTCCTGAGACGAAGAATGGGGTTGAGGTGAAAGAGACTGCGGGTTTTGGGTGTGGGGTGTCGGGTGTAGGGTGTTCCACGTCCTTTTTGAACAGGATTGTGGATCTCGCCTTCCCCACACCCTACACCCCACACCCCACACCCGGTGTTCCTCCGTGCCACGCATAGTCCGCCGCGTCACCGACGTCCCGCGCCGCTCTCTGTGGCAGCGCATCAAGGACGTAGCGCTCATGGATGTCGGCGTCATCGTGCGCGGCGGCGTCAGCGCAGGGTCGCTTGAGGCGCTCGAGGAATTGTTGCTCGAAGCGGATTTCGGCGTGCCGGTCACGCTGAGGCTCGTCGCGGAAGTGGAGCATCAGGCGTCACGCGGCTACATCAAGACTCAAACGGAATTCCTTGATGCGCTACGCGCGGGTGTCGAGGCTGCGCTACGCGCCGGGAACAGCGATGGATCAATGGTGGCTGCGCCAACCGGACCGACGGTCATTCTCATCGTCGGAGTGAACGGCGCAGGCAAAACCACCTTCATCGGCAAGCTCTCGGAGCGGTACCGTGGCGAAGGCAAGCGCGTGATTTTGGCGGCAGGTGACACGTATCGCGCGGGCGCCATAGACCAGCTGAGGTTGTGGGCTGAACGAACCGGTGCGCGCTTCGTGGGTAGTGCTGCGGGAAGCGATCCGGCTGCCGTCGCATTCGACGCCGTGGACTCCGCCGTTGCGAACGACATGGACGTGCTTCTGATCGACACTGCCGGCAGGCTGCACACGCAGGAAAGCTTGATGAGCGAGCTCCGCAAGGTGGCGCGCGTAATTGCGAAGCGCTTGCCCGGGGCGCCGCACGAAACGTTACTCGTGCTCGACGGCACGATAGGCCAGAACGCCGTAGCACAGGCCAGGTCGTTCGCGCAGTCGGTGCCTCTTACGGGCGTGGTCGTGACGAAAGTGGACGGAACGGCGCGGGGAGGAATAGTCTTGGCGGTGCACGAGGCACTCGATGTGCCGATCAAGTTCGTGGGGGTAGGAGAGAAGGCCTCCGACCTTCTGGAGTTCGACGCCGCCGATTACGCGCGAGAGCTCCTTAGCGAGGAGTGAGTACGCGCGAGCCCCGAGGTTGGGGACACGCTGAAGGGCGAAGCGACAGGACGGAGCGGGGGCCTGGCAGCAGTCGCGTCCATCTCGACATGCCGGTAAAGTATCTCAAGGGAGTCGGTGAGCGGCGAGCGGAGGTACTGAGGCGCCTCAACATCATCACTGCCGGCGACCTGCTCCATCACCTTCCGCACCGCTATGAAGACGCGAGCACCGTGTCGCCAATCGCCTCCCTCGAGCCGGGTATGGACGCGACGGTTATCGGCACTGTGATCTCCAAAGGAATCATTCCCACGCGCAAAGGCCTCAGGATCTTTCAGGCGGTAGTCCGTGACGCGTCGGCCATGATCGAGGTTTCGTGGCCCGGCCAACCGTATCTCGACAGGAGTATATCGAAGGACGACGTGCTCTTGTTGTCGGGCGCTGTGCGCTTCTATCACGGGCGTCAGCTTCAGCCGCGGGAGTACGTGAACATGGGACCGGACGCGGAGGATACGCTCAGCGGGCGCGTGCTGTCCGTGTATCCGGCGACCGAAGGCCTCACATTCAAGCAGGTGCGTGCGTTGATAGACGCACATCTGGATTCGCTGCTGGCTCTGCTACTCGAATATCTTCCCGACGATCTGCTCCGGCGCGCCAACGTGCCCCGAATTGGCGACGCGTTACGGATGGTGCACCGGCCTGAGTCCATCGCGGAGGCCACGCTAGGCCGCTCTCGCCTCGCCTTCGAAGAACTATTCTTCGTGCACGTCCTGCATCGTCGCGCGCGCGAGCTGGCGCGCGAGCTGGGGAGCGGGATCACGTTCGTGAACAAGCGGCAGCTTACGTCCGCGCTCAAGGCGTCGCTGCCGTTCGAGCTCACGGGTGCGCAGGTCAGGGCAATCCGCGAGATAGTGGCAGACATGGCGAGCGGCCGAAGGATGCACCGACTGCTGCAGGGCGACGTCGGGAGTGGCAAGACCATCGTGGCGTTGTTCGCCGCGCTCCTGGCTGTGGAAAATGGATTTCAGGCCGCGATCATGGCGCCTACCGAGTTGCTGGCGGAACAACACGCGCGAACGCTTGCGGCGCTATTGGCCCCCCTGGAGATGCAGCCGGTCCTCATGACGGCAAGCTTGTCGGGCAGGGACCGCAAAGCAGCAGCGCAGCGAATCGCATCCCAAGCGCCTCTCATCGCGGTAGGAACGCACGCGTTGGTGCAGGAACAGACGATGTTCGGCCGTCTCGGGCTTGCGGTGATCGATGAGCAGCATCGGTTCGGCGTGGAGCACCGAGCGGCCCTGGTCGCGAAAGGGCAGGGAGAGCTTCCGGACACATTGTTGCTGAGCGCGACACCGATTCCACGATCGCTGGCTCTGACAGTGTACGGCGATCTGGACCTGAGCGTGCTCGACGAACGTCCCCCGGGGCGCAAGCCGGTTAAGACGGTGCTGCGGCCCGAGTCGGCCCGGCAGAAATTGCTGGACTACGTCGACCGCCAGGTGGGAGCCGGCCGTCAGGCATACATCGTTTATCCCGTGATAGACGAGTCCGAGAAGGTAGACCTCAAGGCGGCCACGACCATGTTCGAATCTCTTGCGTCGGGCGTATTTGCCGAGCGGCGCTTAGCGTTGATGCACGGCCGACTGAGCGCTGCCGAACGCGACGACGTGATGCGGCGCTTCCGGGATGGCGGAGTTGATGTTCTGGTCGCGACGACGGTGATTGAGGTGGGGATCGACGTATCGAACGCGACGGTCATGGTGATCGAGCATCCGGAACGTTTCGGCCTTTCTCAACTTCATCAGTTGCGCGGCAGGGTAGGGCGTGGTTCGGGAGAATCCACGTGCATCCTCCTCGGGAGCGTCAGCCCTGAGGTCTCGGAGCGACTCCGAGTCTTCGTCGAGACGGAGGATGGCTTCGAGATAGCGCGCGCGGATCTCCGGCTACGCGGAATGGGCGATCTCCTTGGCGAGCGGCAGAGCGGATTGCCGATGTTCAAGGTTGCCGACCCGCTACGCGACGAACAGCTCAATCTTCACGCTCAGGAGCTCGCCGCGGAGCTCCTGGATCGTGATCCCACGCTGTCGGCGCCAAGTCACGCCGCAATGCGATCGATGATGTCCAAGCGCTATTCGCGCGCCCTGGAATTGTTCCGAGTGGGATAGTGCTTCAACAGGGTCGATCGATACGGCGTACTCGGACAGTTTACGGCGTCGGCGCGGCGAGCCGCCGCTTGATTCGCTCCAGCTCTGCGTTCGTCTTGTCGAGCTGATCCTTGAGCCGCTGTATTTCCTTTACCATCTCCTGCTCGCGGGGGGGAAAACCGCTATCTACGGCTTGCGCACTTTGTGCGCTCGTGATGACGGTCACGGTGTGAGCGAGCGAGTCGAGCGTCCCAGCGAGAATCCGTATCGCGCGCGCTTCAACCAGATGAACGAGGCCGATTGTATCCGAGAGATACCGGTCAAGATGCGGTAGCGCCTCGCTTGCACTCCGGCGCCTGTTTGCCGGGTCCAGCTTGAAGAGCCCCCTCCAGTACTCCGCCTCCCGTGCCTCCGGCGTGCCGCCATGCACGCGCGTGAAGTTCACCAGGGTTGAGTCAGCGTCATCATGGTCGCCGGCGAGGACCGCGGCTCGTGCAGTAGCAAGAGTGGCTGCCCACTCGCTCGCCAGAACGGGAACGGCCGGGCGCGCGTACCTGACGCAAGCACTCGACAGCAGAAAGATCGCGACCCCCGCCAGCGCCCTCACGCGGGCGTGCCTGCAACCATGTGGCGACTGGTGACCGTTCCTGAAGCTCCGTCCCCTCCACCCCCCCCTCCTCCAACGCGGGCAGGAAGCCACAGGGTAATGGTAGTACCTACGCCAACGGTGCTCTCCACGGCGATCGTCCCCTTGTGTGCGACAACGATCTGCTTCGCGATGGCGAGTCCCAAGCCGGTGCCTCCATGCGCAGCCGATTTCTGGTTGTCAGCCTGATAAAACTTCTCGAAAATCCGTGGAAGCTGGGTGCCCGGAATGCCCACACCTGTGTCACGCATTACCAGATGAACATCGTCTTCAACACCCTCCGCCGTAAGCTCCACCGTTCCTCCCCGGGCGGTGAACTTGAACGAGTTCGAGAGGAGATTTCCGAGCACTTCGTTCATTCGGTCCGGATCCCATACCACCACTTCCGGCAGAATGCCGACACGCTCTACGCGGAAAGCAACGCCACGCTGGAGCGCCAGCACCCGGAAGGTGGTTTCGAGATCGTTGAGGAACGCGGCGAAGTCCGTCGGGCGCAGGTCGAGCTTGCCACCGCCAGCCTCGAAGCGACTGACGTCGAGCAACTGATGCACAAGGCGCGCGAGGGACCGTGTCTGCGAGTCGATGGTCTTGAGAATTTCCTGCTGCCTCTGCGTCGGCGTTCCGTAGACACCCTCCTCGATCAGCTGCAAATAGCCCAGTACGACGTTGATCGGAGTCTTGAGTTCGTGCGAGGCCACCGAAATGAACTCGGCCTTGAGCTTGTCCAGCTCGGCAAGGTGGTCGGTCATCGTGCGGAAACTCGCTGCCAGTCGTCCGAACTCATCGCGACGATTCGGTGACACCGCGAGGGGATAGCTGAAGTTTCCACCGGCCACCGCCGCCATACCTGCCTCAAGGTCGCTCACAGGCTTGCTGATGGTTCTCCAGAGCATGAAGCTGATAGCGACGGCGAGAACAAACGCCATTCCGAGCGCGGCCATTCCGGCCTGTCGCGCTACTGCGGTTTCCACGGCTGCACTCTCGACATGCTCGCTCGTGCGCATGCCCAGGGCGCGCTCGGACCCGGCGAGCACCAAGTCCATGCGCGTGATTGCCGGCGCTACGTGCCTCGTGGAGATCGAATCTGCAGCGAGCGTATCACCCGAGGTTGCAGCCGCGTACTCCAGCGGCATGAGGCGCTTCACTGAATCCACCGAACCCTCAATCTGTGCGGACTCCCGCGTGAGGGCAAACCCGCCCAGCGAGTCAGCCATGAGCCTCAGGGATTCCAGAGTAGAATCCATGGTCGCGCGGCTCTCGCGAGTGTGAAGGAACAGTACGTTCAACTCTGCTCTCCTCAGATCGTCGATACCAGTGCGCATTCTGCCAAGGAGGAGTGAAGCGGCGAACTCTCCGTTCTTGAGTGCCACCGCGGAGTCGTGCAGCCTCTCGAGCGAGCGAAGCGCGAATAGCAAAGGCAGGAGAAGAGCGACGACGATCGCGAAGAGACCGTAAGCGAGTTTAGAGCGGATTGTCACGATCAGAATGTCAGGCTGGCGCCTACCAGCAGACGCCGTGCAACAAAGGCGTGACTACCCGCTGGGCTGGGATACGGGATGTCTGAAGGGCCGCGGCCGTTTCGGAGGTCGTAGATGAAGAGGGACGCACTGCCAAGGAGAGTTATCTGGCCGCCGATGATGCCGATTTGCGCATTGCGATCACCGCGGACCGCCTCGTCGTACAGGCGCTCTGCTTGCGCATCCGCGTAGCTTCCTTCTCGGATAGAGCACCGACTGGGCTCAGCGTGGCAGAGGGCGTTAAGCTTCCCGTACGCGTCGTCCGCCCGAGCGCTGTTCGCGAGAGCGAATCCACCGAAGCCAACGGCGGCTCCCAGCACGACCCACTTCGCTACACGAATGGTTGACCAGCTGCTGGAAGGCGCCGTAGGAGAGGGTACCTGAGCAGCGACGGCTGTGGTTCCCAGCGTGCACGCGAGCATCACCGTTGCAACAGTTGATTTCATCTCAGGCTCACCACTTTGCCAACCGTAGGAGCCAGCACGATACGCTGGTTACGCACTATAGGCGGATGTTTCAGAGGGTTAGGCAGTGTGTGGGACCAGACACGCTCGTGGGTACGCCGGTTGAACAGAACGATGTCAGCGCCTACCGTTGCAACGAGCAGGCCGTTGCGCAGTAGCGTTGAAGCAGCCACTGTGCCACAAGCCAGGTCAGCGCGCTCGGCCGACGATGGCGCGCTCAGCGGTATAGACCAGAGCGAGCAGCCATTGGTCACCGCGAACACGGTGTCCCGCGCAACCGCAGGGGCGCCCAGTACAGGTTCGCCCGTTTCGACCCTCCACTGCACGGTCCCCGCCGGTATAGTGATAGCAATGACACTCCCTGCCGGCGAGCTCAACACGGCCATGCTGTCACTGGCCAGCGCGAGGGGCGCCAACGTAGATGTGGGCAAACGCACGCGCGATATCACGGTTCCGGTGCGGCGGTTAAGCACGAAGACGCTGTCAGTCAGGGTCACCAGTACGATATACTCGCCGCTCACCAGCGGCCCCGACCTGGTGCCGCCGATTTCCCGTGCCCAAACCCTGCGCCCCTTCTGTACTCCCAGCGCGAAAGCGACTCCTCTATGAGTCGCACCGTAAATAAGCGTGTCCCGCACCGCAAGTGGCGAGGCCACGTCTCCGACGAGCGTCTGCCATACCTTCTTGCCAGTTTCCAGGCGGATGGCTGTGATCCGGCCCTCATTTCCTTCCGAAGCGACGTATACAATACCTTCGTGGATAAGTGGCCCGACGCCGAACGGCGCGTCACCGCGGAACCTCCAGAAGAGCTGCCCCGTGCGTGTGTCGAGGGCGTACACCCATCGGTCCACGCTCGCCACTACGGTTACGCGGTCACCGACCGCGGGCACCCCGACGAACCCTCGTCCAGCCTCCGCTCGCCAGACCACGATTGGTTGGCTCAATAGCTCCTCGTCCGCGCTGGGGGCGCGAGAGGGGACGCCGAGGTATTCCCAGACTTCGTTCATTCCCTGGTTGGGTACGGGCCTGAAGTTCAACGCGCATGCGGCGTTGACACTGGCGAGGAGGACCAATAGCTTGCCCGCGCGACCGCGTAACCTTCGCGTAATCAATGACATCAACATTCGTCCGCATAGACGGCCTGTCCACGAGGGCAGGTCAGACCGTTACAGTTCGAGGCTGGGTAACGCACGTCCGCTCGTCGGGTAAAGTTGCGTTCGTGGTGCTGCGCGACGGAAGTGGAGTCATGCAGGCGGTGATAGTAAAGAGCGCTGTTGCGCCGAACGTATGGGATACGTTTGGCAGCCTCACGATTGAGACTTCGCTTGCTGCAACGGGTCAAGTCCACGCCGACGCGCGTTCTCCCGGTGGATACGAGATGGCCGTGAGTGATCTCAAGATCGTCGGCCCAAGTCCTCTGGACTATCCAATTCAGCCCAAGGAGCACGGAATCGACTTCCTCCTCGATCACCGGCACATGTGGCTTCGAAGTCCTCGGCAGCGCGCGATCGCTCTCGTGCGACACGAGATCGAGCAGGGAATTCACGATTTCTTTTACGAGCGTGATTTCGTGCGAGTGGACACGCCCATTCTCACCGCCGCCATTGGCGAGCGCTCGGGCCTCTTCGGCACGGAATACTTCGACGAAGGCACGGCTTTTTTGGCGCAGACCGGCCAGCTCTACGGCGAGGCGGCTGCGGCGGCCCTGGGGCGAATTTACACGTTTGGCCCCACGTTTCGGGCGGAAAAGTCGAAGACGCGACGTCATCTGACGGAATTCTGGATGATAGAGCCGGAAGTGGCGTGGAACGATTCCGACGACAATATGCGGTTGCAGGAAGAATTCGTAGCGTACCTGGTGAGGAGATGCCTCGATCGGCGCGCGGACGAGCTAGCTGAGCTGGAGCGAGACACGAGCAAGCTCACGAATATCGTCACGCCTTTCCCCCGCGTGAGCTACACGGATGCTATAGCGACGCTCTCGAAAAAAGGGAGCTCCATCCAATGGGGGGACGACCTCGGAGCCGAAGACGAAACTCTAATTGCGGAGGATTACGACCGTCCGGTGTTCGTCTACAACTACCCCAAGGAAGCCAAGGCGTTCTACATGAAGGAGAATCCCGACGACCCCCGCACGGTGCTTTGCGACGATTTGCTGGCACCTGAGGGCTACGGAGAAATGATCGGCGGCAGCCAGCGTGAGGACGACCACGACCGCCTTCTTTCTCGGATAGAGGCCGAGGGCCTGCCAGTTGAGGCGTACGGCTGGTACCTGGACCTGCGCAAGTACGGCACCTTCGTCCATTCAGGCTTCGGCCTGGGACTGGAGCGCACGGTCGCCTGGATCTGCGGCACGCCCCACATTCGGGAGACGATAGCTTTCCCGCGATTGATGAACAGGCTTAGGCCGTAGCCAACCGTTAGCTCGGAAGCTGCTTTCGCATGCGCCAGCAAGGCAAGCGTCCCCAGGGCGAGAACGCTTGCCTCAAATCGCCACAATCGCCTCAGGCACCTGGCGCGTTGTAGAAGAATTGTTCCCGAACAATTTTTCCATTCTTGACAGTGTAAAGCGCCATCTCAGTCATGCGCTCACGCTTGCCAGTGGGCTTGAATGTCGCGTCGAACGTGTGCTGCACAGCGAACTGGTCCCCACCCACAAACGGCCCGTTCGCCTCCGCAGAATGGACCTCGTTGTTCTCAATCCACCATTCATTCTTCCGGCGCACTGCATCGATACCGGTCATCTCGGCGGGCATTTCTGCGCTGCCTACTGGTTCGACGCTGACGATCTTCGGCGAATACAGCTCTGCGATGGCATCCAGGTTTCGGCCGGCGCGACACAGGGCGACCAATTCCTGCGCAACTGCGGTGACAGAGGTAGGGGCGGTGGTAGGCATGGTATCTCCTTGGTTGGCATCCCGGACTCAATATTATCACCGCTTCCGAGGGCTTGCACGCCACAGTTCCGTAACAGCGCGCTCCGCCAGAGACGCGGTTCCCCTACACCCTACACCCTACACCCTACACCCTACACCTTACACCCGCTCTCCTTTCTTCACCTCTTCCCACAGCTCGTCCAGCACTTGCAGTCCCGCCGAGCCAACCGGAATGTTGCGCTCCGCCGCAAGCCGCTCCAGAAGCTCAAACCGCGATGCAAACTTTTCATTCGCCCGGTCGAGGGCGAGCGACGCATGTACTCCGGCTCGGCGGCAAAGATTCACACAGGCGAAAAGCAAGTCGCCGAGCTCAGCCTCCAATCTGCTATGCGCCTCGTCGAACACTGGAACCTGATCTCCGCTGCTGTCGGGTGCTGCAGTGCGGATCCGATCCGAGAGCAA
>JBHENQ010000136.1:0-2946 GCA_046261975.1 Gemmatimonadaceae bacterium | reverse complement strand
GAGCTGATCGGCGCGGGCGGTATGGGCGAAGTTTACCGCGCGCGCGACGCCCGCCTCGATCGGAGCGTCGCCGTCAAGACGATTCGCGGCACGACCCGCAGCGATGACGAAGCGACGCGGCGGCTGATCTCCGAGGCCCGGGCCGCAGCGTCGATCAATCACCCGAACATCACGCAAATCTATGACATCGGCGAGCGGGACGGGCTCGTCTACGTCGTGATGGAGCTCGTCCAAGGGATCTCGCTCGAGGCAAAGCTCGCCGTTGGCCGGCTGCCCGTCGCGGAGGTGATTGCCATCGCCAGATCGTTGGCCAGCGCGCTCGCCGAAGCTCATCGGCGCGGCGTGATCCATCGAGACATCAAACCGGCCAACATTCTCGTCACATCCATGGGGCAAGTAAAAGTGCTGGACTTCGGTATAGCGAAGCTCATGCCCACTAGCGGTGGACCCGGTGAGCTCGGCGTGACGAGCACAGGGATCGTGATGGGCACCGCCGCGTACATGAGCCCAGAGCAGGCGCTCGGAGAGCGGATCAGCCCTGCCACCGACGTATTTTCGGCGGGCGTCGTGCTGTACCAGATGACAGAAGGCGTTCTCCCGTTCTCCGGCACCAGCGTGTTCCAGATCATCGACCGCATTCTGCACGCGGATCCGCCACCGTTGTCCCGTTCCGATGTGCCTCTCGAGCTTCAGCGCGTGATCCAGCGCGCGCTCGACAAGAGTTCTGCCGCCCGGTACGCCGACGGTGCGGCTCTGGAGAAGGCGCTGGCGGCGGTGGACTCCGGCTGTCCGGCCCCGAAGGAGAAAGTCGCTATAGCAGTGCTTTCGTTCGAGGACCTGAGTCCGGGCAGGGACAACGAGTACTTCAGTAGCGGCCTCACCGAAGAAATCACGGTGGCGCTGTCGAACATCGGCTCGCTGGCGGTGGTGTCGCGCACCACCACGAACCGCTACAAGGGCAGCGACCGGGATGTCGGCTCTATAGCGGCCGACCTCAACGTGCGCTACCTGCTCGGGGGGAGCGTGCGCAAAGTGGGGGATGCTCTGCGCATCACCGCGCAGATGATCGACGCCGCCGACAATTCCAGCGTTTGGGCAGAGACGTACAAGGGGACGCTCCAGAACGTCTTCCAGATTCAGGAGGAGGTCGCGCGGAAGATCGTTGGCGCCCTGACGGTGAAGTTGAGTCCCGCGGAAAGAGTGACGCTGGGAAAGCGGGCTACGCTAGACGCCGAGGCGTTTGACCTGTACCTCAAGGGCCGACACCACCTGGACGTTGGCACGAAGCGGGACGTGCAGCTGGCGCTATCGCTCTTCGAGCGCGCGCTCATGCGCGACCCGCGGTATGCCGCGGCGCACGCCGGCGTCGCGGAAGCGGCCGCCGCATACTACGAGTATTACGACCGCACGGAGATGTGGCTGGATCGCGCTCTCGAGAGCGCACTCAAGGCACTGATGTACGACGCGACGCTCGGCGAGGCGTACGCGGCCCTGGCCCTCGCGTACTTCAACAAGGGTTCGTTGGAGGACTCTCGCGCCGCCTGCCAGCGCGCGATAGAGCTCGATCCGGAGAACTGGATCGGGTACTGGACCCTTGGGCGGATCCATTTCGTCACCGGTCGCACCGAGGAAGCGATCGAGCTGCTGCAGCGCGTGATCGTGCTGAACTCGGAGTTCTATGTGGGTTACTTCACACTGCGGATGGTCTGTCAGTCTGCGGGCAGAGACGATGTGTACCGTGCGTACCTGACGCACCTCGTCGACGAGGTGCTCCCGCGCTATCTGGAGAAGAACCCATCTGATGCCCGGGCGCGGAACTCATACGGGATGGAGTTGTCGATGGCAGGACGAATCGATGAAGGCCGGGCGCAGGCGGAGCGAGCGCTAGCGGAGGCCCCGGGCGACCCGATGGTTCTGTATGCGACCGCCTGCTACTACTCAATGTTCGCCGAGCCGGGGCCCGCGATCGAGATGCTCGAGCTGGCGATCAACGCGGGATTCGCGAACTTTCCGTACCTGGAGCAGGACCCGGATTTGCGACCACTGCACGGTGAAGCCGCATACAAGGGGCTCATGCGGCGGCACGGCCGAGTCATGTGACCCCACCTCCCACCGATATTTCATCTTGACCCGATCGGGAATGAGCGGCATATTTTGTGTTCCCCCTAATATACGCGAGGTTAGTCCATGCGTGCAGCCGCCGGTGTAGCACTGGTCGCTTCTCTGTTTTCGCCTGCTTCCGATGCCGTCACGAACGGACGCGATGCGGCTGATCTCTCAACCGCCAACGAGGCTGGACAAAGAGCGATGCTCACTCATCGCGCCGACGAGCTGTCGGGTCCCGAGGCCGACCGCATAGCCAGCAACGACAACCGTACCCCTGCCGGAACCTTCAAGAACGGAGTGCTCGAGCTCACGCTCGAGGTCCGGACCGGCATGTGGTTCCCGGAGTCGGAGAAGGGCGCGAGCGTTCCCATCCAGGCGTTCGCCGAAGCGGGCAAAGCTTCTTCAACACCCGGTCCGCTCATCCGCGTTCCCGAAGGAACCGAGATCCGCCTCACGCTGCGCAACACCCTCTCGGACTCCGCGGTGTTGGTGTTCGGTCTGCACACGCGTCCGTCCGCCTCGCCAGACGAGGGAGTGCTCGTTCCAGCCAACGGCAGCCGCAGGCTTCAGTTCGCCGCCGGCGCCCCAGGTACCTACTACTACTGGGGCACGACTACCCACAACGGAATCCGCGATCGGATGGAGGTGGAGAGCCAGCTTTCCGGCGCTTTCGTCGTGGATCCGCGCTCTCAGCGGGCGCGACTCGACGATCGGATTTTCGTGATCGGAGTGTGGATCGAGCCGCCCAGCACCGTGAACGGTGTCGAAAAACTGCCTCGCGAAGTGCTGGTCATAAACGGCAAGTCATGGCCGCACACCGAGCGCTTCACGTTCACCGAG
>JBHENQ010000135.1:0-16146 GCA_046261975.1 Gemmatimonadaceae bacterium | reverse complement strand
TACAGGCCGCTGAACGCATCTGTGATCGTGGTTGAGTCGCTATCGCGCGTTCGCAAAGCTTCTTTGTAGAAGTCGGGCACGCGTGCCTCATGGGTCGCAATGAAGCGCGTGCCGATGAGCACTCCCTCAGCGCCGAGCGCGAGCGCCGCGATTACACCGCGACCAGTCGCAATACCACCCGCCGCGATTACGGGCACGCGGATCGCCTCCGCCACTTGAGGAACAAGGGCCAGCGTCCCGATCGCGGCGTGCTGCGCTGTGGGACGCTTCTCCCATGTAGAGCGGTGTCCTCCTGCTTCATAGCCCTGGGCGATGACTGCGTCGACCCCGGACTCGGCAACGGTGCGCGCGTCATCCACCGCGCTCACCATTGCAATGACTTTCGCGCCCTGCGCGTGGAATCGGTCAACGACAGTTTTTGGAGGATTTCCGAGTCCTACGCTGAAAACGGGTACACGTTCCTCGAGCATGACTTCGATCACCGCGCCGACGTAATCCGGGCGCGAAGCCGGGCGCGCGAACGTCGGTGGGAGGTTGAAGCGTTCGCGAAACCGATTCAGCACTGTCTGCACGGCACGTACGGCAGAATCCGGAAAACTGGCGGCGTCGACCGGCGGCCAGACCTCCGAGTGGAGCAGAAGGTTCACGCCAAACGGTTTGTCGGTAAGCTCGCGAACGCGACGGATGCGGGCGCGCGCCTCGTCAGGCGCCATGTGGGCGACGCCGAGAATCCCGAGACCTCCAGCGGCTGAAACCGCGGCGACAAGCTCCGGGCCCGCGAACGACGCCATGCCCGCCTGAAAGATCGGGTACTCGATACCGAACTTGTCGCACAGTTCGGTCCGTAACGTTGCCGCGACACCGGACCGGCGAGACCTTGGCGCGCTAGCGCATCCAATCGTCGCGGCGGTGGATGTGATACCCGTGAGTAGAAAGTCGCGTCGGGTGAATCCGGAGAATGTTGTCATCGAACCAATCCTCGATTTGACGTTTCGCAGCGTTTTATCCGGGAACTCGCACCGGCGCGCTGACCTTCGATACTCCGCTTTCGTCGAACGTCTCTACAGCGAACCAGTACTCCTGGCCCACGGTGAGCGCGCGGATCTCGGCTCGGGCCCCCGAATCCGCCCACACCTGGTAGGTCTGATAAAGCTTCGCCGGCGCCACTCCCCACCGCACGTTGTAGCCGACCGCACCTGGTACCGGTCCCCATGACACGATGGCGTTGCGGGGATCGGCGTCGCGGCGGGCCGTCAGGCGGCGCGGTGTGGCCGGCAAGCGTCCGCCAGCGTTACCGAAGATGCGCACGTCGCTTACCGCCACGTTGGCCGCGCTCACATGCACGTGCTGCCATCGGACGTAGCGCGCCCGCACTGGCGCCGGTAGTTCGACGTACGCGTTCGGCCGATCGCGCCGCTCTCCTGTGAGATCGGCGATCACGGACCACTGCCGCCCATCGCTCGAGGCGTGCACGCGGAACTGTGTGTACACTGACGAGTCGCTTGCGTACCGGTTGGATTGATAATCCGCGTAATTCACCTGCAGTGCACGGAGCTCGCGCTCCCCTCCGAGATCGAGCGTCAGCGTCTGCCCATCCTCTGGCGCGGTGTCGCGGGCCACCCAGAAGGTGCGCGGATTCTCGTCTGTCACGTTCGAAGCAGGGAACGAGTCGCGCGCGGACGAGGCGACAGCGGTCTTCCTGTAAGAGAGCAACATCCAACCCGTGAAGAGCTCGTCGGGGTGTTGCCACTTCTTCACAGGTACGAAGTGCGGAAAATCGCCGAAGCGCGTGCTCGCGAACATGTGCCCGTCGGCGTCGAAGCCGGCGGGGAACATTGCGATGCGTCGCTCAAAGTTCCAGTTGACGCCGATCCACGGTGTACCTGTGTTCCAGTAGTTGCCGTGGTTGTCCACGAAGGTGTTCCCGTGTCCGGCACCAGTCACGAAGCCACCCGGCTTGTACGCCACCGGGTTGTACGGCGCGTACCGGAAGGGGCCGAGTGGCGAGTCGCCGACGTAAGTGCCGTTCGCGTAGACATTGTACTCAGTGCCCGGCGCACCGTACTGCAGGTAGTAGCGGCCGCCATGCTTCGTCATCCACGCTCCTTCGACGTAAGGCCGGATCGTATCGCGATGGTCCTGCCCGAACCGCTCCCACCCGTGGCGCTCCGGGTGCAGGCGTAGGAGCTTCATGGGCCGCGCCCCCTTCTTATACGCAAGCCGCTGCGCAGGATCGAGCTCGATACCGTAAAGCGGGTAGACGTTCGACGAACCCCAGTACAGATACCAGCGGCCGTCGTCGTCGCGGAACAGCGCCGGGTCCCAGGGGCTGGGCTGGACCGAGTCCTGATGCACTAGCTGGCCAGCGCGCTCGGTCCCCTCGCGGACAGCGAACGGCAGAGCGGGCAGCATACGGTTGTAGAACTCCAGGCGTCCCGTCGCCGGCGAAGTGGAGAAGAGGATCGGCCGCGGGGAGTTCGAGGACTGCATCAGAAGCAGGGTATCGCCAAACGAGATCGCCGCCGGCGCAACGTTGTCCTCGAATGGCCACCTGCTTGGCGTCACGAATCGCCAGCGGATCAGGTCGGTGGAGTGCCAGTAACCGCCTGAGACAGTGACGAACAGGAAATACTCGCCGCGGTGGTTGACGATCACGGGATCTGCGCCAGAGCGGTACGAGATGCCCTGGTTGAGCTGCTCCCAGTTGTACTTGTAATCGATGTCTATCGGGTTCGCGTAGGTACGAGCGGCCGATGTCTGCGCCGACGCGCTGGCGACGCCCGTGAGTAGCAGGAGCGCTACGGTTTCCCTCATGGAATTTCTGTCCGCCCCAAGCGTGAAGTTGTTGTTGTGGAGAAGTGTGCAGGCACTGGAAGCCGCGCCGCCAGCCCCCCACCCCCACCCCCACCCCCACTCGCCAAGCCTTTGGCGTCTTCGCATATTCGCGTCGTAACGACGAGAGGCGTTGTGCTCGCGCGCGCTGCTCGCGGGATGCACTTTGTCGTCAGCAACCAAAGGAGTGAACTGTGCAGTCTCCGGCCTACGATGCGATCGTGGTAGGGTCCGGGATCTCCGGCGGCTGGGCCGCGAAGGAGCTCACGGAAAAGGGGCTCCGCGTCCTGCTGCTTGAGCGTGGCAGAAACGTCGAGCATATCAAGGACTACGTCAACGCCACCAAGGCCCCATGGGAGTACCCGCACCGGGGCGGCCGCACCAAGGCGATGGAGGAGCAGTACCCGGTGCTCAAGCGGGACTATCCGCTCAACGAGAAGAACCTCGCTTTCTGGGTGAAGGACAGCGAATCGCCGTACACGGAGGTCAAGCGGTTCGACTGGTACCGGGGGTATCAGGTCGGCGGCCGCTCGCTCATGTGGGGGCGCCAAAGCTATCGGTTGAGCGACTTCGACTTCGCGGCCAACGCCAAGGAAGGGATCGCGACAGACTGGCCGATCCGCTACGCCGATCTCGCTCCCTGGTACGACCACGTCGAGCGACACGCCGGGATCTCCGGCTCGATCGAGCAGATGGCGCAGCTTCCCGACGGCCAATTCCAGCCTGCCATGCCGCTCAACTGCGGAGAGGAGCTGATCGCTGGTCGTCTCAAGAAGTTGTACAACGGCCGACGGCGACTAATCCCGGGCCGGTGCGCGAACGCGACGAAGCAGCTCCCTGGTCGCAATGCTTGTCAGTACCGGGACGCCTGCTGGCTCGGATGTCCCTACGGAGGCTACTTCAGCACACAGTCATCCACGCTGCCTGCGGCAGTGGCCACTGGACGGCTCACGCTCAAGCCGTTTGCTATCGTCAGCGAAGTTCTTTACGACCGCGACCGCAAGCGCGCCACCGGAGTGCGCGTGATCGACGCGGTAAGCAATCAGACGACGGACTACACCGCGAAGGTGATTTTTCTCTGCGCGTCCGCGCTCAACTCCGTATGGCTCCTTCTGAGGTCCGCGACGGACATCTGGCCGGGCGGGCTCGGGAGTAGCTCCGGCGAGCTGGGGCACAACCTGATGGACCACCATTTCCGCTGCGGCGCGGAAGGAACGCTCGAAGGGCTTGACGACAAGTACTACTACGGAGGGCGCCCCACCGGCTTCTACATCCCTCGCTATCGGAACCTGTTCGGCGACAAGCGTGAATACCTTCGCGGCTTTGGTTATCAGGGAAGTGCAGGACGTGAGGGCTGGTCGCGCGCCGTCGCCGAGCTGGGCGTGGGCGCGGCGTTCAAGGACAAGATGGCCCAGCCCGGCAAATGGACGATCGGCGCGACCGCGTTCGGCGAGATGCTGCCAAAGCACGCGAACATGGTCTCGCTCGACGAGGCCAAGAAGGACAAGTGGGGCCTGGCGGTGCTCAAGATCGACTGCGCCACGGGCGAGAACGAGCGCCTGATGCGAAAGGACATGATCGCCGACATGGCCGACATGCTGGAGCAGACGGGGGTCAAGAACGTGCACCCGTACGACAGCGACTACTTCCCGGGAATGGGGATTCACGAGATGGGTACCGCGCGCATGGGCCGCGAGCGGAAAACATCGGTCCTGAACGCGCACAACCAGGTGTGGGATGCCCCCAACGTCTTCGTCACAGATGGCGCGTGCATGACGTCGGCCGCCTGCCAGAATCCCTCGCTCACGTACATGGCTCTCACGGCGCGAGCCGCGGACTTCGCCGTGAGCGAGCTCAATCGCCGCAACCTCTGACCCGGACGATAGGATCATGTCATCTGTGACGGAGCAGGATCGCCTGCTGGACGCCCCTGAAGCGCTTGACCTGATGAGTCGGCGAGAGGCGGTCCGACGCGTGAGTGCGCTGCTCGGAGGAGTCGCGTTTGTCGGCGGAAGCACGCTGATCACCGCGTGCGAGCGGGAGCGCACGCCGGCAGCCGTGCGAATCGGGCAGTTCACGCCCGAGGACATCGCCTTTCTCGACGAGGTAGCCGAGACGATCCTGCCTGAGACGAAGACGCCCGGCGCGAAGGCGGCCAAGGTCGGCGCGTTCATGGCGCTCATGGTCACCGACACATACGATTCGCGCGATCAGGCGACCTTCCGCGAGGGCATGCTGAAGCTGGACCAGGCGAGCCGCGCGGCGAGCAACGCGTCGTTCATGTCGGCTTCTCCACAGCAGCGGCTCTCCCTGCTCGAGTCGCTCGACCGCGAGCAGAAGACGTATACGGACGGCGAGGCGGCGCGAAAGAGAGCCGCGCCCAAGGAGGCCGAGCCCGCGAAAGGCGACGCTTATCTTCCCGATCAACGGAAGGAGAACGTCCCAGGACAGGAGGCCGCCGGCGCACCCGCCATCACCGCCGACCCTCCGGCCCACTACTTCCGAATGATGAAGGAGCTCACGCTGCTGGGATACTTCACCTCGGAGATCGGCTACACGAAGGCGATGCGATACATCGAGTCGCCGGGTCGATTCGACCCGTGCGTGCCGTACGCGGCCGGCGAGCAGGCCTGGGCGTCGCACGCGTAAACGACACTCGCAAGGAGAAGTCACTACTCATCCGCGACATCACTGCACTGCGCACCGCGTACGTTCTTCGCACTGCGCAGGTACTGCGTTCTTCGCGGTTCGCACCCAAGTCTGAGCAAGGAGCACTGAATCGCGCGCTGCCTCAGTGCTTGTCGCGCAGCATCGGGTGCTCGGTGCGTAACGCGAAGTCTCTGCGCAGTGCGAAGAAGGCACGCAGTACGCAGTCTTCCTGAGTGATCAAGCATCTGCCTCCGAAAGCCTCTTGCGAAAGTGGCCTCGCCAGCCTTCAGGAAGCGCGGAGAGCCCAGCTGCATGGCGAAGGAGAGGTTGGTTTGCGACGTCCCCTGAGTACAACCCGACAACGTCAGCCACTGTAATCGATTGGTCGTGTCGAGCCATCAATACGACATCGTCGCCAGTCGTGACCTCTCCCTCCAGCGCGACCCGGAAATAAAAGCCGGTTCTTCCGCTTCTGAAAAACCGTTTGACCATGTCAGCTCGACCAGAGCGGATCCCAAGCTTGAAGCACGGCATGCGAGGCTGCGTGACGACGAACTCCGCAGAACCAGCGCGGTATCGATCTCCGATGTAGACACCGTCTTCTGAGAGACCGTCAGTCGTGAAGTTCTCACCGAACGAACCCCACGGAAGTGCCACTCCGGGAAGTTCCTCGCGCCAGTATGCGTAGTGTTCCGATGGGTACGCGTAGATTGCCTTCTCGGCGCCACCGTGCACGGTGAGATCAGACTGCCGGTCGCCATCCAGGTTCAGACGCCTTACACGTACGCGGCCGGCGACAGGCTCCTTGAATATGGAAGTTTTGACGGTCTCTCCCCGCCACTCCACTTCGCGTGGAAGCCCCACATTGACTGAGACGAGCTTCATATGGGACTATTTTTCAATCGTATCCGATGGTGCGTTCTCACGCCGAGCGAGCGCCAGGAAAGGTAAGGCCGCCAGATGGATGATGGCGCTGACGAGATAGGACGTTACGTAGCCACCCACGTCGGCACGCGTCCGAGCGCCGGTTGAGCTGCAACTCCGCCTGCGGAACCCATCAGGTTGTCGAAGGAGATGAGTCGACAGCAATGTCAGCAGCAGGTAGATGCGTTGGACGCGCTTCGCTTTCTTGTTCATCGAGGATTTCCCGCCGGCTTCAGGTCCGGTTGCCGTTCGGGCTCGGCGCGCTCGCACGACGCCATCCGCGGCTCCTTCATTACTTGACTTTTGGCGTTGAGGCGATCGCCATGCGCGCGCGACTTGAATACTGCATCTTGCTCGCAGCACAGCGGCAGCCACGGATTGACGGCGCGTTCGATGACAGCGAGTCCGGATGGCTATGCCGGCCAACGGGCGTGCTCTGGCGGCGCTCCGGAAGGGAGTATAATATACTCCACTGTCCGTGAGGCACCCGACTGCTCGCGGACACCGATCCAACGGGTGGCCAGACTCTTCGACCGAGCAGCCATGCCCTTTCCCATACCGACGCGTTTCGGTTGTGCCAAGGAGACAGTGCGTCAGGGATCTCGTGCCCGCCCGCGCTTGCAGGCGGTGTTGATGTTGCTTCTACTCACCGCACCTTGCAGCATTCTGGCGGGACAAGAGGGCCGCGAAGCAGCGCCTCCAGGGGATCCGGCCGGGCCACAGTTCGCCCTGCACGGCTTTACGGACATCACTTTCCGCAGCGAGTGGTACGGCGACTCTCCCAACAGCCCGTCCAGTTCCTCGGCGTTCGCTCTCGGCCAGTTCGACCTCTACATGGTCTCCCGGCTCAGTGAGGGGATCTCCTTCCTCGGAGAGTCGGTTTTCGAGTTCGTTAACGGGGCTTGGATCGTGGATGTCGAGCGCGTGCTGCTCCAGTATTCCTGGTCCGACTATCTGAAGCTCCGCATCGGGCGGGGACACACGGCTCTCGGATACTGGAACGAGGCATACCATCACGGAGCACTGCTATATCCGACAGTGGAGCGCCCCGAGGCTTTGAAGTTCGAGGACGATGGTGGCATCCTCCCAGTTCACTACGTAGGAATCGAGTTGAGCGGTACCGCGCCTTTCGCCAGCGGTTGGGCGCTGGATTACGTGGCCAACGTCGCCAACGGACGGGGACTCATACAGGACGAGATTCAGAGCGCTGACGACATAGACCAAAACAAAGCTGTGGCGGTCAAGCTGTCGCTCGTCGGCGCCTGGGGTGGCGACCGTACTATTCGCATCGGACCGTCCGTCTACCGAGATCGCATCCCTGCCGACCCCGCGACGCCGGGCCGAGAAGGGTCGATCGACGGAACGGTGCTCGGCGCCCATCTGGTGTATGAGGGCCGTCGGGTGCACTTGCTGGCGGAGGCCTACGCGATGCGGAACGACTACCGGCTCACCCGAGAGCGCTTCGACCACTCTGCTTGGTATACCGTACTTGTGGCCCGCCTGGGAAAGGTAAACCCCTATGTAGGGATCGATGGGATCGAGTTCGATCGTGGCGACCTCTTTTTCCCATCTGACTTCGACGATCTGACCCGTTATCTTGCTGGTGTGCGATTCGATGTGCTCCCATACAACGCTGTCAAGGTCGAGTACCGGCGTGACGAGCGCCCGAACGGGACGACCGATGCCGTGGCGATCCAAAGTGCGTTTACTTTCTGATCTGCGAAGCATTCCGACTTTGGCAGTGATGCTCGCGCTGCGCGCGAGCGTTCTCGACGCTCAGTCTGCCCCGGAACTCGGTCAGATTCCACTGGGCAGTACGACTGCCGTACCCGCCGCGCACGTACTGCCCGCCGCAGTATCATTCGCCATCGTGGCGAGTCCTACCGTTCCCGTCTCCGAGCTCACCATGGGGGATCTCCGCAACGTCTTCTTTTTCCGTAAGAAGTTCTGGGGTGGCGGAAAGCGCGTCGTGCTATTGCTTCCGGCACCTGGACTGCAGGCGAGAGACTTCCTCCTGGCCGACATCTACAGGCTAAACAGCGCTGGCTTGCAGCGTCTGATCCTGGAGAAGCTGTTTCAGGGAGAGATCGACCTGGCGCCGCGCGTGGTTCGTTCCGACCAAGATGCTTTGTCTTTCGTCGCAAGCGCGCGCGGTATGCTCGCGATTGTGCCAACCGACGCTATTCCAGCAGACCGGTCGGGCTTCAAGGTGCTGCGCATTAACGGTAAGCTGCCCGGAGAGTCGGGGTACCCGTTGACAGGCAATCCGTGAACCCTGATAGCACTTACGGATCACGAATCACATATCACTTCAGAATGGTTGACTGCAGAAAACCAGCCTTGCCTGCAACTGCGACATCCCAAGCCAGGCTAGGGGTTTAAACACCGCTGGTGTGCCGGCCGTGTAGCTCTCGAGCGCGACCGCGGGTTGTGCGATGAGCTTGTCGAGCCAGCGGCGGTTAAGCTCGATGAGATCCTTGCCCCGGGGGATGTCAGCTACGAGTGTATTCGCTCTAGCGATCGCATCACCCCGGCGCTCATCGATACCGAAAAGAACCTCGCGCACGTTCATGCAGTATCCGGTCAAAATCGCGTTGACCATCCCTAATCGAACAGCGACAGCAAGCGTGGTGTCGCTTACATAGCGGAGTCCAACCGGCTTCTCTGGATCCGCCATGAGGGCGAGAAAGGCCGAGAACGACAGATACGTCTCGCCACGGAATCGCCGCAATGTCTCTCGGAGTCGGTCCCCTTCCTCGATGAGGGCTGCGTCGCCGGTTACGCGCCCGATTTGTGCGATCAGCTGCGCGTTTCTGTTTGCGATGGTCACCGCAGTGGCGAGGTCAATGAGCACTGGGCTTCGCATGAGTTGCCGGCTCGCCGCCATGTTCTCCCTGGCACGGAGGATCGCCGTGGACCGGTCGCCGCGTCCAAGAGCCAACACCGCGGCGGCCCGGTTGCGCGCAGCAAGCTCCTGCGCACCAATCGATAAGGCTCGCGCCGGGATCGCCAGTGGATTAGCAACGCCCGGTAGTCCAGCGCGGTAGCCCCAAAGCGGAGGCAGGGGTGCCGAGGCACCGATGCGGCGCCACACGGGCAACCAGCGAGACAGAGTGTCACGTGCGAGCTCGTCCAGATCTGCTTGCGAGAGGCGAGCTGGTAACTGTTCCAGCACGACGGAGATGTGGTCCGCATCCACGATGGTCGTATCCTCCGGCCACTCATCGGAGCTTGCTCCTTGAGCCACGTCCCATACCGAATCTACGACGCCCGAAAGACCTGCACGCAGCATCAGAAGTCGCGCGGCAGCGGTATCAGGCGGCTGGCTCGTGTCCGCGGCAAGAGCGGACCGAGCCATGAGAGCATCCAGCTCCTGCCAACGCATTGGCCGAAGCGTGTCGGTCTCCACCGTCTGTATCCACGCAATAGCTTTCGCTCGAGTGGGCGCCAGTCTGCCGCGGACAACGAAGGTGACGACCATCCCTATCGAGGCGGCGGCGAAGACCATTAGCGCCAGCGAGACCGGAATCAGTGCGAGGCCACTGCGCGGTATGAAAGGCGCTCGGGTGGTGGGCGTGCGAAGCGCTGATGCGAGCCATGCCTTGACCAACTCTGCTCGGACGGGCGGATGGTCTAAGCGACGGGCGCGCCGTGGCCGAACGCGTGCGGCGATCCGCCCCTGAGCTCGTCGGCTCCACGCGACCGCGAATATGCCAAGCAAGGCAGGCGCTACGATCAAAAGCGCTTCGACGCCGGGTACCACGCTCGTGGTGCTATCGGACCATCCCCCCGACCATCCGATGAGCCACAGCACGGGCCCAGCCACTGCCAGAAGAAGTGTCGCCGCGCGCAGCGTTTGCTCATAGCGCCGGAGCCTCAGCAGCCGCTTGCGTTCCGCTCCATCTAGGAGCGCGTAGATCCCGGTTCGGTTGAGCAATGCAGCCGTGTCGGGATCGCTGTCCCAAGCCACATCGAGCAGGACCTGCCAGGGATACCCAGAGCGTCGCGCCCAACGCATGCGGTCCGCCAGCCGCCAGCCGTGCCGCACGACGAGGGGCGCTGATATAACAATGGCGACCAGGCAGAGACCAAGAAGGAAGAACCAGATCGGCGTGGCATCCACCTGTTGCGTCCCCTCGGCCTCCAAGCCTCGCGAGGCTGCCTGCTCGAGCACTCTGCCCGGTCCGGAGATGGCTGTCCAGAACTCCGACTGCTCACCAGCGTGCCACTGCGGCGAGTTGAAGGTGGGCTGCAGTGCCAGCAGGACGAAGAACAGGAGACCTGACGCAGCCACGAAACCGAGCGCTCTGAAGAGATGGGATCCGTACCAGCGCAGGCGCTCAAGACCGGGTGGCGGCCACTCGATATGGCGCTGCGACGAAGGCAGGAGGTAATCCGCGATCTCTGCCGCAGCCGGTCGATCGGCCGCCTTTTTCGCGAGGCACCGGTCCACAATGGAGGCAAACTGGTCGTCCACATCTGGACGAAGGCCTTGCACCGCAGGAGGAATCTCCCTCAAGTGAGCGGCCATGAGCTGCATAGCCGATGTGCTCTCGAATAGTGGTCGCCCCGTCAGCAGCTCGAATCCTACAACGCCCAAGCTATAGACATCACTCCGATCGCCGATGTCCTCTCCACATGCTTGCTCGGGACTCATGTAGGACGGCGTTCCAACGTAGCTTCCGGCCACGGTAAGCCGTTCGTCAGCATCAACGGGTTGGATGCCAAGCAAGGCGCTGATACCAAAATCCAGCACCATCGCGCGCCCGCTCTCCTTGTCCAGCACGATATTTCGTGGCTTGATGTCGCGGTGGACGAGCCCGCGCGCGTGTGCAGCAGCCAACGCCGAGGCAACCTCACCCAGAATGCGTTTTGCGCGCGCTTGGGCTACCGGCGTGCCGCGGGGAAACTCCTCTTCGAGTGTCGCGCCCTCAATGAACTGCATGACGAAGTACGGCGTCCCCGATTCTTGCAGCTCCCCGACTTGGTAGATACTGACGATGTTGGGATGTGAGACTCCAGCCGCTGCCTCGGATTCACGGATAAAGCGACTGCGCGCCGTGGGGTCGCCAGCGAGTCTTGGCGAGAGCACCTTGATGGCCACCATCCGTTTCAGAGCCGGGTCGCGCGCTAGAAAAACACGCGCCATTCCACCACTGCCCAGCTCGTTCAGCACCAACAGATGTGGGGCTAAGGCGCTCTGCAGCTCCGAAAACAGGGCCGCGATGTCTGGGTCCTGCTTTGCCGGCGGCCTGCTGGACGGGATTCCATCGTCTCCTCCCCATGTAGCCGCGGAAAGGTCTGCACTACAGCTGGGACAGTAGACGTCACCGTGGCTGAGCGACGAGCCACAGGCAGGACAGAGAATGGAATGCTCCACGACCTAGAATACGGACCCCATCACTTCGCCGCTACGGTTCGTTCGTCACAGTGCGCTTCAGCCACGCTAGGTGTACGAACTCGGGGCAAGCTCCACGCCCGATATCTTTCGCTCGGTTGTCTTCGCCACGCTTCTCTTCCTCTCCGCAATCATGAGCTTGGGAGGTAACGATGTGGTGGCCGCGCTCACCTCGACCGCGACGCGTTCTCCAGGTCCGGTTGCCGTTCGGGCTCAGCGCGCTCGCGCGGGTCGAAACGTCGGCGAGCGCGCAGGTGTAGAATAGAGACTATGCGCGGCGTTTGGAGTCGACCAGAACCTTGAAACCGCCGTAGACCATGCGCTTCGGGTCGAAGGGCATTGCGTTGGGATCCATATCCGCCATCCGCGGGTCCTTCATTACCTTGGCGTTGACGCGATCGCGATGCGCGCGAGACTTGAATACAATCCATGAGAAGATCACTGTCTCTCCAGGCTTGAGCTTTATCATGCGCGGGAAGGGCACCCCCCACTTACTCTTGAGGTCATCGCCAGCGCATTCCCGGTATTCCAGGGCGCCGTGGTCCTTCCAGAGCTTGGCTCCCATCTGCGCCATGCGGCGGTAGGCCTGCAGTTTTTTCTTGGGAACGGGCAAGACATATCCATCGACGTATTGCATCGGAAACCTCCTTTCGACTGCTAATGGTATCTGATTGAACGACGCAGAGTCTCAAGTGCGTTTCAAGTTGCTTCTCGAATAGGGCCTGACGCAATGATCGTTCATTTGCTCGACGGAACATATGAACTTTTTCGGCACTTTTACGGAATCCGCCGCGGCATGGCGACCGATCCTCCGTTCGGCGCCGTGTCCGGAGTACTTGGTACGGTTGTACAGATGCTCGAGGGCGGAGCCACACACATCGGAGTCGCTACAGATCACGTGATCGAGTCGTTCCGCAACGATTTGTGGCCGGAGTACAAGACCGGTGAAGGCATCGAGCCAGCTCTGTTGGCGCAGTTCCACCCGCTCGAGGATGCGCTCGTAGCGATGGGCGTAGTCGTGTGGCCGATGATCGAGCTCGAGGCCGACGACGCGCTCGCTTCCGCGGCCCGCATTGCTGCCGAGGATGAGCGAGTGGAGAAGGTTTGCATCTGGACGCCGGACAAGGATCTCGCGCAATGCGTCGTGCAAGAGCGCGTGGTCCAGGTGGACCGGCGAAGCGGTCAGGTTCGCGATGCCGAAGGAGTCCGCGCAAAGTTCGGCGTTGCGCCTGTGTTCATCCCTGACTACCTCGCTCTGGTGGGCGACGCTGCGGATGGCTATCCGGGGATTCGGGGCTGCGGCCCCAAGACAGCGGCCCGACTCATAGACCGTCACGGCGAGCTCGAACACTTTCCTCTCGAGATCCTCAAAGACAACCTCGAGCGCGCGCTGCTCTTCAAGGATCTCGCTACGCTCCGAGTCGACGCGCCGCTCTTCAGCGATGTAAACCAGCTGCGCTGGCGCGGGCCAACAGCGTCGTTTGCGGCGATGGCCGAAAAGATCGGCAATGCTCGCCTGGCGACGCGTGTGAGCGATCTGGAGAAGCGGCTCCCAGAGAAGAGTCTCACCGAATAAGTGCCTAAGCGACCTGCGAAGATGAGAAGAAACATGATCGAATGAGCTAGCGCCGCCTGGACGTTGACGTTTCCGTCGGATCGGGAGATTGTTATGATGCGATTCTCGCCGAGCACCTCGGCGTGATCGCATAAACGCAGCCGCGGATCTTTGGCCCTTCAATAGAGTGAGATCTGTCTAGTGCTCGACTTTCGCTACGCCATCCGCAGCCTCTCACGCGCCCGGGGCTTCGCTCTCGCCGTCGTGTTGACATTGGGACTCGGCATTGGCGCCAACACCGCGATCTTCAGCGTGGTGCGAGGTGTAATGCTCCGGCCCCTGCCACACAGGGACGGCGACCGCTTGATGTACCTCCGTCAGTCCGCGCAGGGCCCCGGCCAGGAGAACGTAGCCTTCTCCGTACCTGAGATCACAGACTTCCGGACCGCCTCGAAGGCGCTCCGGGGCATCGCTGAATACTCTCCCATGACTTTCAGCCTCGTGGGGGAGAGTGACGCGGTCCGCATCGACGTCGGACTGGTCACGGGGAATTACTTCTCCGTGATGGGTCTCTCCCCGGTCCTCGGGCGCGCCTTTAACGAGGGCGACGACGGTCCCGGCGCCGCGCCCGTGATGATGCTGACTCACGAGTACTGGCAGAAACGCTTCGGTGGGGAGAGCGGGATCGTCGGGAAGTCGCTTCGCGTGGGCGGGAAGGGCGTCACCGTGGTGGGCGTGCTGCAGCCCGCGCCGTACTTTCCGGCACGCATCGACGCCCTCATGAACATGGTGAACAGCGAGCACCATCTGAGCGCCATGATGGTGACGGGACGAACACACCGGATGACCGAGATGATCGCCCGTCTCGCCCCCAAAGTGACCGTGCAGCAGGCGCGCGCCGAAGTCGAGGCTATTTCGACCAGGGTGCACGCCGATCATCCCGAGGCTTACGACGCAGCATCGGGCTATCGCGTGACGATGACTCCATTTCAAGAGGTACTCGGTCAGAGGGCCAAGCTCACGCTCTGGCTCCTGATGGGTGCTGCAGCGTTCGTCCTGATCATCGCCTGCGCCAACGTTACCAACCTGACGCTCATGCGCGGGGTGCGCCGGGAACACGAGCTGGTGGTGCGCGCAGCATTGGGAGCCGGCACCGGCCGGCTGCGGCGATTGCTCCTTGCCGAGAATCTGGTTCTGGCGCTGCTTGGAGGCGTGCTTGGCTTGGGCCTGGCCTTCGGTGGCGTAAGGATGCTGATCTCGTTCGCTGCGCGGTACAGCCCTCGCGCAGGCGAGATCCGAGTCGACGGCACCGTTCTCGGCTTCACACTGGCGCTCGTCGTACTCGTCGCCGTGTTGCTCTCCTTCGCGCCGACGCTGACCCGGGAGAGCAAGCTCGGCGCTGCGTTGGCGGCGGGTGGCAGGCGTGCCACCGGCGGGGTCCGGCGCCAGCGATTGCAGCAGACGCTGGTAGTGGCGCAGATCGCCGTCTCGGTGGTTCTCCTTACCGGCGCCGGTCTGCTGACCCGTACGATGCAGCGCCTTTCCGTGGTGGATACCGGGTTGAACACCGAAAACCTTCTCACGATGGAGGTCCCGCGCGACTTCGGCGCTCAGGACGACAATGCGGCCGCGATCGCCCGGTACGAGCAGATGCAGAGCCAGCTCGCCGCACTGCCGGGCGTGAGCCAGGTCGGCCTCGGGTCCACGGTGCCGCTCCGAACCGCTGGCATCATGCTCGAAATCAAGCGCGAGGGTCGTCCCGTGACACCGGGTGAGCCTGTGCTGCAGTCGGAGTACCGTACCGCGAGCCCCGAATACTTTCGCGCTTCGGGAATCCCGGTGCTGCGTGGCAAGGAATTCTCTTCCACCGACCGAGCTGGCAGCGCCAGGGTCGTCATCATCAACAAGACGCTCGCAGATCTGCTCTTCCGCGATTTGGATCCCATCGGCCGGCGGGTGGCGTGGACTGGTGAGGTGCTGAAGTTCATCGGGGTCTCGGGAGACTGGCGCACAATCGTCGGGGTGGTGGGAAACACCAAGGACGGTGGACTCGATGGCGCAGCGCTTCCGGTGGTGTTCATCCCGTTCGCACAGGGGGACTTCCCATCCGGAGGCTTGGTGATCCGCTCCCGCAGTGACGCTGCCGCTCTGGCTTCGGCCGCGACTCGCGTCGTTCGGGGGATCGCTCCGCAGCAGCCGATCGAGAACGTGCTGACCGTTGACCAGATCCGGGACGAAAGTGTCGCTCCGCGCCGGCTAAATGCGCAGCTCATCGCCGCATTCGGCGTGCTGGCCCTGATCGTCGCAGCCATCGGGATTGCCGCGGTGCTAGCCTTCTCGGTCAGCGCCCGCACCAACGAGATTGGAATTCGCATGAGTCTCGGCGCCGACTCAACGATGGTGCAGCGGATGGTGCTCTGGGAGGGCGGCGTCCTGGTGGCCCTGGGGCTCACGTTCGGCGTGATCGGGGCGCTGTCGCTCTCTCGGTTGATTCGGGGACTGCTCTTTGGCGTGACGCCGCACGATCCGGTAACGCTCGCAGGTGTCGTGGTGCTAATGGCGGCGGTCGGAATCGGCGCGTGCTGGGTTCCAGCGGTCAAGGCGGCGCGAATCGATCCGGGGGTTGCGCTCCGTGCTCAATAATCGGTAGTGGGTCAGTCCGAGTTCGAGGACTGGCACCAAGAAAGACACAGACGCGAGACGCGAGAAGTAAAGTCTGCGAGTTGCGAGAATGAGGCACTCGGCGCTACACGAGCCCGCTTGATTCAGAACATCCGCGCCATAGGAT
>JBHENQ010000134.1:0-4094 GCA_046261975.1 Gemmatimonadaceae bacterium | reverse complement strand
CTGCTCTCGGTGACATCGGCCGAGGTACCGGACGTGGATGACGCCGAGCGCGTAAGCGTGACCGCGCTGGAGCACGGATTCTTTCGTGTGAAGGCGACGTACGGCTTCATGGAAACGCCGAACGTACCAGAGGTGCTCGCGCTGTCCAAAGTCTTCGGCCTCGAGACTCAACCCCAGCAGACGAGCTTCTATCTGGGCCGCGAGCGGCTCATCCCGAGCGGTAAGGGAAAGTTGATGCGCTGGCGGAAGAAGATCTTCATTTTCATGTCGCGGAACGCACAACCGGCGACAGAGTTCTTCGGACTGCCGCCGAACCGGGTGGTAGAGCTCGGAGCACAGATCGAGTTCTGATAGCTGGCCCGAGCCCCTGTTAGGGAAAGTTCATCCGCTTGACGAAGGCCGGCCATCGCGGGTCCAAGTGCAGGTCCCTGCGCATGGGGTCTAGGCGACAGACAAAGAGAATCCAGTTGCGATCCCCATAGGCGCGGTCGAGCCACTCGAAAGCGCGATCGCGGTCACCCAGCGCTGTATAGATCGCAGATATCCCCGCGGCGGCGGGAGCCCCGCGCTCGCGCTCCCCCTTCAATCGCTCGATCTCGGCAAGCGCCTCCGCCCGCCGGCCCATTCGAGCCAGGATGTATCCGCGCACTCCAATTCCGTACGCGCCCAGTGTGTCGCGTGACCGGTTAAGCGTTGCAAGCGCGGCTTCGTACTCCCTACGCTCAGCATGGTTGCGCGCAAGATCGATGTAGGAGATCGAGTAGGTGGAATCCAGTTCCAGTGTCCGGAGCTGCTGAGCGATCGCATCGTCGTAACGGCCAGCCCACATCAGCATCGAGCCCAGGCGCGCATTGAGTATCAGCGAGACCGGTTCGTCCACGACCGCTTCCCGAAGCCGCGCAACTGCATCATTCGGGCGATTCATCCCTGCCAGAAACCAGGCGTAAAACAGTCTTGCTTCACTGTGGCGCGGGTTGAGCGCGAGCGCCTGCTCGAATCGCTCCCGAGCGGCTGTCCAGTCCCAGTCGTAGAACAGATGGATGAAACCGAGCGCTGTATGCGCATCCGCAAGAGTGCTGTCAAGCGCGAGCGCTCGGTTGGCTGCTGAGCGCCCCCGGGAGAATGCCTCCGTCGCCTGGAGGGATCCAAATGCACCCTGCAGGTTGTATGCGTCAGCCAGTGCTGCCCACGCCCGGGCGTATGTGGAGTCTTGCGCTATCGCCTGTTGGAAGTGTTCCACCCCTTTTCGCAGGCCTTCTGGATCGCGCCGGCTCCAGAAAAAGCGCCCCTTGAGGAAAAGATCGTGGGCTTCGACGCTGGTTGGAGCACGCCCGCGGGTCGTCTGACCCACAATGGTCAGACTGAGCGCCCGCGCGACATCTGCGGCAATCTCGTCCTGCACTGCAAACACGTCGGTTGCGGATCGCTCGTACGTGTTCGACCAAAGTGTGAGCCCGTCTTCGGCGTTCACGAGCTGTGCCGTTACCCGGAGCCGGTCGCCGCTGCGTCTCACAGCGCCTTCGATCACGGCATCGACACGAAGCTTTGCACCTACGTCCTGGACGTTCACGTCGCGCCCCTTGAACTGGAACGACGAGCTACGCGCCGCCACTCGAAGCCCGCCTACCCTGGCGAGCGAAGCAGCGAGCTCGTCGGTCATCCCGTCGCTGAAGTATTCGTTGTCCCGGTCGCCGCTGGTGTTGGCAAACGGTAGAACAGCAACTGAGCGTGGAGGAGCAGGCCTGGCGGCATCCGCGCCGAAGCGGCGCATCGAGAGCCAGATCGCCGCCACAACCGTGATCGCAAGGAAGGCTGCTCCAATCATGCGCGTCTGCTTTCGGAATGATTCACGGTGCGGCACGACATCGCGGGCCGCGGCGAGGGCCCGCCCGAATTCGTCCGCCGATGCGTAACGGTCGGCAGGGAACCGCTCGAGAGCGCGAGCCACTACCGCATCAACGGACGGCTGAACCGATGGGCGAGTGGCCCGGACCGGGCGAGGCGTCTCAACGAGTTGACGGGCTAGCTGGCCTGCGGTGCCACCGAACGGCAGCTCTCCGCAGAGCATCTCGTAAAGAACCACGCCGAGAGAGTAGACGTCGGACCGTCCGTCCAGCTGACTGTCCAGGGTAGCCTGCTCAGGGCTCATGTACGCGTGCGTGCCGACGGTGACGCCTGTGGTGGTCAACTGATTACCGGCGGCACTTACCAACGCCTTCGCCACTCCGAAGTCGGCGACCAGGGCGTGCCCACCTGCCAGGAGAATGTTCTCGGGCTTGATGTCGCGGTGCACCACGCCGTGTGCGTGCGCGTAGTCGAGCGCATCGGCGACCTCACCAGCGATCCGGGTCGCGTCGGCCACGGGAAGCTGTCGCTCGCGAACCATTCGGTCGCGCAAGGACTCACCCTCGGCGAAAGGCATGACGTAGAAGGGCGTCGCCTCTCTCTCGCCGAGATCGGCGCTACCCGAATCGATCAACCCGAGGATGTGTGGGTGAGAGAGTCGAGCGGCGACCCGAATCTCCTGGAGAAAGCGCTCCTCGCCGATCACCGTGGCGATATGTGGATGCAGAACCTTTACTGCGACCCGGCGTGCGTGTTTCAGATCGTGGGCGAGATATACGGTTGCCATCCCGCCCCGTCCCAACTCACGATCGAGGCGGTAGCGGTCAGAAAGTGCCGTGGCAAGTCGAGCCGCGTGATCGTTCATCAGGATCGACGCTGGAGAATTTTGATGCTAAGGTCAATGCGAAGATGCCTGCGCGCCCGAATGCGGGCAAGAAAGCGGACGACGGCCTGGGTGGCGTTTTACTTGGCGCGAAGGCATTCTTTTGACTCATGACTGAGCATAACGCGTGAACCTGCCATCCTATATCCACCGTCTTTTCGCCCACGTAGCGTGGGCTGACGACGCGGTCCTGGAAAGTCTGCAGCGCGTCCCGGACGCCAGCGACAAAGCGATCGAGCTGTTCGCTCACGTGCTGGGCGCGGAACATGTGTGGCTCGCTCGGCTACAGGAGACGCCGGCAGCGGTCGCCGTGTGGCCCAGGCTGTCCGTTCTCGAGTGTGCTGAACTGGCCGGAAAAAATCGGGAGTCGTATTCAGCGTTTCTCGATTCCCTAAACGCCTCCGATCTCGAACGTACGGTACACTACCGGAACAGTGCGGGCGCAGAATTCGACTCGCGCGTGGACGATATCCTCATTCACGTCGCGCTTCACGGAGCATACCATCGAGGGCAGGTAGCGCGAGGACTGCGTGAAGGCGGCAGCGTGCCAGCGCCGACCGACTACATCGCATTTGTAAGGGGAGTGGCGGCAGCTGTAAGGTCAGGTGACAGGTGACAGGGAACAGGGAACAGACGACAGGTGACAGTTGTTACCTGTTCCCTGCTACCTGTTCCCTGTGACCTGTTCCCAGTGAGCTGTTCCCAGTGACCTGTTCCCTGTCACCTGTTCCCTGTTCCTGTCACCTGGTTCACCTGTTCCCTGTCACCTGAATTATGTCAGCCCAGTTCGCGACACCTCCGTGGCCGCCAGCCACTCGGTCAACGGTAACTCCAAGGGCGCGCACCGCCGCGACGACTTCCGCGCTGCCAGCGGGCGCGAGTGTCGGGCCCGGCGTCAACACGTCACTCACGAATAGCAGGCGGGCCGCTGGCACGTACGCTCCCAGCATTCCTTCGACGTGGGCCGTGGGAATTCTGTAGATCACCACACGGCTTTCGCCCGCGCCAATGATGACGCTATCGCTCACTTGCTGTATTGATGGTACTCGTGGGGACCGGCTGAGCGCGTCCGGTTGGATGGTTTTTCGCGCGGCGGCGATTCGCCGGGCGAAAGCGGCGTTCCGTTGGTGCGTGACGACAGGGATGCCGGCCGCCATGTACGCTCGCAGACCGCCCGAGTGATCCCAGTGGTGGTGGGTGTTCACGACGAGCCCAACCGGCTTTTGCGGGAAACGCTTGCGGAGAGTATCCAGCACGGCGCGCGACCGTGCTGAAGTTTGCGGCGCCTCCACGACAACTAGACGGGCGGGCTGCTCGACCACCAGCGAATGATGCGAGCCACCTTCAGCGCGCCACACACCCGGAG
>JBHENQ010000133.1:0-6748 GCA_046261975.1 Gemmatimonadaceae bacterium | reverse complement strand
TTCTGCATGCGCTCCCACGACTTACGGAACTTCGCCCGCTATCGTCGGTAGTTCATTACGTGTCCAGCGACTCGGCGTTTCACGCGACTCGCGCTGGCACGTGCTCCTTTTTTGACACGTTCCGGACGTAGGGTGTTTGGTATTGCGCCTCACACTCTCCGCGCTGTCTCGATCTCGAGAGGATTCGTTGCTGAATCTGCTGTTCGCTTCCCTTGCCATCGCTGCGGGCGATGGACTCCCCTTAAAGACACCCGCCTCGGTGGGAATGTCTGCCGAGCGCCTCAGAGCGATCGACCGCGTCGTGACACGCGGTATCTCTGCGGGAGGGTTCCCCGGCGCGGCCGTAGTTGTGGGGCGGAAGGGCGCGGCAGTGTGGCAAAAAGGTTTCGGGCGCATTGATTGGAGAACGAGCAGCTCCAGGGTCTCTCCAACGGAGACCTTCTACGACCTTGCGTCCCTGACAAAGGTCATCGCCACAACGACGGCGGTCATGATCCTGTTCGACGAGGGGCGCATCTCGCTCGACGCGCCCGTACAGACTTATCTGCCGGCGTTTGTTGGAAATTCGAAGGATCTGGTGACGGTGCGCCACCTGCTGACTCACAGGTCCGGTCTGCCGGCGAGCCGAGATCTTTGGCGCATCACGCGCACGCCGGAGGAGGCCAGACGTGTTGTGGTCGAGACGCCTCTCCAGTGCTCGCCAGGCGCCTGCTTCGTGTACTCCGACCTGGGCGCGATAGTGCTCGCCATGATCGTCGAATCGGTGAGCGGTACCACGCTCGACGTCTTCGTGAACGAGCGGGTGTTCCATCCGCTCGGCATGACCAACACGTTTTTCCGGCCCGCGGACGCGTTGCGCGAACGCGCTGCGCCTACGGAGGTCACCCCGCCGCGTGGGTACCCGTTGCGTGGAGAGGTACACGACGAGAACGCCTACGCGTTGGGCGGGGTAGCCGGCCACGCCGGGCTTTTCAGCACGGCCGCCGACCTGTCGATCTTCGCGCAGATGCTATTGAACGGCGGGGAGTACAACGGAGTTCGCGTGGTGAGCGACTCCGCCATCCAGATCTTCAGCGCGCGAACGGCCGGGAACCGAGCCCTGGGTTGGGCGTCCGCGGATGGCTCCGGTGGATCGGGCCAATATTTCACGGACAACGCGTACGGTCATACAGGCTTCACTGGCACGTCCATGTGGCTCGATCCCGATCGTGAGATGTTCGTGGTTCTGCTCACCAATCGCGTTCATGCAGCACGCGCGCGGAGGCCCGGCAAGGTCATCTCCGACGTTCGCGCCGACCTGGCTGACGCGGCGGCAATCGCCGTGATGGACAACCCGGACATGGTGCTCTCCATGCCTCGGGCGTTCCGAGCAGATCGAGCCGTTGGATGGAACCGGCCGGCCCGAGTATACCGCCGCCACGCTAAGAGCTCGCGCAGGAGCGCCGCATACAAGGCCAGCAAGGCTCGCAAGGCCGCGGCAGCCCGAAAGGCCAGAGCGTCCAAGGCAAGTAAGGCCCGGACCGCCAAGGCAGCAAAGTCTCGCGTGACGTCAGCGTCAAAAGCGAAGGCACGCAAACCCGTCGTAAGCAAGCCCGTCGTGAGGAAGAAGGTTGTGAAGCGCAATGGATGACAACTCCGCAGGATCAACTGAGGTGAGTGAGCAATCCGCGGCTGCGGCAGAAACCAGTGCACACGGCGAGGGACCAGCGCCAATAACCGAGGATCAGGTCAGGTCAGCGCTGCGCCGGGTCAAGGATCCCGAGCTCAATCTCAACATAGTTGACCTCGGCCTGGTTTACGCCGTGACTGTGTCAGGCTCTGACGTGAGCATAGACATGAGTCTCACCTCTCCTGGTTGCCCATCGGGTCCCGAGATTATTGGCGGCGCCGAGGAACAGATTCGGGCGATTCCCGGCGTTGGCAACGTGGCAGTGAACCTTGTGTGGGCGCCGTTCTGGACACCGGAGCGGATTGAGCCGAGGATCAGGAGCTATCTCGGATTTTAGAACCAGGGAACCGCTGACAGGTAACGGGTGACCGGTGACGCGCAGTCTGCCCAACCGCCTCGCCGATAAGGTGCGGGCGCCGAAGGCGGCCGTCAGCTTCATCTCTCCTCGTTAGACGTCACGGCCGGGTGCACGTAAACGACCGGCCCCATCACATTTCCAGCAGCCTGTGGTAGAAGTCGCGATCTTCAAGCCACTTGCCAACGCCGATCCCAGCTTGCATGAGCGCTCATCAACGAGGACGACCGAAAAACAGAACGTATCCGTCGGTGTCCTTGAGTTCGAATCCGCGCAAACCATCATCGTCGTCCCTCAGTGGCTGAGAAAACTCGACATTTCGCGACGAGAATTCTGCTGCCAACGCGTCCGGGTCCGGAACGTCGAGGTATGCATCCCAGCGCGCCCAGCCTTTCTTGACGTCTCGCTTGTAGTTCGGCAGTGGATCCACTCCAACGTCCTTGAGCATGATCATCGCGGCGCCTCGCTGGACGATGCCGAAGAAGATGTCATGAGGGTCGGGCCCTTGAAATGTGATGTCGAACCCGAGGCGGTCGCGATAAAACGACAGCGCGGAGGGGACATTCTTGACGATGAAGAACGGCGCGATGCCAGAAATGTCTGGTTTGGTCATGTGAGTTTCCACCTCCGTCTTCGTGAACTTGAGCTAAGGTTCGGTGCGACCACCGTCCACTGATAAACGATCTCATCAACATGATCAGCAGCGAATGACTCGGATAGATGTGCGAAGCTCGATGTGAGAGAGGTGAACACCTCCTTCGGAAGTGCGATGTGCGCAAGCTCGTCGGGGTCCGAAGACGTTAAGTCCAGGTAGCGATGACGGATGACGGAGGAGGTGTGTGTCTTGATTGATCGGGACTCCGAAATCGTCGTAGAACACGGCCGCGGTGAGATTATCGAAGAACCGGTCAAAGCGATCGATGTCCACCGGATTGTCGCCTGCCGCCGCGTTTATGGTGACCTGCGTCAGCAGGTATTGGTCATCGCCGGACTTCTTGCTGTTCTGCTCGTCGCAAGATGGGGCCGCCTTCAGCTGGACATTGTCCGCTTTGGTGAAGAAGGATTTCGGCGGAACATGCTCTCGCGATGTCGCCGGCACGGAGTATTTATGACATGTGTCGCGTGAAGGCCTGACACCAACTTGAGATTGAATGCTGTCTAAAGGCCAGATCGTCTACCGCGATCCCGGCGCTGACGCCTACGATCTGCAACATCGCACTCGCATCCTGCAGCGGCTCCGCAAACACGCGGCCCATCTGGGCTTCGGCCTCATCGATCTCTCAACCGGTGAACTGGTCCAGGGAGCAGTTTCTTAGGAGACCGTCACTTCGATAAGAACGTCCGAACGGCGGACTTGGCTGCACTGTCGCTGAAGATGGCACTGTGTCCAGCTGAACTGGCTATTACCAGGGTGTCGGCTCCAATTAGCCGCGCGAAGTCGTGAGCGGGCTGCGGATCAATCGAATGGTCATGGAGAGCCGTGACCACCAACGTCCGCGCCTGCCAGCGCCGAGCGGCTTGGGCGACATCACCACCAAATGGGCGCGCGACATCATGAGCGAGAATTGCGCGTGCGTGCCAAGCCCATTCGTGGAGATCAACTGCTCGTAGGCTCTGAACCTGGTTCGCGAGATACTGGTCGTACATCGAGGCAGCTCGCCGATTCGCGGCAGCAGGACTCGTGGTCGCGAGGATGCTCAGACGTGCTAGAATCACTGCCGTGGAGTCCATGGGCAGCTTGCCGCTTAGTCCGTCTTCGCAGGTCTTCGCTATCAGCTCCCAGATCGCGCGGCCATAAATAGCTTGCCGGGGATTGCCCTCGATTGGGACGAGACGGCGGGCATACGATGGGTAACGAACACCCCACTCGAACACCTGAAGACCGCCGAGAGAGATGCCCACGATGGCGTGTACCTCCGGCAGTTTCAGGTGTTGGGTAGCTAGCCGGTACGCAGCTTCGACCATGTCAGCCACAGTATCTGGGGAAAGGAGGACCGAGGCTGGTCTTCACTGTTACTCGGAGAGGAGGAGCGCCCTGCGCCTAACGACTCAATGACGACGACAAAGTGGATCGTCGTATCGACGATCCCGGAGGGTCCGAGGAGAGGCACCCAGTCTTCGACTCGGCTGGCGAACCAAGTAGGAATCAGGATGGCGTTGCTCCGGCGCTCGTTCAGAACACCGAATGTCCGATAGCCCAGTCGACAGTTTGCAACTGTGGCACCCGATTCGAGTCGACACGTTTCTAGGTTCGCGACGCTCGTTTGACCGTCCACGCGAGTCGCGATAAGCGCGAGAGCAAAAACGCCGAACAGTAATCTCATTGTCGGCTCACGTCCTGATGGTGACCTCTAACGCATTGCGCTTCAGCAGCGAGCCCTGCTGAGGCCGCCGCGCAACCTAGAAGGGAGAATATATCGCGCGGCGGCCGAAGCGTTTAAGGGCTCGGCTGCTGCAAGCGGGTTAGACGGCGGCTGAGCATCGGCCCACTCTCGATGCCAGATCCTGCCACAGAGCCAGGTTCCACGCGCCTCTTGCCGCAACGCTGGTCGAGGGAGCCACGAAAAGGATCGCGCGCCCGATGCGCTCCTGTTGGACCCCGTACTCGACTCGCGCCTTGTGAAGGAAGAGCTGAGCCGCTCGTTTACCGTTGAAGCAGAAGTAACGAGGTTGGTACATGACGATCTTTGTGCGAAGGGAAAGGATGTCTGCTCGGCCGACTCCGAGCTCATGATCGTTGCCGACCTGCTCCTTCGCCAAGTCCGTGAGACCGATCTTGTATTCGAGGAGCCGGGGGAACTCAAACGGCGCCAGCTCCTGGGGCGTCATGCCCACCTCCGCTAGGGTGCGCCAGAATCGATTGCCACGCCCGGCATAGTACTCTTGCCTCCGCTCTGAACGATGGCCGACGGCCATACCGCAGACCACAAGCCTGAGGTTCCTGGCGAGCAGATCGTTAAGCAGGATATCCCCGCTTGCTAGGAATCTTGTCGGGGGCGTGCGAGGATGCGGCGACCTGCGAGCAGCGCACCGCGAAGCCGAAAGAGGGGAATGGGCCGTGCCCCCACGGAGATAGGCGCTCCTGAGACAGGATCCTTCGCATTACGCTTGTCCTGACGCCCCAGCACGATGATCTCCGAACGCTGGTACTTGGACTCGGGAGTCACGGCCCAAGTATATGATGGCTGCTTCGTGAGAGTCTGTCAATAACGACGAATGCGCCCCGCCGTCGATTGTGACGTTGACGCGATTTCGGAACTGGAAAATAGCGACTCGCAAAGCGGCGCCTTACTCAACTTGCCGGCGGGATGAGACCACTGGGCAGCCTCAGCAGCGGCGAGTAGCCGCCGGACCGTATCCTGGCGCGCGCGACAACCAGTGAAGCGTGTTGAACAGCAATTGCAGGTTGTAGGAGGCCTGCGGGCTGTTCATGCCGACCAGGTCACCTTTCGCGCCGGTTAACTGCGCGGCGAACATGGCGGCTTCGCCGAAAACTGCTACGCGTCCACGCCCGGGCTCGAGCGTTGCGCCCTGGAGCCAGCCTTCCACCGGGACACGCGGCGTCGCATCAGTAAATTGCCAGGCGCGCTCTGGCTGATACGAAACTACGCCGTGTCCCAAGACTAGCAGCGGGGAGACGCAACGGGCGCTCTTCAGCGCACGAAAGGCTGACCCGGAGACGAAGGTAACCGCGTGCTCGACGCGCTCGCCCGGGCGGCGGCCGTCGGTGACCGGATGCGAGGGCAAGCTCGCATCAGCGCGGTGGAACATCAGCGGGTCCCAATCCTGCCACACGATCGCAAAGCCATTCAGGAACTCGATACCGAAGACCCGCGCCAGCGCGTCCATCGCGCCTGGAAACGGCATATGGTCGGCGATGAGTAGCAGCGAGCCGCCGCGTTCTACCCACTGGCGAACTGCCTCGACTTCGTCCGTCGTGAACGCCCGCGAAGTCGGCAGGCTCCATTCCTTGTCCTCGCGGCTAGCTACGGCGTTCACAATGACGAGCACAACTGCACCAGCAAGCGCCTTCGCGCTGAAGCGCTCTTCGAGACCGCGCACGCGGTAGCCGTCGCCACGCAGCAGACGGGCGAATTGCTCGAATTGCCCTGCGCCGGCGTGGAAGTTGTGATGCGCGCGGTCCACCAGCACCAGCGGTCGCTCGCCAGCGGGATATTCCGGCTGCGCGATGGTGGGGTGAAAGGCAGAGTCGATACGTTGCTGCGCGCGCGTGGGTGCCGGCGCGAGAAAGAGCACGCTTGCCAGCGTGAAGCAGCAGATCGCTCCTCGGCCCACCGCGGCGCGCTTCCCCGAACGAGAATTTCTCAGGACTCCTCGCATATCAGCCGCTTGCTCGCTCCGACCGTCGCATGCCATCGATGTTGATGGAAGCCGCCGTTCGGCCGTCTAACGCCTTTGCCGCTCAGCCGCGAGCGGCGCTCACAATCATCGCAAACCAGTGCGATGCGCCCGCGCCGCTCGGCGGCTGCAGCGGCCTGTTAGGCCGCATCTGCGGTCTCACCACAGAGAATTGACGATGCGAGCTGCAGGCAGGCCTGTGACCTTGCACTTCTCGAGCCACTTGCCAAGCGCCGGAAAGTCCTTCCAGCCTTGCGTTGCCTGTGCGAAGTGGTCGTTCACACCAGCCTCACTCTCGTAGACCTCACTCAATATGAAGCAGGTGTTACCCGTCCGACCTGAGCTCGGATCGAAGGGGTTGGAAA
>JBHENQ010000132.1:0-25789 GCA_046261975.1 Gemmatimonadaceae bacterium | reverse complement strand
ACGCCAGCCTGAAGGGCAGGGGCAACGGTGCTGCCCCTACTGAGCACCCGCGTATCGTAGTCAGGGCTTGGCTTGGAAGCTCGGCGGTAGCTTCTTGTATCGCTCCACCAGTAGGTCCTGGCGGCTGGGTGACTCGATGAGCTGTCCACGGACGAACACATGCTCGGCGCGTGTGGTGAACTCGAACGGGTCGCCGCTCCACACGACCACGTTGGCCGCCATGCCGGGTTTGAGAGCTCCAACCTCTGCATCTACTCCAAAGACCTGCGCAGGAGCCAGCGTAACTGCCCTCAAAGCCTCATCCCACGATAAGCCGTATGCCACGGCATTGCCTGCGTCCTGCTTGATGTTGCGCACGTTGAACGCTTCGGGATCGTTGCCGTTCCCTATCAGCACTACCTCGACGCCGGCCCTACGAAGAATCGCCGCGTTCTCCTGGCGCTGCCCCAGTGACGAAAAGCTTCCGGGAATATTGTTGAGCGCGCCCGTGAGCACCGGAACTTTCGCAGCGGCGAGCTTCTCCGCGACCATCCACGCTTCGGCGCCACCGGCGATGATGAGCTTGAGGCGGTACTCCTTCGCGAGGCCAAGAGCGACCTCGATGTCACTTGCCTTGTCTGAATCGAGCACGAGCGGAAGGCGGCCTTCCACCACTGGAATCATGGCTTCGAGGTCTATTCTGCTGGCAACGAACGGACGCGTGTCGGCGCGGTCGTAGTCGGCTCGTCGCCGCATGTACACGCGAGTATCCTCGATGAGTTCTCGCAGGCGCACTACAAGCTCGCCCCGTGACGAGAGATTGGCTGCGTTCGGCTGGCTTATCTGGCCTACCATCGCGACGGGCGCCTTTCGGAGCATGTCCGTAACCGATCCATCCACCAGATCTATCGCAGCTGCCTGGCCGGAAATCATACCGCCGCCCGGCGCAACGATGACAGTTGTAACTCCTTCGTTGCGCGCGGGAGCGAACAATACAGAGAGCGGGTTGAGCCCCACCCAGGCTGTGAATGCTGCGTTGATTCCGTCTCCGCGTCCCCGTGCCGTCGCTTGCCGCGTGTCGCTCACCTGGCCCACTTCCACGAGACCGAGCTGGGTAGCGGCGTTGAACAAGCCTGGAGTCACCCATTTGCCGCTGGCATCCACGCGAGTGGCGCCAGTGGGGATCTCGACGTTCGCCCCCACAGCCGTGATCTTCCCGTTTCTGAGGAGAACTGTCGCGTTCTCGATAGGTGGACCGCTTACGGGATAAACCTTGCCTCCGGTTATTGCCGTCACCTGAGCGGTTGCGGGCGCGGGCGATGTAACGGTCGCAGTTACGGTTGCAAGCGCGAGCAGGACGAAGCTCGAGTACGACGCGCGTGTGCGATGCGCGATTGCCATGGCCATTATCGGGGTCCTCCTGCAACGCGGCTCGCCGGAACGAAACCGAGCTCGAAATCAGTTCGCCATGTCTCGTTCACATCAGATCTGTCGAAGAGCATGGCTCCGTCTACCCAGACCTTCTCCGCACGCACGTAAACACTGAACGGATTCCCCGACCACAGAACCACATCGGCGTTCTTGCCAGACTCTATCGATCCGATCTTGTCGTCGAGCCCGAGCGCCCAGGCCGCGTTGATCGTCACCCACTTGATCGCGTCATCCTCGGGAATTTCGATTCCGATCGCGCGACCAGCGGCTATACCTTTTGCGGCCTCCTGGTTGAGACGCTGCGAGCCGGACGCGTCATCCGAATGCACGATGGAACGTGCGCCGGCGTTGTGCACCAGGGCCAGGTTGGCCTTCACGCCGTCAAGAGCCTCCATCTTGAAGCCTCCCCAGTCGGCCCAGATGGACGCCGAGATGTTTCGTTTGGCCAGCACGTCCGCCAGCTTGTAGGCTTCCACGCCATGGTGGAACGAGCGGATCTGATACCCGAATTCGTCGGCGATGTCGATCATCTGAGCCATCTCGTCGGCGCGGTAACAATGATTGTGTACGAGAATGTTGCCTCGCAGGACCTCAGCCAGCGTCTCGTTTCCAAGGTCGCGCGATGGTGCATCGCCTTTCTTGTCGGCGTTCCACTTGTCCCAGTTTTTGCGATACTGGGCCGCCTGGATCCAGGCAGCGCGGTAACCTGCTACGTTGCCCATGCGAGTCGATGGTCCGCGACTCGCGTACACGCGCTTGGGATTCTCGCCGCAGGCCATCTTGAGTCCGTATTTTGCGCCAGGGAACTTCATGCCCTGCACGGTGCGCGACGGCACCACCTTGAGCACCGCGCTGCGGCCGCCGATGAGATTTGCCGAACCCGGCAGTACCTGGAGAGTGGTTATTCCACCGGCCAGGTTGCGCGGAAACTGCGGATCCTGCGGCCACACCGAATGCTCTGACCACACATGAGCGGTAACGGGATTGGTTGCCTCGTTGCCATCACTGTTAGCATCTACGCCAGGAGCAGCGTAGACGCCGAGATGCGAGTGTGTGTCAATGAGGCCTGGGGTAACGAACTTTCCCGTTCCGTCGACGACGATTGCGTCAGCGGGTGCATCCACGGCAGCACCCACAGCTGCAATCTTGCCGTCCCGCAGAAGTATGGCGCCGTTCGTTATGCGAGGGCCCGCCGCCGTTAGAATGGTAGCGTTGCGTATTACCGTCGCACGGGAAGGAATCCTTTCGTAGGTACTCGGGAAAGGATCGGCGTTGGGTGCCGATGTAGTTCCTATCGCGGGAGTTTTGCGTGCGCTATCGCCCGCTGCAGTTGCGCTGGCCGACGGCGATAGGGTTCCGGTTCTCGGAGCGCACGCAATTGCCGCTACCAGCAGTAGAATATTACCGGCTCTCATTTTATCGATCCACCTCTAGTTAGAAAGTGCCGCGAGACGTGAAAAGGTAGTTGCAGTTTCGTCGGACGCCAGAGTAACGCTTCAAGCCAGTGGCGGCAGTAGTCGAAGGGAATTGTGCCCCAGCGCTGCGTTCTTGAGCGATTCCGGAAACGGAAGGGCCAGAAATTGGTCTACGTTCTTCCGCATGCTGCTCACCCCGGGACTTGGCCAGTCGGTTCCCCATAGTACCTTGCTTTCAATTTCCTGGAGCCGGGGGAAATACTCGGGCAGGTTCCTTGGTGGGATCCCAGAGAGATCGAGCCAGACATTCTTGTGTCGCCTCAATACGAAGAAGGCCTCTCGCATGTACAGCGGCCGGCCGCCGTGCGCCATGACGATCTGAAGATCCGGAAAATCGATAGCGACGTCGTCCAGTTCCATCGGGTTGCCGTACTTGCTTCGCGCGCCCGGAAATACACTCGTGCCCGTGTGTACCATCACCGGCAATCCGCGCGCTTCCGAGGCTCCGTATATCTTGGCAAGAGACTCCAGTCCATCCGTGTACGCATTGGCGGCGCACCGCTGATGCGGTGGATGCAGCTTCAGCATTCGTATCCCCATGTCTACCAGGCGCTCGACTGAACCGATCGGGTCCCGATTGGTCATCGGATCCACACCGCCATAAGGCAGCAGCCGACTCGGCTCGGCCGCGGCGTATCTGGCTGCGAAGTCGTTGGTCTCGTCGGTGAAGCCCATCACATCCGGGCTTGGATAGTTGACCAGCCCCACGCGGTGGATTCCTTCCTCATCCATGATACTCAGCAGCATCGATGGATCTTCCATGAGTGCGAGAAGAAAGTCGAAGTGCTGCTCCTTACCGCGCCGCATCGTTTCCATCACCGCTGGCTTCATCTGCCGCCACGGCTGGACATGAATGTGAACGTCGGTTATTCCGGGTGACGCAACCGTCATCGGCCGGCGAAATTCGCGGCCCGCTTCTCGAGAAAGGCGCGCACGCCCTCGGCTTTATCCTCGCTGGAGAAACACAGCTGAAACAACGATGTCTCGAGCTTGAGGCCATCATCCAGGGACAGGTTGAAGGCCGCTCTGGTGGCTTCCTTGGCCGCGGCAACCGCCACCGGGCTCTTGCTCGCAATCGTCTCAGCGATTGCCAGCGCACGTTCGATTAGCTGTCCAGGCTCGACGACTTCTTCCACCAGCCGGAGTCGGAGTGCCTCCACCGCGTCTATAAGCTCTCCGCTCAGGATGAGCTTGAGCGCGGCGCCGAGACCTACGATGCGGGGCAGGCGCTGAGTTCCTCCGCCACCCGGGATGATGCCGAGATTCACCTCCGGTTGGCCGAAGCGCGCACTGGTCGAAGCAATGCGAATGTCGCAGGCCAGGGCCAGCTCCATACCTCCGCCGAGACAGAAGCCGTTCACAGCGGCAATCACGGGTTTTGGCGACCGCTCGATCGCATGGAACACGGTCGGCAGCTTCATTACGCGCCACTGGTCTACCGGCGTGCGTCCCTCGAACTCCCCGATGTCTGCGCCGGCTACGAATGCCTTGTCGCCTGCACCAGTGATGACGATGGCTCGAACATTGGCATCGCGGTCAAGCTTGTCCATGACTCCGAGAAAGGCGCAACGCATCTGGCCGTCCAATGCGTTCCGCTTCTCCGGCCGGTTCATCGTCACCATCGCGATCCGACCGCGAATCTCCAGTCCGACCACTTGCGATTCACTCATGATTCGCTCTCCCAGCGGTAGAAACCCTGCCCGGTCTTCTTGCCGAGGTGCCCGCGTTTCACGAGGTCGCGCAGCAGGGCAGGGGGACGGTACGTGTCGTCCTTCATAGTCTCGTGAAGATGCTCGGCGATGGCGAGCCTTACGTCCAGACCCACCACATCCGTGAGCCTGAGCGGACCCATGGGGTGGTTATAGCCGAGCTCCAGCGCCCGATCGATGTCTTCGGCGCTCGCGACTTCCTGTTCCAGCATGCGAATAGCCTCGAGACCCAGCACCACACCGAGTCTGCTGGTCGCAAACCCGGGCGAGTCTCGAACAACAATGGCCGTCTTGCCGAGGGAGGCGGCGAACTGACGCGCAGTCTCGGTTGCGTGGTCCGAGGTCTCGCGGCCACGAACGATCTCGATTAGGCGCATCGCCGGGACAGGATTGAAGAAATGGAGACCAAGCACTCGGTCGCGCCGGCCGAGCGAGGCGGCAATTTCGGTTATCGACAGAGATGAGGTATTGGTCGCGAGCAAGGTATCGCCCCCGACCAGCGGCTCGATCTGCTCGAACAAGTTCTTCTTCAGGGCGAGCTGCTCCGGAATCGCCTCTATCACGAGATCAGAGCCCGCGACGGACCCGGCGAGCTCCTGCGACGCCGAAAGACACCAGAGTGCTGAGTCTCGTTCTTCGGCGGTCAGCTTGCCGAGCTCGATGCCCTTCTCGAACGACGCACGAATCCGCGACATTCCGCGCTCCAGAGTCTTGGAGTCTGAATCGAAGACGGTCACGGCGTATCCCGCGGCAGCCGCGACGTATGCGATGCCGTGTCCCATTGTTCCTGCCCCGATTACCGCAACACGAACGACTGGGGCCATGGCTATTCGGAAAGGGCTTGGCGCAAGAACGGCACATCGTCGGTGCAGAGGCCGTCGACACCGTAACTCGACAAACGCCGCGCGCACTGTGCGTCGTTCACGGTCCAGGCGATCACTCTGCTCTGTCGGGAAAAGCCGTGCACTTGGGTTACAAGCCTTTCGTCGATGATAGTCCAGTGAGCCCAGAAGTCCTCTGCCTCGGCTGCGGCCAGGATAGCGGCCGCATCGACTGCTCGCCGCTCCACCAGGATGCCGGTGCGGAGCAGGGGCACGTGCCGGCGCGCCCGCTTTACCGCTTCATGATCGAAGCTGTGAATCGGGCAGTGATCTGGAGCCGGTGAGGCCGCTATGACATCGAGAACCTTATCCTCGATTTCGCGCCCTTTCAGCTCGACGAACACTTCAGCACGGGCTCCCACTTCACCGAGGACCGCGCCGAGGGTTGGAATGATCTCTCTTTCGGCGGTCGCAAAGTTCGAGAGCTCCTCGTACGACAACGCATCGATGGACCGCTCCCTCAAGGTGCCCACCATGCTTGTGGCATGCACTGCCGCGTCGTGATGAACGACAACCACGCCGTCGCGCGTGCAGTGAACATCCAGCTCGATGCCATCTGCGCCGACCTCGAGGGCTCTGAGAAACGCCGGCATCGTGTTCTCGGGGTGCTCGCGATTGGCGCCGCGGTGCGCAATCAATTGCGGTCGAGCACTGATGGCCAGCTTCAACTCACGATATGATCGATCTTCCTGGTCTCGATCCAGTCCGGTTCCTTGAAGACTCCTCTCAGAAACTCACGATCCTCTGCTGTCGGAAGCACGGAATCAACGTACGCCGCATACTTCTCACGCTCCATGGGGTCGCCGTCTATGGTGAAAGTCTTTCCCTTGTAGATACCGATTCTGCGATTGAACTTCTCGCTTGGAATCTTGAGCTGCGGTTGATCGGCCGGGACGTGCTGGTTCAACCGGTCGATGAGGCCTTGTACTTCCTGCCGGTACAGCTCGCGCGCGGCTTCGTTGAGTTTGCCCACCTCAGCCGGCTGCGGATTGCTCCGTTCATCGAAGCGCCCTTTAAGCCCCCAAACGTAGGCCCACTGCGCAGAGGACGAATTGTCTGTTCCGAAAAGGTCGAACGCCGTCGACACCCATTTGTTGAAGTATCGCTGCATGATGTCCGTGGGAATCCTTCCGGCCTTGATGATCCGCTGGAGACCATTGTTGCCCGTACCCAGGTGATAGGACTCTTCTTTGAGCATGGGACGCATGGAACGGGAGAGCGGGGCAAAACCGGAGCTGGACAGCATCTGGAGCTGAAACTTGCCGTCACGGTCGATGAACTGTGTATAGGCGAAGAAATCCAGCCAGTTCTCCACGGCCTCGTTGAACGAGCCTAGCAAGCGTTCATGTTCGTCGGCTCGGCGCTGCAGCAGCTTCTCGGCCTCTCGCCTGCCTTCATCGCCAAAGTGTGCCACGAGAAGATAGGACATCTGCCATCCGTGTCGCATCTCCTCGGCCATTACCCGGTATATCGATAAGAGGTCGTAGCTGTTTGGCGCGGTTTCCAGCAGAGATCGCTGCTGCTCCACAGAGGCGAATTCCGTGTCGCCCTGGTAAACGATCAGCGTTTGGAGTGCGTCGCGAATTCGCTGATCGGGAATGTGCATTACAGTGGGCCACTTTCGTTGCCCCTTGTAGTGACCGAACTCGATCTCCGCCACCTCGATATCGCCCAGCTTGACATCGAATTTGTAGTCCTTCAGCTCTTTGGCCTGGAGACCAATGTCGTCCTGCCATACCTTGAACAGGTCTATCCAGTCGTCAAAGTTGCCGATTTTCGCCAGCGCCATGTAGGTATCCTCCGTGACTACTTTACCGCGCTCTCAGCGCGAGGTTGTGAACCGAATTTCGCCGGTCGCTTCGCAACGAACGCGCGAATCCCTTCGCCGGCGTCCCCACTCTCGAAGCATCTGAGCTGCGCATCCAGCTCGTAATCCAACATCTCGGCAAGGTTCCTGTCGAACGATTCATAGACCGCACGCTTGGCGAGCGATACAGCCAGCTGCGGCTTGTCCGCCAGCGCGCTCGCAAGTGACTTCGTTTCGCGCGCAAGCTCGGCGGCCGGCACTACCCTGTTGAATAACCCAAGCCGAAGGCATTCGGCGGCGTCTATCACGTCAGCGAGCCAGAAGAGCTCCAGCGCCTTCGCCGGTCCTACCAGACGGGGAAGGAAGTAAGTGGCGCCCCAATCGGGATGCAGCCCGATTCGATTGAAAGTCTGGCCCAGCTTTCCATGCTCACTCGCAATTCTCAGATCGCACGCGAGCGCGAGATTCGCTCCGCCGCCCGCGGCGACCCCGTTGACGCTCGCGATCATGGGTTTCGCCGACTGACGGATGGTTGTAACCACTCGGCGGCCAGCCTCCACGAGAGCGGCCATGGCCTCAACATCGCGCCGCTCCACGAGCTCGGCCATGTACCCTACGTCGGCGCCAGCACAAAAGCCACGTCCCGCGCCGGTTATCACGATGGCGCGCACGCTGTCATCACCTTCCAGCTCCTCGAGAGCATCCGCTATCTCGCGGCGCATCGTGCCGGCAAACGCGTTCAGTTTATCGGGACGATTCAGCGTCAGGATTCCCACGCCGTCCCCCCGGCTCAGCAGCACGTGTTCGTAACTCACGATGCCATATTCTCGACGATGGTTGCGATCCCCTGACCGACACCGATGCACATGGTGGCCAGGCCATATCGAGCTCCCCGACGTCGCAGCTCGTGAACCAATGTCGTCATGATCCGTGATCCGGATGCTCCAAGAGGGTGGCCCAGGGAGATCGCTCCCCCATTCACATTCACTCGCGTCTGATCCGCGCCCAGCTCGCGGATGCACGCGATCGCCTGGGCGGCGAACGCCTCGTTGAGCTCGATGATGTCAATGTCCTCGATCCGCAGGCCGGCTCGCTTCAGGGCTTTCCGCGTGGCCGGCACCGGACCGATACCCATCACCTCTGGCGACACGCCCCCCACGGCGCTGGCAACAACGCGCGCCATGACCTGCATTCCGGCAGCGCGCGCCGACTCGGCGGACATTATCAGCACTGCGCTGGCACCATCGTTGATCCCGCTGGCGGAGCCGGCAGTCACCGTGCCGCCATTCTTCGCGAATGCCGGGCGAAGCGCCCGCAAGGATTCGAGCGTGGTGTCAGCACGAGGATGCTCGTCGCACTCCACTACCGTGGCCTCGCCTCGACGCCCGGGAATTCGGACGGGCACTATCTCGTCGCGAAACCGCTCCACGGACATGGCGCAAGCTGTGCGGCGCTGGCTCTCGAGCGCGAACGCGTCCTGATCCTCTCGCGTGATGCCATAGCGCCGCGCAACCTCTTCCGCAGTCTCGCCCATGGAGATTGTCCACTCCGGAGGCATGAGCGGATTCACGAAGCGCCATCCTAGCGTAGTATCCGCTATGGCCGGCGCTGTGCGAGAGAAAGCCTCCTCGGGTTTGAGCGTCACCCATGGCGCCCGCGTCATGCTCTCCACGCCGCCGGCGACAAAACAGTCGCCCTCATCGCTCCGCACAGCCTGCACGGCGCTCGCAATCGCCTGCAGGCCCGATCCGCACAACCGATTCACAGTTTGCCCTGGGACTTCCACTGGCAGGCCGGCGAGCAGAAGAGCCATACGCGCCACGTTGCGATTGTCCTCACCGGCCTGATTGGCGCATCCCAGGATGACGTCGTCCACGAGGGATGTATCGACTGCCGTTCGCTCGATCAGACCGCGGATAGCCACAGCAGCCAGATCATCGGGCCGCACTCTGGAAAGCGCCCCGCCATGTCTGCCGATCGGAGTGCGAACTGCGTCCACGATGACGGCTTCCCGCTGAGCAGCCATCATGACCGCCGTACCTGATGCTGCAAGACTCTCACGACAGGTCCACCCATACCGACTTGACTTGGGTATAGCCGTCGAGAGCGTGCATCCCCAGATCTCGGCCGAATCCCGACTGCTTGAAGCCGCCAAACGGGGAAGCAGCGTCGTACATGTTATACGTGTTGATCCAGATCGTTCCCGCTCGCACCGCGCGAGCTGTCTTGAGAGCCTTCCTGATGTCTCGCGTCCAGATACCCGCAGCGAGCCCGTAGATCGTGGAATTGGCAAGCTCGGCCGCCGCGTCCACGCCGCCGGAGAAAGTGAGCATCGCCAGCACCGGCCCAAAGATCTCTTCTCGCGCGATCGTCATTTCTTTTTCGACGTCGCCAAAGATCGTTGGTTGAACGAAATAGCCTTTACCGTTCACTGGCGAGCGCTCGCCGCCCAGGAGCAAGGTGGCTCCTTCCTTCTTGCCGGTTGCTATGTAGTCGAGCACGCGCTCCATCTGCTTCTTCGAGACGATAGCTCCCAGCTTCGTCTTTGGATTCAGGGGATCCCCCGCGACCATCTTCCTGCCGCGTTCGACGATTCTGTTCTGCAGCTCGTCCCGGGCCGAATCCTCCACCAGCAGCCTCGACCCGGCCGCGCACACTTCACCCTTGCCGTAGAATATTCCGGTCAACGCGCCTCTGGCCGCTGCTTCCAGGTCGGCGTCGGCGAAGACGATGTTCGGAGACTTGCCGCCGAGCTCCAGGGAAAGTTTCTTCACCGTGCCAGCCGCGTCGCGCATGATCTGCTGGCCTATCTCGGTGGACCCTGTGAACGCGATCTTGTCTACCTCGGGATGCTTCACCAGTGCTGCACCTGCCTTCGAGCCCTGGCCCGACACACAGTTGAACGCGCCGGGCGGGAATCCAGCTTCCAGAGCAAGCTCGGCCATTCTCAGGCCGGTGAACGGCGTGAGCTCTGCGGGTTTGAGGACGATCGTGTTACCGCAAGCCAAGGCTGGACCGATCTTCCACGAAGCCAACGAAGCAGGAAAGTTCCACGGAACGATGGCACCCACGACTCCGAGCGGCTCACGCAGCGTGTAGTTGAAGAATGGGCCGTCCACTGGAATCGTCTCACCGTGAATCTTGTCCGCCCAGCCGCCATAGTATTTATAAACCTGAGCGGTGAGGGCGATGTCGATGTGCGATTCAAAAAGCGGCTTGCCGTTGTTCAAAGTCTCGAGCCGAGCCAACTCGTCCTTGTGCGCGATGCACAACTCTCCGAGCCTGTAGAGCATCTCGCCCCGCTTCCGGGCGCTGAGATTCCGCCATCCGTCGCTCTCGAACGTTTGGCGCGCGCTGCGTACAGCGAGGTCGATGTCGCGCTCGTCGCCCTGCGCGACGCCACAGACTTCTTCCTCTGTCGCCGGGTTGACGATGGACGTAGTGCGGCCGGATGAAGCCTCCACACGCTCGCCACCGATCACGAGGCGAGTAGGGAACTCTTCAGTGAGTGGAGCAACCGAAGTGGCCACGTCCTATCTGCCCTTGAACGCCGGCTGCCGTTTCTCCACATAGGCCGCCAGGCCCTCTTTTGCGTCGTTGCTCTTGAACAACAGGTTCTGCAACTCTCGCTCGAGAGCCAGGCCATACTCGAGGGGCACCTCCAGGCCGGATTGCACAGCGCGCTTGATGTGTCCAACGGCCATACCGGCCTTGTTGGGCAGGCAGAACTGCTGGGCGTAGAGCATTACGCTTTCCCACCATTCGTCCTTTGGGAGCACTTCGTTCACGATTCCAAGAGATTGTGCTTCCTCGAACGAGAACGTGCGGCCGGTTACCATGAGCTCGATGGCTTTCGACTTCCCCACGATTCTGGCCAAGCGCTGCGTACCGCCTGTCCCAGGCAGCACGCCGAGGTTCACTTCAGGCAGTCCTATTTTTCCGGCGTCCTGCTTGGCTATTCTGATATCCGCTGCCATGGCGATCTCAAGGCCGCCTCCCACGCAGTGACCGTTGAGGGCAGCGATTACAAGCTTCGGCGTCTGCTCCAGACGGCTGAGAGTCTCGTTGGCATGCAGGCAAAAGTAGTACTTGAAGGTGGGGTCCACCTCGTTGAGCATCTTGATGTTCGCGCCGGCGCTGAAGAACTTGTTGCCCGCGCCGCGCAGGACTATCACCTGTACGCTGGTATCGAAGCGCGCCCGGATGATGCAGTCGTCCAGCTGGCGCATCATCTCGTGAGTGTAGGTGTTGGCCGGCGGATCGTTGAGCTCCAGCACCGCGATGTTGCCTTCGGTGCGGTAAGATACCAGTGTCGCCGTGTCGCGTTCGGTCATGGTTGCAGTTGCCATCGGGAATGCCTCTCAGTTGTGGATAATCAGTTCAGCCGGCTGTGGCGTGCGGAAGCGAGCCGTCGGCGACAGGTAATCCAACATAGCCGCCCAGAAACAGCCTGCAGACGTTGAGGGCCAACGTTTCCACGCCGACGTCGCCCAAGGGGTCGTACCAGGTGTAAATCCAGTTCATCATTCCGAACAGGGAATACGCCGCAACTCGGCGGTTCGCGTGCGCTGGTCCGTGAGTTCTTTCGAGATCGGCGAGAATGTCCATGAGGGCGGCCGTGTACGCTCGCTTGGTTCGGTTCACAGTCGCCAGAAAGTCCCCCGTGAGCGCCCCAGCCTCATGCGACATGACTTTCATTTCCGCGATGTGCGCGACGAAATAGTCGAGGTGGTTCTCCACGAATCTGGCTAGTCGCTCCACCGGGTCAGTCACACCAACCAGCCTGTCGCGCATACCTGCCACTACAGCGTCGAAGTTGCGGCTCTGGATGAGGTATAGGAGCTCCTGCTTTCCCTCCACGTAATAGTAGAGGCCGGCGAGCGAAACTCCTGCCGCGGTAGCGAGGTCCCGCATGCTCGACTGATGGTATCCGCGCTCCGCGAAAACCCGAGCCGCGTCGCTCAATAAGGCGTCCAACTTCTGATCTTTGGCGGCGTTAGGCATATCCCTCGCGTTTCGAACGATCGTTCGATAGAAGCTACCCAGCTTAGGAACCGGCGTCAAGCGGGAGGTCAGTAGTGGGTCAGTTTGGGAGCGGAAGGTCAATCAAGAACGACGCAGACGCGAGACGCCAGAAGTATAGACCTCAGGGTCGAGGATGAAACCGACACTTAGGCCTGTTTGCTGTCCTTTGTCTGAGAAGCCAGATAACGACGGAGACCATAGAGCATTTTTCTGACTTCGACGACTTGACTGATATGAGTCAAAGAATCCGACCCACGGACTACCTGGAGGTCGCGAGCCGCGATTGGTGGTACTCGAGCTCCGTTGTTCGAGTTGAGCGCAATCCGTAGGAAGCGGCTGAATTCTCTGGCGGTTTGCTCACTGGCCCCCTCGACGATATTCGCGGGCACGGACATCGCCGACCTGATAATCTGGCTTCGGAGAGACGAATGGTCGGCTCCGCGAATCCGGCTGGCGACCCTGTGCGCGTCCAGAGCCATTGCATGTGCCTTCTGCCGGACCAGGAGTTTCTTGAAGTCGCCCATGCCACACGATAAAGTGAAGCTCCCTCTCGCAACTAATCATCCTATGGCGCGGATGTTCTGAATCACGCGGGCTCGGTGTAGCGCCGAGTGCCTCATTCTCGCAACTCGCAGACTATACTTCTGGCGTCTCGCGTCCATGTCTTTCTTGGTGGCAGTCCTCGAACTCGGACTGACCCACTACCCTTCTGGCCTTAGGCGTGCGCGGCGGTAGGGAACACCTTAATATTGGCGGTATGGCGGAGCTGACCGCCCCCACGACACCGTCCGGCGACGCCACGAGCGACGCCGCTGCAGAGTACCAGGAACGGGTGCTCGAAGTGCTGCGCGATCTGGCCAGGCAGCTGGGAGGGGCGCGCCGCGCTCATGCGGTCACTCCCAGCGCGTCCATTGAGCGCGACCTGGGACTCGGCAGTCTCGAGCGAGTCGAGCTGGTGGTAGCACTGGAGGACAAGTTCGGGCGCTCGCTGGACGACCGTTTCCTTCTGCTCGACACGGCCGCTGACATTGCTCTTGCGCTCATGGCGATCGAGACGGGACGCGTCGTGCGTTCTGTGGATCGGGCTGTGCCCTTGCCGGCCGCCCCGGTTTTTGCTCCAGAAGACTCGACGACTATTCACGGAGCGCTGTGGCAGCGCGCGCTCGACGATCGCGAACGCCCGCATGTTCACCTTCGCGACGACGATGGGCGCGAAGAGGAGATTACATACGGCCGGCTCTGGGATGAAGCCGCCGCGGTTGCCGGTGGGCTCGTCGACCGTGGCATTCAGCGCGGCGACACAGTGGCGTTGATGCTTCCAACGAGCTTCGACTTCCTGCGCGCGTTCCATGGCATTCTCATCGCGGGAGCGGTGCCCGTGCCGTTGTATCCTCCGGTGAGGCTGGATCGCTTCGAGGAATATGCAGTCAAACAAACGGGCATACTGAAGAGCGCTCAGGTTCGCGGCCTCATCACCATCGCGCGGGCAATGCCCATCGCAGCGGTTCTTCGGGCGGCGGTTCCGTCGATGAAGGTGGTGACGACAGCGGCGGAGCTGGCGCGCACCGGCGCTCCCTTGAAAAGCGCTTTGGGCGACGAGGGCGATCCGGCCCTCATCCAGTACACGTCGGGCTCGACTGGAAATCCCAAGGGCGTGCTGCTGACGCACGCGAATCTCGTGTCAAACATCCGTGCCATCGCCGCGGGAGTGCGGATGACGCCACGCGACGTGGGCGCCAGTTGGCTTCCGCTGTATCACGACATGGGTCTTATCGGCTCCTGGCTGTGCTGCTTATACCAGGGAATCCCGATCGCCATTCAGTCACCGCTCGCCTTCCTTGCAAGACCCGAGAGATGGCTCTGGGCCATTCATCAGCACCGCGCCACGCTCTCGGCGGCTCCCAATTTCGCCTACGAGCTCTGCGTTCGTCGCATTCCGGAGAAAGCGCTCGAAGGCCTCGATCTATCGTCCTGGCGGTGCGCGCTCAACGGTGCGGAGCCGGTGAGTCCCGATACGCTGGATCGCTTCTCGAGCCGGTTCGCCAAGTACGGCTTCAGGCGGGAAGCCCTGCTTCCGGTCTATGGGCTCGCAGAATGCTCGGTGGCCCTCACCATACCACCTCTTTCCCGCGGGCCGTTGGTGTTACGCGTAGAACGCGACGCATTCGAGCAGGAGGGCCGAGCCAATGCCGCTGAAGAAAACGATCAGACCGCCTTGCGCTTCGTATCAGTGGGGAAGCCGATCGAGGATCATGACGTGCGAATCGTGAATGATTCGCAGGTGGCGGAGGTTGCCGAACAGCCGGACGGAGTCGTGGGACGTCTCATATTCCGGGGACCGTCCACGACGCAGGGCTACTACCGGAATCCCGAGGCCACGGCGGCGATCACGCTGGATGACGGCTGGCTCGATAGCGGCGATCTCGCCTTTCGCGAGGGCAGCGAGATCTTCATCACAGGCCGGCGGAAGGATCTGATAATCAAAGCGGGTCGCAATCTCGTTCCGCAGGAGATAGAAGATGCCGCCGCGTCAGTCGAGGGGGTGCGGAAAGGCTGCGTAGTCGCCTTTGGAGTCGAGAATGCGGCACTAGGTACCGAATCGCTGGTCGTCGTCGCTGAAACCCGTGTTACGGAACCGGAAGAGAAGAACAAGCTCGAAGCCGAGGTCATAGCGGCTGTAGCGGCCGCGGTGGGCGTGCCGCCGGATCGAGTCATTATGGCGGAGCCTGGTGCCGTGCTGAAGACATCGAGCGGAAAGATCAGGAGAAGCTCAACGAAGGAGCTGTACGTGACCGGCTCTCTCGTGGACCGAACTCGTGAGCGAACGTCATGGCGCCGGCGTATTTCGCTGGTGATTGGAGCGGCGTTGGCCCCGGTGAGGGTGGGTCTGGGGCGCGCGGGATACGGCATCTATCTGGGATACGTAGCCGCGATGATAGCGGTGATGGTTCCGCTAATCTGGCTGCTGGCGAATGTCCTGCCGGGGCGCGCTGCGATGTTTACCTTAAGTCGGACGGCTTCGCGGACACTGCTGAGGCTGTTCGGCTGCCGTCTCTCGGTGGAGGGAGGTGAGAACATTCCGCGTACCGGTGGCGTCCTGCTCGCGTCCAACCATACTTCGTATGCGGACATCCCCACACTCACTGCACTGATACCGAGGAACTTCGTCTTCGTGGCCAAGCATGACGTAGTCAGCTGGCCCGTGATAGGTGCATTTATGCGCAAGGCAGGTCACATTCCGGTGGACCGTCTGGACGTTCAACAGAGTTTGGCAGACGCGAGAGCAGTACCGGATCGCTTGGCGGCCGGGGAAGCGATTCTGTTCTTTGCCGAGGGTACTTTCCGGGAAACCACGGGCCTGCGTCCCTTCCGGCTGGGTGCTTTCGCGGCGGCAGTGGAAACAGGGATTCCTGTAGTCCCCGTGGCTATAAGAGGGGCAAGGCAGTTTCTGCGTGGTGACAGCCGGCGCCCGCGCCCCGGGAAAATTCACGTCTGGATAGGTAGCCCGATCTCGCCTGAGGGTACTGGGCTCCAAGCCGTGGTGGCGTTGCGGGACCGTGTGGCCGCCGCTATCGCTGAGCACTGCGGAGAGCCGCAGCTGAGTATCGTTTCGGGTCATCCGTTGAGGAGCTAGGGAATAGGGGTCGGGAGTCGGGAGTCGGGAGTCGGGAGTCGGGAGTCGGGGAACAGTCATGATTACTTGCACGCATCTCGATCTGATCAAGAACGTGGCGCCTCGCACGCCCAATGGCTGCGAGGAGTGCCTACAGAGTGGAAGCAAGTGGGTTCACCTGAGGCTTTGTCTTTCGTGTGGACACGTTGGCTGCTGTGATTCATCGCCGAACCGGCACGCGACGAAGCACTATGGAGCGTCGCGACATCCTATCGTAGCGTCGTTTCAGCCGGGAGAATCTTGGCGATGGTGCTACATCGACGAGGTGGAAGTCTGAAATGAGCGCTACCAACACCCAAGTCTGGCCGAGTCTGCCACTGCGGGACTGGAAGAGTACATGCGACACGCTACATATGTGGACGCAGATAGTTGGGAAAACGCGTCTCAAGCTGGCTCCGATGGAAAACCACTGGTGGCAGGTTGCGCTTTACGTCACCCCGCGAGGGCTCACCACGTCTGCTATCCCGAATTCCAATTCGACCTTTGCGGTAGAATTCGACTTCATAGACCACAAGCTGATAGTGGCCACTTCGGGCGGAGCGACGCGCAGCATCGCTCTGAAACCGCGATCCGTTGCGGAGTTCTACGGCGAGTATCTGGAAACACTCAAGGCGCTGGGGATTGAGGTCAGGCTTTGGGGAATGCCGGTGGAGGTGATGGACGCGATTCCGTTCGCAGAGGATCGAGTGCATGCGTCTTACGATTCGGAGTATGCAAACAGATTCTGGCGAATTCTGGTACAGGCGGATCGAGTATTGAAACGATTCCGTGGGGGTTTCCTCGGGAAGTCGAGCCCGGTCCACTTTTTCTGGGGTGGCTTCGACATGGCTGCCACCAGATTCTCGGGTCGGCAGGCTCCGCCGCATGCCGGCGGGGCTCCCAACGTAGGTGACTGGGTGATGCGCGAAGCCTACTCGCACGAAGTCATCAGCGCGGGATTCTGGCCCGGGAGCGGCGCTGTGTTGGAGCCTGCTTTCTATGCCTACGCGTATCCGGAACCTGCGGGTCTTCCCGAAGCAGCGGTCAGGCCGGTCGGTGCTTATTACAACAGAGATATGGGATTGTTCGCGCTGCCGTATGAAACTGTGCGGCTGGCGACGTCGCCCGATGAGGTGTTGATGGATTTTCTGCAGAGCACGTACGAAGCCGCCGCCGACCTCGCTCGGTGGGACCGTAGCTCTCTGGAGCGCTTGACCCCTGCGGAGCCGAGGATAGTATCTCGGGAGTCGGGAGTCGGGAGTCGGGAGTCGGGAGTCGGGAATAGGTAGGGAGTAGGGACGCTGGGTGGGTGAGCCAATTCCTATATCACGGAGGGCTCTATGTTCACTCGAAGCAGGTTACTCGCATCGCTGGTGTTGATTGTCGGAGCTCTCGTCGCTGGGTGCGGGCACGCAATGCGCCTCGATACCCGACCGGACGAGGAAGCCATCCGGCAAAACAACCGCCGCTGGGTGGAAGCCATCGCTGCAAAGGATGTCACGACGATAATGTCATTCTACGCCGATGACGCGATGCTCATGCCGCCCAACGGGCCCGCGGCCCGCGGCAAGGTCGCGATTCGCGACGCCTGGACCGCCATGGTGAATCTCCCAGGGTTGAATCTCGTCTTCGAGCCCACGGAAGTAAACGTCGACGATCATGGCGATGGAGCGTACGAAACCGGCGTCTACCGTATGACGATTATGGGAGCACAGGGGCGTATCGAAGACGATGGGAAGTACGTCACGGTGTGGCGGAAGAACAAAGGCCAGTGGAAGGCGGTCGCCGATATCTCCAACAGCAACAGGCCGGTAATGCCTCCAGAGGGCGCCTGACCGCGACGCTCCGCAACTATATCGGTGGCGAGTGGGTGGAGGCTGACGCGGCCGGCTACCTTGAGAACATCAACCCTGCCACCGGCGAGCCGCTAGGTAGGGTTCCGCTCTCGACCGCCCGGGCTGTGGATGATGCTGTCCGCGCGGCACAGGAGGCTTTCCCCAAGTGGCGGGAGACGCCGCCGGTCCAGCGAGCGCGATTTCTCTTCAAACTGAAGAACCTGCTCGAGGAAAACTTCGAGCAGATTGCGCGCATCGTAACTGAAGAAAACGGCAAGACGCTTGACGAGTCGCGCGGCTCGCTCAGACGTGGCGTCGAGAATGTAGAGCACGCCTGCGGCATTCCGACGCTCATGATGGGTGACACGCTCGAAGACGTGGCGGCGGGAATCGACTGCGAGTTCGTGCGCCAGCCTCTGGGGGTTTTCGCGGCGGTTACGCCATTCAACTTTCCCGCGATGGTGCCCCTCTGGTTCTATCCATACGCGATCGCCACGGGCAACACGTTCATCCTGAAACCGAGCGAGCAGGTGCCGCGCTCGCAGGCGCGAATATTCGAGCTGTTGCACCAGGCCGGTGTGCCGGCGGGGGTAGTGAATCTCGTGCACGGCGGCAAGGAGGCGGTGAACGCCCTGCTGGCACATCCTGGAATTTCGGGGATCTCGTTCGTGGGATCGAGCGCCGTGGCGCGCCATGTGTACTCCACGGCCGCAGCGAATGGCAAACGCGTTCAGGCGCTGGGGGGCGCCAAGAATCACATCGTGGTCATGCCTGATGCCGATCTGGATCGCGCGATCAGTGTGACCACAGAGTCCATCTTCGGCTGCGCTGGCCAGCGCTGCCTGGCCGGAAGCGTGATCGTGGCGACGGGGAAGACGTACGAACCGGTGAAGGAGCGCCTGGTCGCCGCGGCGAAAAAACTGAAGATGGGATATGGCGCCGATAGTGGAGTGACACTTGGTCCTGTCATCTCGGCGCGACACAAGGAACGGGTCCTGAGCTACATCGAGAGCGGTGTTTCTGACGGTGCCAGGCTCGCCCTCGACGGGCGGACTGCGTCAGTGAGGGAATATCCCCGGGGCAACTTCGTGGGGCCCACGGTCTTCGACGCGGTAGAGCCGTCCATGAAGATCGGGCATGAGGAGATCTTCGGGCCGGTGGCGAGTGTTACGAACGCCGAGGACCTGGACGACGCCGTTGCACGCGTACATGCCAGTGAGTACGCCAACGCCGTCTCGATCTTTACCACCAGTGGTCGCTCCGCACGGGAGTTCCGCTATCGAGTTGGCGTGAGCATGATCGGCGTCAACATCGGTGTGGCGGCTCCGATGGCGATTTTCCCGTTTGGTGGAACCAAGGGCTCGTTCTATGGGGATCTAAAAGCTCACGGCAAGGACTCCGTGGAGTTCTACACCGACAAGAAAGTGGTGATATCGAGATGGTCTTGAAGAAGCTGCGTGCCAGGAGCGGTATCCGCGACGCTGCAATCGGTGAGGGGGGAGGCAACGGCCGCGTAACGCGTGTGGTGACTGGCGGACTCATCCAGATGAGCAATCCGCTGAACGATGTGAAGGCCCCCGTCGCGAAGGTGCGGAAGGCCATGATCGACAAGCATCTTCCGTACATCGAGGAGGCGGGCAAGCGCGGCGTTCAGGTGCTATGTCTTCAGGAAATATTCACCGGGCCGTATTTCTGCCCCAGCCAGGACGCGCGGTGGTGTGACATCGCCGAGCCGATCCCCGGCCCAACTGTGGAACAGATGCAGAAGCTCGCGAAGAAACACCGGATGGTCATGGTGGTACCCATCTATGAGCGGGAAATGGCAGGCGTCTACTACAACACGGCCGCCGTGATCGACGCGGACGGAACCCTGATGGGAAAGTACAGAAAGAATCACATTCCGCAGACCTCGGGATTCTGGGAAAAGTATTTCTTCAAGCCGGGTAACCTGGGTTATCCTACCTTCAGGACGAAGTACGCAACTATAGGCGTCTACATCTGCTACGATCGCCATTTTCCGGAGGGCGCGCGCCTGCTCGGCCTTCACGGGGCCGAAATCGTCTTCAACCCTTCGGCGACTGTCAAAGGGCTGTCGCAGTATCTCTGGAAGCTGGAGCAACCGGCCCATGCTGTGGCGAATGGCTACTTCATGGGCTGCATCAATCGGGTTGGCACTGAGGCTCCCTGGAACATCGGACAGTTTTACGGAACGAGCTATTTCGTCGATCCCCGTGGCAACTTCCTCGCCATAGGCAGCGAAGACAAGGACGAGCTCATAGTGGCAGATCTCGACCTCGGATTGATCGAGGAAGTTCGCCGAACGTGGCAGTTCTATCGCGACCGGCGTCCGGAGACGTACGAGGATATGACAGCTCAGCTGCCATAGCGTGGGGATAGGGCTGAGCTTCGGGTGGACTGCGCATGGAGCACCAACTTCGCACTGCGCAGTGACTGCGCAATGAGCACGAGCGCACACATCTCCGCGCAGGGTTCGTCGAGGTGCCGATGCCGCTCTTGATTCGTGGCGGCCGGATAATCACCGCCAGCGACGACTACACGGCCGACATCTACTGCGCTGGTGAATCGATTTCACGAATCGAACGGGAGATCGACGAACGCTCGCTGCCGCATACTGCCGGCGAGCTCGAGATAATCGATGCGACGGGGAGGTACGTGTTTCCAGGTTTCATCGACCCGCACGTTCACATCCATCTCCCCTTCATGGGGACCTACGCCGTCGACGATTACGAGTCGGCGAGCAAGGCAGCACTCGCCGGCGGTACGACTACCCTCATCGAGATGATCTGTCCGGGTCGCGGCGACGAACCATTCGACGCCTTCGAGACCTGGCGCTCGAAGGCCGACGGGCTTGCAGCCGTGGATTACACTTTTCATATGTCGGTCGTTCGGTTCGAAGAGGAAGTGCGCGATCAGTTCAGGCAGATCGTGGGAAGGGGCGTGTCGTCGTTCAAGGTCTTCCTGGCCTACAAGGGTGCGCTTGACCTGTCGGACGAGCATCTGTTCGCTCTGATGAAGATGGCCAGGGAGTTGGGCGTCATCGTCACGGCGCACTGCGAGAATGCTGAAGCCATCGATGCCATGCAGAAGACTTTGCTCGCGGATGGGAAGACGGGACCGGAATGGCATGGGCCATCGCGGCCGCCGGTGGTCGAAGCCGCGGGAGTGCATCATCTCTGCGCTTTCGCCGAGCTGACCGGAACCCACGTTTATACGGTACACACGTCGTGTGATGCTGCCGTGCGTGAAGCGCTGGCTGCCCGGCACCGAGGCGTCCGAGTCTGGGTCGAGGCCGTAGCCCCCCATATGGTATTGGACGAGAGCTACGCCGCGCTGCCTCACTTCGAGGGCGCCAAGTATGTGATGTCGCCGCCATTGCGAGCAAAGGACCAGCACGATGTGCTGTGGAACGCCTTGCGCTCACGCGCGATCAGCACGATCGGAACGGATCACGCTCCCTTCAGCTTTCACAGTCAGAAGGAAATGGGCAAGGACGCGTTTACAAGGATTCCCAACGGAATTCCCAGCGTGCAGGAGCGGATTGATCTCATCCACACGTACGGCGTTTGCCGCGGCCGTCTCGACCTGCAGGCGATGGTCGATTCCTGCAGCACCCAGGCCGCGCGCCTGTTCGGCATGTATCCGAGAAAAGGTACCATTCAGATTGGAAGCGATGCGGACATCGTCGTCTACGACCCCGAGTATGAAGGCAAATTCTCCAAGGCCGGAAGCTACTCGAGAGTGGATTACAATGCGTTCGAAGACTGGCAGCGTACCGGCCGCGCAAGCGTTGTCACCGTGCGTGGCCAGGTTCAGGCGCGCGACGGAGAGTTTGTCGGCACCCTTGGTCGCGGACGATTCATAGAGCGCGAACCTAACCACTAGGGGCTAGGGATTAGGGATTAAGGGCTAGGGAATGGGGGTGTCCGGCAACGGTCGAACGCTGCAGTATTCCTAATCCCTAATCCCTAATCCCCAATCCCTAATCCCTAATCCCTAGTCCCTAGCCCCAATGCTATCCTCCGCGGAAATCAGGGCGAAGCACAAGGAATTCCTTTTCCCCTGCGTGGCAAACTACTACGAGGAGCCGGTAGTACTCGCCGAAGGGCATGGGTGTTGGGTTGCTGACGTCGAGGGGCGAGAGTACCTCGATTTCTTCGGAGGGATTCTGACCCTGGGACTCGGCCACTGTCACCCAGATGTGGTGAGCAGCATCCAGAGACAGCTCGAGAAGTTGGAGCATACATCCACGTTGTATCCCACCGAGGGTATCGTCACCGCCGCCGAGAAGCTGGCTCGACTCACGCCAGGCAAGCTAAAAAAGAGCTTCTTCACTACCGACGGCACACAGGCAGACGAGACGGCCGTGCTGCTCGCCAAGATCTATACGGGTTGCCAGGAAGTGATTGTGCTGCGGCACAGCTATGCGGGGCGAAGCTTGCACGCGCTGTCGATAACCGGTCACGCGCCATGGCGGCTCATACCTACTCAGGTAGCAGGCATCAAGCATGCGCTATCGCCGTACTGCTACCGCTGCCCGTTTGGGCTCGAGTATCCGTCATGCGGCATTCGCTGCGCGACGGACATCGAGGAGCTTATCAGGACCGAAACCACGGGACGGCCCGCGGCATTCATGGCGGAGCCGATTCAGGGAGTCGGTGGGTTCATCGTGCCGCCTCAAGAGTACTTCGAGATCGCGGTTGGAATTGTTCGGAAGTACGGTGGCGTTTTCATTTGTGATGAGGTGCAAACTGGCTTCGGACGCACGGGCGACCATTGGTGCGGCATCGAGCACTGGGGTGTGGAACCGGAAATTATGACCTTCGCCAAGAGTATCGCGAATGGATTCCCTGTGGGAGCGACGATTGCCAGCGAAGAGGTTGCAAACGCCTTCACTGGACTGTCGCTCTCAACGTTCGGCGGCAATCCCGTTTCCATGGCCGCCATGAACGCTACCATAGATGTGATGCAGCGCGAGAATGTGCCCCGTCGGTCCGCGGAACGGGGAAGTCAGTTGCGGGGCCACCTGGAGTCGTTCAAGACGAGGTTTCCATTCATCGGCGACGTTCGGGGTAAGGGCCTCATGCAGGCCCTCGAGCTGGTGGAGGACCGGCAAACCAAGGAGCCGTCGCCGAAAAAGGCTGCGAAGCTCCTGGAAGCGGCCAAGAAGCAGGGCTTGCTGGTGGGCAAGGGCGGGCTCTATGGAAACGTTATTCGTATCGCACCGTCGATGCTCGTTACGGAGAGCGAGGTCGAGGACGGAGCAACTCGTCTGGCGAACGCGTTGGCGGAGACGATGTGACTTCTGGTGGGGAGCCGCGAGTCGCGAGGCCAGTGCCTGGTACGGCCGATCCTGTCAACGTAGGCGACTATGAAGCTCTTGCGCGCGAATGCATGGAGCGCGGAGCATTCGACTATTACGCCGGAGCGGCGTGCGACGAGCAGACACATCGTGAGAACCGGCTCGCGCTCGACCGCCTGAGGCTTCGTCCGAGAATGCTGGTAGACGTGAGCCGCATAGACACCGGAGTCACGGTGCTCGGCACGGTGATATCCATGCCGGTAATGCTCGCGCCAACCGCGCTCAATCGTCTCGCGCACCCCGATGGCGAGCTGGCTGCGGCGCGCGCAGCCGGCGCGGCGGGCACTCTCATGGTCGCGAGCTGCGTGTCCACGTACGCGATGGAGGAAATTGCTTCGGCTGCGAACGGCCCACTCTGGTTTCAGCTCTACGTCTGCAGGGACCGCGACCTCACGCGCAATCTGGTCGAGCGGGCCGCTGCTGCGGGCTACCTTGCGTTGGTGATTACGGTCGACACTCCGCTTCTTGGCAAACGAGAGCGCGACGTGCGCAACAGTTTCGGTGTGCCCAAGGGACTCTCGCTCTCGAACTTCGAGCCGAAGTCATCAGCAGTGAATGCAGAGCCCACCTGGCGCGTAGATCCGAGCTTCGCTGCGCATGCCGACTCGCTCTTTGATCCGTCGATCACCTGGGACGAGATTAGCTGGCTGAGATCGCTGACGCGCATGCCTGTCATCGTGAAGGGAATTCTGACGCCGGAGGATGCGAGGCTCGCGCTCGCAGCGGGGGTCGCTGGAATCATCGTGTCGAACCACGGAGGTCGACAGCTGGACGGCGTTGAGGCAGCTATCAATGCTTTACCGGCTGTGGTTGAGGCTGTCGGAAGCGATTGCGAAGTGTTCATGGACGGAGGAATCAGACGCGGGTCCGATGTTCTGAAGGCGTTGGCGCTCGGCGCCCGAGCTGTGTTGATCGGCCGATCCTATCTGTGGGGATTGGCCGTGGGTGGCGAAAAAGGAGTTCGGCATGTGCTCGAGCTGCTTCGAGGCGAGCTGGAGCTCGCAATGGGGCTGAGCGGACGTCCAACGATCGCCTCCATAGACAGAAGTCTGGTGCATAAGTGAGAGACACGGGATCTCACGACCCACAGCTCTACAACAGCGACCTCGCTCCGGTGCTTCCGGAGCGTCGTACCTGGAACTGGTGGCACATCGCTTCGCTCTGGATAGGCATGGCGATCTGCATTCCGACCTACACGCTCGCGTCCAGTCTCGTGGACCGGGGCTGGACCTGGCAGGCGGCGGTGGGCTCCGTAGTTCTTGGTAATCTGATCGTTCTCGTTCCCATTCTGCTGAACTCCCACGCGGGCACCAGGTATGGCATCCCGTTCCCGGTTTTCGCGCGATCAGCGTTCGGGGTGCTGGGGGCCAATGTACCGGCGATTCTGCGCGCGGTCGTCGCATGCGGATGGTTTGGAATCCAGACCTGGATAGGCGGATTCGCGATTTTCAAGCTTTCTGAAGTGCTGGTGCCTGGTATTGCTAGGTTGCCCGCTTTTCTCCCGGGATGGGTAGGCCTCAGTACTGGAGAATTTCTGTGCTTTATGTTGTTCTGGTCGATCAACGTGTGGATAGTGCTGAGGGGCATGGAATCGATCAAGCTTCTCGAGACGTGGGGATCGCCTTTTCTTCTGTTGGTGGGGGTCGCGCTTCTCATGTGGGCGTGGGTTCAGGCCGGCGGGTTCGGACCCATGCTCAGCAACCCGGCTGTGCCTGTTACCGATCAGGTGAGCGTGACTGGCGGAAGAGGAGCGGGCATCGGAGCTGTATTCGGCGCTGGCCTGACGTCCGCGGTCGCATTCTGGGGCACGATGGCGCTTTCAATTCCGGATTTTTCGCGTTTCGCGCGGTCGCAGCGAGATCAGGCGCTTGGGCAGGCTGTCGGTCTTCCGGTCACGATGGCGCTGTTCGCGTTTATCGGTGCCGCGGTCACGAACGCTACCGCCGTGATATTCGGGGAGCGAATAGCCGACCCGGTAGTCTTGCTTGCGCGAATCGGCGGCCCGGTGATGGTAGTTGTGTCGATGCTGGGCCTTTCCATCGCCACCCTCACGACGAACATCGCCGCCAACGTCGTTGCGCCGGCAAACGATTTCAGCAACATCTCTCCTGCCCGCATCTCGTTCCGAACGGGAGCGATGATAACGGCGCTGCTTGGAATCGTCATGCTTCCATGGCGGCTGTATAACGACGCCGCCGCATACATATTCACGTGGCTCATCGGGTACAGCACGCTTCTCGGGCCGATAGCCGGGATCATGATCGCAGACTACTTCTTTCTGCGTAAGCGGTTTCTCCAGACCGAGGGTCTCTATACACGCGGCGGACCGTACGAGTACACGCGTGGAGTGAACTGGGTCGCAATGGGGGCAATGGTTCTCGGGATTCTTCCCAATCTGCCTGGTTTTCTGTCGGCAGTCGGCGTTATTCAGGCGTCGCCATTCATGGTGGGCGTCTACAACTGGGCGTGGTTCGTGGGTTTCACCGTATCTGCACTCAGCTACATCGCCGGGATGAAATTGTTCGGACAAGGGCCCGCGACCCAATCGGCGGAAGCGTACGCAGATGGATAGCCCACCGCTCACTTTGGCGCCGCACGCCGCGGCACCGCGACTG
>JBHENQ010000131.1:0-8268 GCA_046261975.1 Gemmatimonadaceae bacterium | reverse complement strand
GTCGTCGTAGAGCACCACGAGCTTGCCGAGCCCGAGATGCCCGGCGAGGGAACACGACTCGTGGGAGATGCCTTCCATCATGTCGCCGTCGCTCGCGATCACGTACGTGTAGTGATCCACGATCTCGAGGCCGGGCTTGTTGTATCGTGCCTCGAGCACACGCTCGGCGATCGCCATCCCGACCGCGTTCGAGATGCCCTGGCCCAGCGGACCGGTTGTGGCTTCCACGCCCGGTGTGAGCTCGTGCTCGGGATGCCCGGGTGTGATGCTGCCCCACTGCCGGAACCGCTTGATCTCGTCGAGCGAGAGGTCGTAGCCTGTGAGGTGCAGGAGGGAGTAGAGCAGCATGCTGCCGTGTCCAGCCGAGAGGACGAAGCGGTCGCGATCCGGCCAGGTGGGATCCTGTGGATTGTGCTTCAGGAATTCCGTCCAGAGTACGACGGCCGCGTCGGCCATCCCCATCGGCATTCCGGGGTGTCCGGAGTTCGCTTTCTGCACGGCATCCGCGGAGAGGATGCGGACCGTATCCGTGACGAGCCGGAGAGTATCCATTTTCTCCGCGGGTTTTGCGCGCGGCGATGCGAGCTGAGTCATTTCTCGTGTCGGGGAGCGGTGCCGAGAGACTAAATGTAGCCGGATAGCGGGTGCGGCTCAAACCGGCATCTGTGGATCCACGGCCCGAATTAGTAGCAATAGGTGACTATTGCATCGCGCGCTTGTCGTGTCGTTCAAAGTCTTGCAACCATTCCTCACTCGCTACAGCATATGCCAGCGATCCATTAGAGGTCATGCTGACACCGCTATCAACCCGAGGTACGGTGCTTCGTCGATTTGCAGTTGTCTTGATGGGGATTTTCCTGATCGGCATCCTTGCGGTTGCTGGACTCCGCGAGCTCGCAAGGTCTCGCACAATGCAGCTCTTCGGCCGACTCGTCGCGCGAGTGGACACTCCAGACTCCGTTGTCGCCCTCACCTTTGACGATGGGCCGGTACCGGAGGTCGTCGACAGTCTCGTCGCGCTGCTCGAGGTGCGTGGCGTCCAAGCGACATTCTTCGTCACCGGCAACGAACTTGCCCGATCGCCCGAGGCCGGCCGCGCGCTCGTCGCCGCAGGCCATGAACTTGGCAACCATTCGTACTCGCATCGCCGGCTCATCCTCGTCTCACCGAACACGCTGCAGCGGGAGATCCAGGACACTGATGCGCTGATTCGTGTGGCCGGCCAGCGCGGGCCCATCTACTTTCGTCCGCCCTACGGCTACAAGTTGGTCGGATTGCCGTGCTTGCTTGCGCGCGACAACCGCACGACGATCACCTGGGACGTCGAGCCGGATTCCTACCCTCAGGTCGCCGCGAGCGCTTCGGGCATTGTCGCGCATGTCTTGGCGCACGTGCGGCCCGGCTCCATTATCCTCCTGCACCCGTGGTATGCGAGCCGCGCAACGTCCCGTGCCGCCGTCCCCCCGCTCATCGACAGCCTCCATGCACGTGGGTATCGCGTCACCACGGTACGAGACCTCATCGGCACGCCAGACGTCAGTTTGGTTGCCGCTCCACGATGACTCAGCACCACCTTCTTGACCGCTTGGCCGCGCCACGATATGCTGAGGCCAGGCGTTCAGGACGCCTCCCGTCCGCGGAGAGGACAGAGTCCCCCTGGTTGACTTAGGATAAACACGGTTCGCACGAACCTCCTTCTCGCCCGACGCCAGCGGACCCCGGGCCGTATCCAAGGAGGCTCGTCATGCCCGACCGTCACCTGCCCGTTCGTCCGGACCTGCAGCAACTGAAGCACCAGGCGAAGGACCTGCTTCGCGCCATCCGCAAGGGTGACCCCTCCGCGATCGCCGAGCTTGAGCGCTACCACCCAGACAAAGTCGACCCGGCAGACGCCAAGCTCGCGAACGCGCAGCTCGTCCTCGCGCGCAGCTACCAGTCACCAAGCTGGCCGCGGCTCGTGCAGGGCTGCGAATTGATAGACGCGATATGGCGCAACGACGTGCCGGCGGTTCTAAGCCTGATCGTGAAGAATCCTCAGCTGCTGCACGAAGACGCCACGATACGAAAGAGCAATTGGGGCCCACCGATGACCTACGCCGCGAACCTCGGACGCGACCGAATCATCGACGCCCTTCTCGAGCTCGGCGCGAAGGACCTCCAGTCGGCTGTCGGTCGGGCGACGCTCCAGGGCCAGATCGGCACCGCGCGAAAGCTGCACACGCTGATGGGCGCTCCCTGTCCACCGGCTGGCGCTCTCGCTGGACCCGCGTACACCCTGAGCGCGCCCGGGACGGCGCTCATGTTCGAGCTCGGCGCCCAGGTCTGCGACGCCAGTGGCAATCGAATTGCCCCGGTCGACGTCGCCCTTGAAACCGATAGCCGCAACCCATCGGCCAAGCACCAGATCCTCGATGATGTATGTTCAGCATGGGCTGGAGATGCCCGATACGCCGGCGATGGCACTCCATCGAGGACGTATCGACCTGCTCGAGGAACATCTACGCCGCGACCCAGGACTTTTGCAGCGGACGTTTGCCCACGAGGAAATCTACCCGCCGGAGCTGGGGTGCCATGACGAGGTGCTCGCGACACATGGGACGCCGCTGGCGGGAGCCACTCTACTGCACATGTGTGTCGATTACGACGAAATGGAGATCGCGCTATGGTTGCTCGAGCGCGGGATGAACGTGGACGCGAAGGCCGCCCTCGATGCCGATGGTTTCGGCGGTCACACCGCGCTCTTCGCGACTGTGGTGTCGCAACCGAATTTCTGGATGAACCATGGCGGCAAACCACAGGTGGCACCCTTCACGGAACTGCTGCTGGACCGTGGCGCCGATCCAAACGTTCGTGCCTCACTGCGGAAGCAGCTGCACCCCGGATATGGGGAGGACACGATGCACGAGTATCGTGACGTCACACCGTTCTCGTGGGGTGAGCGATTTCACGGCAGGATCTTCGTGAGCAGGCCCGCGATGCGACTGATTGCGGAGCGGGGAGGGCACGGCTGAACAAGCCATGTGCTGGCTAGCACAGCCCTATTGTGCTCCGAAGTCTTGCGATCATTCGTTACTCGCTGCAGCATGTTAGCGACCTATTTAGAAGTCAGGCTGCATCCAGCTCTCGTTGTCAACCTACAAATGCAAGACGCACTTCCGCGCCCGTCCCGCGAGGTCAGCAATCGGATTGAGATTCCGGCGCGCCCGGTGCGGGAGATCGCTCGTGAGGCGCTCGATGATATCGACAGCAGCCTGGAGCGTCTCATCGCTTGGGACGTCGACGTCCCGCCTAGTTCGAGACTTCACCAAGCCCGTGATATTCTCGCAGCCGCAGCTGACACCGGGGTACTTGTACCAAAACATCGGGGCGACCTGCTGGGTCTGCGCGCGCTGGAATTGTCATTCGACTATGGGGCTATCGCAGATGCGCTGCCGAAGCAGCGAGTTGCTGCCTTAGGACGGGAAATCCGCGATTCGCTGAATGGCGCCCTAGATCCTCCAGAAACGGCGCGCGGCCCGCTTCAGCTGCAGAGTCAAGCCGTTGTGTGCGCCGCGTTCGTTCGCGGCGGGCTCTCGCCAATTCATCCCACGCACTCCCCTAAACACGGAAAGAGCAGCCCGGACTTGGTCCTTGAAAACGGAAGCGAACGGTACGCCATCGAGGCCAAACGCCCACAGGCCAGGAAGAACATATTTCCGCGTTTCCAAGATGCGCATGCGCAGCTGCTGAATTACGGCCTGCGCGGAGGCGTGCTCATCGATGTGACGGACTGCCTCCGCGATACCCCTGGCGATCATCTGGACCGCGAAGTGAGGGTTATCGCCCTTGAGTTGTATGACCGCGTTTTTGTCTCAGGCCAAGGATATCGTCCCGGGTACTCGGACCTGCTAGTGGTCGGTGCCTACACGCGAGTAGCCTGGAACTCTGAGGACCGTCACAACGAAGCGATGGTGAAGGTCCACACCAGCTCCGCGATCGATGTCTTTGCAACGACGGAGAACAACTTGAACCACCACCGCGCAAAGTGGATTAGGTCCCGCTTCCAGGCTGGACTTGAGCGTCTCAGTCTAACGCTTGAGGAGAGATCGCGGGGCGATGCAGCCTAACAAACGCTGCACCTGTCCTTCGCTCGAATCATTGCGGTTGAGCGCCTGGACAGGCCGTTAGCGAATACTGAACTCCATTCGCATATTGAGTTGACCGCCCGCAGGGGAGCTGGGGCGGTTAGCCAGCCCTGAGCGGGATCGGTGCCATGCAGCTTGAGCAATTCTTCAAGGACTTCCAGGATCATCTAGCTCCTTCGCTCGACACGTACGAGCATGCAATTTACTTGTACCTGTTTCGCCACACGCGTTTCGTGGGGCTCGAAGAGACAGTGATCGGCTTCAAGTCCGCCCGGCGTCGCATGGCCTGCGGCATCGGTGAAAAGGGAAAGCCGATGTCCGAAAACACGGCCTACGAGAAGCTCCAGTCGCTCCAGAAAAAAGGCTGCATCGTGATCTTGGACAGTACCCGTAAGGTCGGAAGATTCGCCTTATGCTCCCATGCGAAATACCGGGCGTCGTGGTGCCCGACCAGCCTATTACTGCCCCCGATCTCGAAACTCAGGATTTTTTTCGATGTCGAAGAGAATCGCGAAAGAATCTTGATGCGCGAGGGACATCGCTGCTTCTATTGCCTTCGCCAACTCAACGGAGAGAACTACGTCATCGAGCACGTTGTGTCGCGCCCGACAGGTGACAACTCGTATCGGAATGTTGTTGCTGCCTGCAGGCAGTGCAACAACCGGAAAGGATCGTCGGATTCCGAAGAATGGCTTCGGACTCTGTATCGAGATGGATTCCTTGGCGCACCTGAGTTCCAGGCACGGGTCTCGCATTTCGAGCGGTTGCGCGCGGGTGAACTCAAGCCCCCGGAGATGGCTGGCTAATAGAGATTAGGCGGCATTGACGATGGAACGTGACCCCAAGCTTCGATGGACGGCCCAATACTGCTCACTTCGGCCGGACTTGATGAATGCCGTGCTCGGTCGGCACGTCTTCCGCCGCATGATGCAAGCGGCCGCCGAGAATCCCGCTCTCGACCATGACGATCCGACCTTCGAATTCGTCGAAAGCTGGTACTACCATGCGGCTGCGCTCGTGATTCGCCGGCACGTGCGGCCGCAGGGTAACTCCCTGTGCTTGCTCTCTCTCCTGGAGCAAGTTGCGACCCGGGCAGATGTACTTAGGATGTCTGCGGCTGACGCGGACTACCTCGTCGCAAAGCTCAAGGCCCACGCCGCTCCAATCATCAAGTACGCGGACCGCGCTGTCGCGCACTTGGACAAGCGAGGGCTTCCAGTACCGGCAACCGTAGGCCAACTTGATTCTGCACTCGACGCTATGACTGAAGTACTCTCCCGCTGCGAACGCATCTTTCTTGATAAGGAGCCGCCGAACCCTGAACTCATTCTCGGCTCCTTTTGGGGTAACGCGCTCGACATAGCTTGGCGTGGAAACGATGCCGCCTAATTAGAAATCAGACCGCGCTTTCCGACTACCGCAAATCACTGATGGCTGGATCGTTTTGTCAGGCGAACCCGAACTGGCTGCCGATCTTGCTCAGGACACGTTCGTGAGGCTCTACCAGAGAGGCTCGTTACCGGATGCGCCGAAGGCGTGGCTGATCACAGTAGCCATGAATCTCTTTCGGAACGAGAAGTCGACTCGTAGCAGGCGTCAACGGCTGCTGACGGTCACTCGCGGCGAAAACGTGCATTCCGATCCCGCACCTTCTCCCGATCAGGCGGCCTCAGCAGAGGAAACACGCGAGCGAGTGCGCCTCGCAATCGACCGACTGCCGGAGCGGGAGCGACGATTGCTTCTGTTGAGTGCGGAAGGCTACAGCTACCTGGACATCGCGGCGGCCCTCAAGCTGAACGAAGCCAGCGTTGGTGTATTTCTGGCGCGGGCGCGACGCGCGTTCCGCGAAACCTACACGGATGCCTCTGATGCACCTTGACGAAGAGCAGGTTCAGCGTCTTCTGCACGGCGAGCTGAAACCGCCTGCGGAAGCTTCCGTTCGCGAGCACCTCGCTGGATGCGCCGACTGCAATCGCCGCGTCGCTGAAGTGAAGCGTGAAGAAGAAGAGGTTTTCGCATTGCTAACCCACGTGGATCATTCTCCCCCGCGGATCGATGCTGGTGCGATTGCGGCACGGGCGCGCGGTCGCGACTTCGGCTGGGGTAGATTGGCAGCGGGTTTTCTCCTGACGCTGGGATTCGCCGGTGCGGTCTACGCTCTGCCCGGCTCTCCGCTTCGGGGATGGGTGCAGGCAGTCGTGCAACGGAAGGAAGTTCGTCCTGACCCATCTTCTGCGGTTTCGGTTCCTGCCCAGGCGGCGGACGCTGGGAAGGGGGTCGCAGGCATTGCGGTTTCTCCTGGGCGCGAGCTGTTGATTCTCTTTACGTCTCGCCAGGCCGCTGGACACGCGATCATAACGCTCGCCGACGGTCCGGAGGTGACAGTGCGCGCCCTCACCGGAGCTGCATCCTTCACATCAGGCGCCGATCGACTCGTGATCGACAACCCGAGCTCCTCGGCGACCTTTGAGATCCAGATTCCACGCGCCGCACCGCGCGTGGAGATCCGCGTCGGCGAGGACAGGATCTTTCTCAAGGAAGGTTCTCGCGTCTCGCCAGAGAAATGCTCGAAACAATGCTCGCTGTTGATGAGCACCTAGAATGCTCACCGCCGTCACAAACCGCGCGTTCCGCAGTCAGCACGTTACCTGCACTTCGCACTGCGCGCAGATTTCGCATCGTGTAATGCGCACACACAGCTGCGCATAGAGCACCGAAGCTCGAAGCAGCCGTCGTTTAGCGCTTGTTGCGGAGAAGCGTGTGCTCGGTTGCTAGCGCGAAATTCGTGCGCAGTGCGCAGCGCAAGTAACGTGCTGATTGCGGAATGCGCAGCCTGCTTACGGCAGAACCAGGATGATTCCGACGAACTCACCGAACTCGTCAGAGAGCCCTTGCGTGCCCGGAGGGGGAGCCCAGACGCCGCCATCGACGCGGATTGCGGCCCTATAGCTGCCCGGCGCAAGCGGGAGCCTGACTTCCCAGACACCGGCTGCGATCTGCGTCAGCGGAACTGTGCGCCAATCGGTGAAGTCGGCGCGCAGCTCGACGCGTCTCGCGCCCTGTGCCGTGACTCTCAGAGTCGCCTCGCCCGAGCTTTCCCATCGAACGTCCAGCGAGGACGCTCTTGATCGGGGCGCCACAGGCATGAAGCGATTGGAACGTGACGTGCTCGCAATGCGCACGGCAATGGATGCGAAGCTTGCGCTCGGAAACCCGCGCTCAATGCGAGAGGGATAGGTACCAGCACGCCCGGTGAGAGCGACATTTCGGGTGAGCCAGAAGCTCGCCGCGACGGATGCCCATTGCCGCCGCGGGCCGGAGTGTCCTTCCAGGCGAGTGCCGGCCATGGCGTCGAGTTCCGTTCTTCCGAGCGGGACGTGAAGCGCCGCGGTGAGATCGGCCCGGGTCTCGAAACTCTTGGAGCTGCTCCATCCAAGCAGAGCTGAAGCGTTCCCGGCACCCAGATCCAGTGGCTCGTACTCGAGCGGCACCACGGGATTGGCTCTTGGAAAGCGCGAAGCCGCCAGGTGCGCGCTCAGCATCGCCCCGGCAATGCGAGTCCACGCGCCGGCGTCGGCCGCCAGCGTGCTCCCATGCGTACTTGTATGAGACAGATATCCAGTGCCGCCTCCGAGCCACCCGCCCCGCATCTCGGAGCCGAGATGCAGGCGGCCGTGCGCCGCCAGAAACGTATTTCGAATGGCGCTTCGGTACGCGGAAGTAGTAGCCGCGCCGCCAAGCTCGAGGCGAACCGCGCCTTCCCTCCACGGACGCGGTGAAGAGAACCAGGAGCCAAGAATCTCTCCGAACGCGGACGTGCCGCCGCCGAAGCGCGCGAAGTCGCCCGACGCCGATACGAAAGCGTTCTCTCGTTCGAGACGAAGGGATGGTGCGAGCGAGACGCCGTTGGTCCGCTCGAAGCCATCATATCTGACCGAGGTAGCACCAGCATCCAGAGTGAGCGTTACCTGGGCCTCAACTTCACCAAACGCGGCCGGCGAGGCCGCAAGAATCAAGACGCGCAGCGCGCCGCCGGTTCCAGGCATCACTAAGGCCGACTTCTTGTTTCCGCGCTCTCGGTCGAGAGCACTCTCCCTGGAGGTGGCGGCAGAGCAGCGAGCAACGCGCGCGCCCGAAGCGAGAC
>JBHENQ010000130.1:0-9940 GCA_046261975.1 Gemmatimonadaceae bacterium | reverse complement strand
GAATTGTACTTCGCGTAAACGACGTAGACGCCGTCCAACCTACCCGCCACGAAATCGTCCATCACCGAGTTGACTATCTCCGCCGCGTGAGCTGCTGTTGGGCGATCGCCAAGATCGGTGCGGGATGCCGCTACTTCTCGTCCGATGTAACGGAAGTAGCCGAGTCCCTTCCGCCCAACCACGTGAACCTGGACCTGCGTATTCTGTCTTTCGAGATTCGAAATGAGCTGCCGAGCTTCCTTGATCAGATTGGCGTTGAAAGCGCCGGCGAGTCCGCGGTTGGATGTAACCAGTAGCACCGCTGCGTTCGCTGCGACTGCGGGCTGGCGAAGCAGTGGAAATCTTTCTGCGAGCGCGGGGGAGTAGAGGTCGGCGATGACAGCAGACAGTGCCTGAGCGTACGGGCGCGCGGCCACGACACGGTCCTGAGCGCGCTTCAGCTTGGACGTCGCCACCATCTCCATGGTACGCGTGATTTTTCGCGTCCCTTCAACCGATTTTATCCGCCCCTTAAGCTCGCGTCCCTTGGCCACGACGCTTTACCTCAGCCGACCGGCGACTGTTTGCCGCCACGAATCGACTTGAATGCAGCAATCCCGCGCTTCAGGTGTTCTTCCGTCTCCTTGGACAGCACTTTGTCGGACCGAATCTTGTCCCCGACCTGCGGGTATTGCGCTCCCATGTACTCGTGGAAGTCGCGCTCCCACGCGCGAAGGTCGGCCACATCTACGTCATCCAGATGGCCGTTTGTCACGGCGTAGATGATCATCACCTGTTGTTCGACGGGCATTGGCTCGTACTGACCCTGCTTGAGCACTTCCACCGTGCGGGCACCGCGGTCCAGTTGAGCCTTGGTTGCCTTGTCGAGGTCCGACGCGAATGAAGCAAAGGCTTCGAGCTCCCGGTATTGTGCCAGATCGAGGCGCAGGCGACCGGCTACCGATCGCATCGCCTTGATCTGTGCAGAGCCTCCTACGCGCGATACGGAAATACCTGCATTAACCGCCGGACGCACACCAGCATTGAACAGATCTGATTCGAGGAAGATCTGTCCGTCGGTTATCGAGATGACATTCGTCGGAATGTACGCCGAGACGTCACCGGCCTGAGTCTCGATGATCGGCAGGGCCGTAAGTGAGCCTCCGGGAGCGAAGATGGTCTCGTTGTCCACGACGGCCGCGTCTTCGCGAATCTTTGCCGCGCGTTCGAGGAGACGTGAGTGCAGGTAGAAGACGTCACCGGGATAGGCCTCGCGGCCCGGCGGGCGGCGCAGGACCAGCGAAAGCTGGCGGTACGCAGCAGCCTGCTTCGACAGGTCATCGTAGATGCAAAGCGTGGCCTTCCCTTCGTTGTACATGAAGTACTCGGCCATGGCGCAGCCGGAGTAGGGAGCGATGTATTGCATCGGCGCCGGGTCTGACGCCGCCGCCACCACGACGATGGTGTAATCCATGGCGCCGGTCTGCCTGAACTTCTCCACCGTGGCTGCCACCGTCGACTTCTTCTGGCCGATCGCGACGTAAACACAGATGACGCCTGTCCCCTTCTGGTTGATGATAGTATCCACGGCGATGGCCGTCTTACCGATAGCGCGATCGCCGATGATGAGCTCTCGCTGGCCGCGGCCAATCGGAATCATGGAGTCGATGGCCTTGATTCCGGTTTGAAGCGGTTCCTTCACCGGCTGGCGTACGATGATGCCCGGCGCGATGGACTCAACCTTCCGCGTGTGCCGCGCTTCGATGGGACCGAGCCCGTCGATCGGGTTTCCGAGGGCGTCAACCACCCGACCGACCATTTCGGGACCCACAGGCACCTCGAGAACCCGAGCCGTTCGGCGTACCTCGTCGCCCTCCTTGAGCTTGAGATAGTCTCCCAGGATGACCGCGCCGATGTTGTCCTCCTCGAGGTTCAGGGCGAGCCCCACCACCTTCTGGCCGGTCTCCCCCGACGTGACTTCGAGCATCTCACCTGCCATGGCTTTCAGTAGCCCATAGATTCGGGCGATGCCATCCCTTACCTCGAGCACGGTTCCAACTTCATCTACATCGACGTGGTCGAGGTCCGCCGCTTCAATCTCGCGGAGTAGAATGTCCTTGATTTCGGCAGGGCGGAGGGAGGTGTCGGAGGCCATTTTTTCGGGTCTTAGAGGTCAGGCTGGGTTGCTTGTGAAAAATATCACAAGACTAGGGAATTGGGAATAGCCGGCAGGGTCAGAGGTGACAGGTGACAGGTGACAAGTGATCGGGAGTCAGGAGTCGGGAGTCGGGAGTCGGGAGTCGAGAGTCGGAATCGGGAATCGGTAGAGGCGACAGGTAACGAGTTACGGAGGGCTGGTTTGCTGTTCCCGATTCCCGATTCCCGAGTCCCGATTCCCGAGCCTCTGGATCAGTTCCGCGGCGTGCTCGAGGACTTCTCGAGCGTTCGCGTAGGAAATCAGCGTCAATGCTTCATTGAGCGGTAGCCATCGGCAGGAAGTGATACCTTCTTCGCGCTGAGGCGACGTAGCCTCGTCCACGGACTCCACTAAAAAGAAGTGGCAGAACTTGTGGACCAGACGGCCGCGGAAGCGAAAGTACCAGTCGATGATGTCAATCTCGCCACGGAGCGCGAGGGACCGAAGACCGGTCTCCTCTCCGACCTCGCGGAGAGCAGCGGTATCGGGGGCCTCATCGGGCTCCACATGACCTTTCGGGAATCCCCAGTTTCTATAACTATCCCGGATGAGAAGGAAGAGCGGCTGGCCGTCCCTGATGTGGAACACTACGGCACCTGCAGAGATTTCCTCCTTGGTGCGCTTTTTCACCATCACGCGACGCTGGGCTCCAGCTCTGCACGGCCTTCAATGAATTGCCGTACTATCGGATCGTGGGTATTCCTTATCTCATCCACGGTTCCAACCTGGCGCACTCGTCCCTCGTACAGCATAGCGATTCGCGTTCCCACCGTGTATGCGCTTCGCATGTCGTGTGTGATGACAATGGCCGTGACACCAAGCTGGCGCTGCATGCGCAGCATGAGCTGATCGATGACGGCGGCAGTTACAGGGTCCAACCCGGTAGTGGGTTCGTCGTACAGAATGTATTTTGGACGCAGGGCGATGGCCCTTGCGATGCCGACGCGCTTTCTCATGCCGCCCGAGAGCTCGGCTGGGAATCGTTGGGCCACATCCGGAAGGTCGACCAATTCGAGCGCTTCGTGCGTACGTTCCGTGATCTCGCGTTCGTTGAGCTCGCCACGCTTCCTGAGCCCCATGGCGACGTTCTCACCTATCGTAAGCGAATCGAAGAGAGCCGCGAACTGGAAAACGTAGCCGACGCGGGCGCGGAGAGCGTAGAGCTCGGCCCTGGTCAAGGTAGGTATCTCGAGGCCGTCCACCCAAACGGTGCCGGCGTCCGGCTCGAGAAGGCCTACGATGTGTTTGATCGCGACCGATTTTCCCGTCCCCGAGTACCCGATGATCACCATGGTCTCGCCCTCGGAAACGTCGAGCGAGAATCCAGTTAGCACCTTCTTGGAGCCGAACGCCTTACTAAGATTGTCGAGGCGAATCACTGGGCTCGGGAGTCGGGAGTCGGGAGTCGGGAGTCGAAAAGCTGGAAGTCGGGATGGCGCCGCTTACGACTCCCCACTCCCGACTCCCGACTCCCGACTCCCGCTGGTCTTACGCTGCGAAGCTACTCAGTGCCCTGCCCACATCTCCCTCGCGGAGGCGCTTGAGCGCCCGATCGCGCAGTTGACGAACGCGCTCGCGCGTTACCCCGAGCATGGAGCCGATTTCTTCGAGCGTGTGTTCCCGTCCACCGTCGAGTCCAAAATAGAGCCGGAGCACCTTGGCGTCACGGGCCGGAAGCGTGTCGAGGGCCTGCTCGATCTCGTCCGTAAGGAAGCGGTTCATCGCAGCTTCCTCGGAGTCGGGCATCTCATTCGCGACGAAGCGCTCGATGAGCGAGCGATCCCCCTCGGGGTCCATGGGCGCATCCAGCCGGACGTCGCCGGTATTGAGCGCGGCGAGCGACTGCACTACATCGACGGATAGTCCGGTCAGCTGTGAGAGCTCTTCCGGGTGCGGCTCGCGGCGGAGCTTTTGCCTGAGGATCTCGGACGCTTTGATTATGCGCGAGAGATCAGCCGTGCGATTCAGAGGAACACGTACGGTGCGGCCCTGCCTGGCGAGCGATGACAGGATCGCCTGGCGGATCCACCATACCGCGTAGGAGATGAACTTTACGCCCTGGTCAGGATCGAACTTTCGCGCGGCTGTGAGTAGTCCAACGTTTCCCTCGCCGATGAGGTCGATGAGAGGAAGACCGCGATTCTGATACTTCTTGGCGACGGAGATGACGAAGCGGAGGTTCCGTTGCACAAGCTCCTGCAGCGCATCGGGATCACCTGCCCGGATGCGGCGCGCCACCTCGATCTCCTCGGTGCCTTTCAGGAGCGGGTAGGTGCTCACCTCATAGAGGTACTGGTCTAGAATATCACGCTCGGGTTCGCTCGGCCCAATCCCCGCGGGGGCGGCTCTGCGGCGGCGGCGCTTAACTTCAGTCATTGGCGTATGCCTCTGTAAACAATTTCATGCGATTTATTGAGGAAGCGACTACAACGAGCGCGTCGCGAGCCATCAAAATGGAAACGTCTGTATCGGTTGTGCCTACCAATTGTGCCAATGCAGGAACAGTCCTGGCGGAAGCGAGGACGGTCCCTGCGTTAATGGCGTCGTTGAGTATTTATAGGCGCGATGCAAAAATACTACCAAAACCCAATTGCGCCAGTGCAAATTATTGACTTCATACTTACCCGCGAGTATCCTACGAGGTTCCGGCCGGAACTGACTGGAGTCGGCACTGGGGGGCGTAGCTCAGTTGGGAGAGCGCTTGAATGGCATTCAAGAGGTCAGGGGTTCGATTCCCCTCGCCTCCATTTTGAGCTGAGGGAACTGCGAAGTACGATTCGCTCCCGAGCCTCGATGCGGAGTTCTGATTCCTCCTGTTGCTGCGGGAATAGCTCAGTTGGTAGAGCACAACCTTGCCAAGGTTGGGGTCGCGGGTTCGAGTCCCGTTTCCCGCTTGCTGCCGAGGTGGGAGGTAAGGGGGGCGGTTAGCTCAGTTGGTTAGAGCGCCACGTTGACATCGTGGAGGTCACAAGTTCGAGTCTTGTACCGCCCATGGGAGTCGGACTAGGGGAGTCGGGAGTCGGAATGGGCGCCCGTAGCTCAATTGGATAGAGCATTTGACTACGGATCAAAAGGTTGGGAGTTCGAGTCTCTCCGGGCGCGCTGGTCGAGAGAAAGTAAAGTGGTGTGTTGCAACGGCGGGGCGTGGCGCAGCCCGGTTAGCGCGCCTGGTTCGGGACCAGGAGGTCGGTGGTTCAAATCCACTCGCCCCGACCATCGCGGTCGGAGCTCGTCACAAGCTCTGTCTGCAGGATTACTTTCTGAAGGCGTCGTTATGGCGCGTATCAGATGCGCGAGTAGCTCAGTTGGATAGAGCGTCGGCCTCCGGAGCCGAAGGTCGTGGGTTCGAATCCCGCCTCGCGCGCTGCAGCACTCCGTGAACCTTTGTGTGCTGGCGGTCTTCTTCTTGCCCATCTAGGGTTCCATGTCCCCTCGACGAATTGCCTGGCGAAGACTAGTACCGGGGCTGATAATGACGCTGACGATGATCGCGTCGGCCGCGATCGTGCTGATCTTCGCGCGAGTGGGTGCGCTTCACGGAGACACGTACCGGCTTTTTGTTCTGGCCGAGGATGCGCGTGGGGTGATCCCTGGCTCCGAGGTCTGGCTCTCCGGCCAGAAGATCGGCCTAGTCAAGCGCATCGACTTCCGTCCTGTAGCCACGGATACGCTGAGCAGGTTGCTACTCGAACTCGACGTGCTCGAGGACTATCGCGAGCACCTCAGGCGGGACACCTACGCAGAGATCAGGACCGGAGGAAAGCTCATCGGCGCACCGGTGATCCATCTCTCGCCCGGCACACCGGCCTTCGCGGCGCTCGCTGACGATGACAGCGTTCCTAGCAACCCGCAGTCGGACGCCGAAAACATAGCGTCCACGATCGCGATCGCCGCGCGTGACTTTCCGGGGATCATTTCGAACATCAAAGAGATCAGCGGTCAGCTGTCACAGAGTGCGGGTCGGATGGGCCTGGGGACGGGCGACCGCGGTGATGGATCGTTCCGAGTGTTGACGCAGCGCGCGGGCCGGCTCACCAGTAGCGCGAGCTCAGGCGAGGGTACGCTCGCACTTTCTCTCAGTGACAAGGAGCTCTCGCGCCGCGCACGACGGGCCATGGCGCGCGCCGATTCCATGCGCCGACTGCTCGCCTCTGGTGAGAAATCACTGGGGAGGCTGCGCCGGGATTCAACCCTTTCGCGGCAGGTGGGGGCCGTTCGTGATGAAATCTCCGTAGTGCGCAGACTCATAACGGAAAGTCGCGGGTCGGCCGGCAGAATCATCAACGACAGCGCGCTTGTGGTGGAGCTCGGACGCCTGGAACAGGAACTGGCAGCTACCATGAATGACATCAAGCGGCATCCGTTGCGTTACATAGCCTTTTAGCGTCCAAGATCTGTACCCCTGAGGGCGGCGCCAGCGCCCTTGACCCGTTTTCCAACGCGCGATAGGTTCTCGCTTCCTCGCACTTCCCCGCTTCTCTCCGCGTTTCCCAAGTTAAGCCTCGCAGCATCCACGCCTTTCTGCACACCGCTCCCATTCGTCACCGGGCTGGCGGCGCGCAGGAGCACAATGTCCTTGGATATCACAGAACTCAAACGAAAGTCCGTGGCCGATCTGCAGTCGATGGCCGAAGGGCTCAACATCTCGAACTTCTCGGGCCTGAGAAAGCAGGACCTGATATTCCGCATCGAGCAGAATCTGCTGGATTCTGATATCGTTCTGCGCGGAGAGGGCGTGCTCGAGATCCTGGCAGAAGGTTACGGTTTTCTTCGCAGCCAGGACTGGAACTACCTTTACGGTCCGGACGACATCTACGTCTCACCTTCGCAGATCAAGCGTTTCGATCTCCGCACTGGTGACACGGTGGCCGGACAGGTGCGGCCGCCGAAGGAAGGCGAGCGATATCTCGCGCTTCTCAAAGTTGAAACCATTAACGGCGCGAACCCGGACGACGCGAGGCACCGCGTTTCCTTCGACAATCTGCGACCGCGCTATCCGCACGAGCGCCTCAGACTGGAGTCATCCAGCGGGGACCTGAGCATGCGTGTGATGGACCTCATCGCACCGATCGGGAAGGGACAGCGTGGGCTCATCGTAGCGCCGCCCCGCGCCGGAAAGACCATTCTCCTCCAGAAGATGGCCAACGCGATAGGCGAGAATCATCCCGAGGTCACCCTGATCGTTCTGCTGATTGACGAACGTCCGGAGGAAGTCACGGACATGCAGCAGAACGTGGCCGGAGCTGAGGTGATCAGCTCCACGTTTGATGAGCCGGCGGATCGGCACGTCCAAGTGGCTGACATGGTGATCGAGAAAGCGAAACGTCTCGTCGAGCACGGTAAGGATGTCGTCATCCTTCTGGACTCGATCACGCGTCTGGCCAGGGCGCACAACGTGGTAATTCCGCACTCAGGGAAAATTCTCTCGGGGGGGGTGGACTCGAACGCGCTTCACAAGCCCAAACGATTCTTCGGCGCCGCACGCAACATTGATGAGGGTGGCTCGCTCACCATAGTGGCGACGGCTCTGATCGAAACGGGCTCAAGGATGGACGAAGTGATCTTCGAGGAATTCAAGGGCACAGGCAACATGGAGCTCGTGCTCGATCGCAAGATCGCCGACCGCCGCGTATTTCCCGCGATCGACATCCAGAGGTCAGGAACACGCAAGGAGGAGCTCCTCCTCGACAAGGAGGAGATCAACCGGGTATATCTGCTGCGGAACTTTCTCGCCGATATGCCCGAAGCGGAGGCAATAGAGTTTCTCCTTCAGCGAATGCAGCGAACCAGGAACAACCGGGAGTTTTTCACGAGCATGGCGCAGGGATGAGTGTCGGGAGTCGGGAGTCGGGAGTCGAGTGATGGCAATTGACTATGGAGAGAAGCGCATAGGACTCGCTGTGAGTGATCCGACGCGTACAATCGCTTCGCCGGCTGGGTTCATCGCACGCAGAGCGGGCAAGCGGCCGCCGGTGGCAAGAATACTACGGTGTGCCGAAGAGCTCGGAGCGTCAGAGCTCGTTCTCGGACTGCCCCTTGATGAGAACGGCAACGAGACGGCTCGCTCGGAGGAAGTGCGAGAGGTCGCGCGACAGATCGGGCTACGAGCCGGTTTGCCTGTGCGACTCGTGGATGAGCGTTATAGTACAGCGTCCGCACTCCGTGCTGTGCGCGAGATGGGTGGCTCGACCCGTGGGCGTAAGGGCGACGTCGATGCCATTGCCGCGACGATCCTGCTGCAACATGCGCTCAAAGTCGCGCTGTAGATTCCGGGTCCATAGAACTCTGGGGTCGATGGTCGCCGCCGCTGCGATGGTTGCGTGCATTCGCGAGCCTGGTGGTCCGATGATACGTGTGACGATACCGTCCGGAGCAACGTTCCGAGAAGCAGCTGACTCGCTGTCCAGCGCCGGAATCATCAGCTCCTCTACCTTCTTCGGACTATACGCGCGCATCAACGGCGAGGACCGGGGAATCAAGGCTGGGACGTACGTGCTGCAGCGCGGAACGCCGTGGCCGGATCTTGTCCGGGCGCTAAGCCGCGGGCAAGGCATCGAGGCGCGTGTCACGATTCCGGAAGGTTACGCGCTTCGGGATATCGTGACCCTACTCGCAGCGGAGATCCTCGTCCCATTGGATTCGGTTGAAGAGGCTGTGCGGGATACCTCCCTCCTGAGAAGGCTCCGGATACCCTCGGAAACGCTCGAGGGTTACCTCTTCCCCGACACCTACAGGTTCGCCTATGGCTCGACGGCACTCGAGGCCGTGGACGAGATGGTTCGCCGTTTCGATCAGGTTTGGAGCGCCGATCCGGCGTGGGAAGAGCGACTGCGCGAGCTGGCGATGACCCGACATGACATAGTGACGTTGGCATCCATCATCGAGAAGGAGGGAAGACTCGATCCGGAACGCCCAGTGATCTCTGCCGTTTACCACAACCGTCTCCGAGACGGAATGCCTCTGCAGGCGGATCCCACCGTTCAGTACTCTCAGGGTCGCCACAGCAGCCGAGTGCTGTATCGAGATCTGCAGGTGGAATCCCCGTACAACACCTATCGCAACAAAGGTCTGCCGCCGGGGCCGATTGCATCACCGGGCAAGGCAAGTCTGCAGGCAGCTCTCTACCCCGCGAACGTACCATTCAAATACTTCGTCGCCCATCCGGACGGACATCACGAATTTCGCGTGACGTTCAAGCAGCACGTCGAAGCCCGTCAGGACATACGGCGTTCTCAGGCTGACTCCGACAAACCTTGAGGTTTCGCGTACAAGCTCATGACCCGGCCCAAAGCATGAACATGTCGCTCGGATCCGTAGATCATCCCAGGTGTTCGATCCCGCCGCGCTAACGCTCGTTGCGATTACCGACGACATCCGCGACGGCCAGGACGGACTTGTCGGTCGAGCGCTGGCAGCCGTACGAGGCGGATGCACAATGGTACAGCTGCGGCTCAAGGAGGTGGACGCTCGGACGCTCGTGGAGATTGCGCGCCTAATGACCAGTTTGCTGCCGGTTCCGCTTATTGTGAACGACCGCGTCGACGTTGCGATCGCCTCGGGTGCCGCCGGCGTGCACGTTGGCGCGGACGATTTGCCGGTCTCAGCGGTGCGTCGGATTGCTCCAGCCGGATTCATCGTGGGAGCCTCGGTGGGATCCGATGCGGAATCCATCGCGGCCAGAGGAGCCGACTACGCCGGAATCGGACCTGTGTTCGGAACGCCGTCCAAGACGGATGCAGGACCGGACATTGGCATCGCGGAATT
>JBHENQ010000129.1:0-18122 GCA_046261975.1 Gemmatimonadaceae bacterium | reverse complement strand
TAATGGAGCTAGACATGGGCTGGTCCTCCGTTGATTTGCGACAGGTACTTCACGTCGCATGTGGCTCTGGTGACTCCGGTTTCGCACGGAAGAACTAACCCACGCGAAAATCGGAGGGCCAGCCCAGTCATAATTTCTAGGCGTCGCTCGTGACACGACCCACATCTGGATGAGCAATGTCCTCGGAAGCTGCGGACTGGAGCCACGCGGACATATCAGTCACCGCCTCCGAGCAGTTCCCGCCTCTCGTCTTCGGTAAGCCCCGCCTCGGCCGGATCCGCACTGGGGTCGGGCAATTCTCGCCTTTCCGCCATTCTGGCGAGGGCCAGCGAACCAGCAGCGGAGGCCGCACCCGCTAGTGCAAACACGGGACCCAACACCAGGATCTCTCCCCACAATGACTCCCCTCCAAGGGCCACGGCCAAGACGAAGATCCCGGACAGCAGAAGGCCGCCCACAGCGCCCCACCCTGCAAAGCGCGGAAGCGACATCTGATCAAACCTGCGACGGCCCTCGATAACCCCGAGGATCCCAGAGAACGTGATGCCGGCGACAAAGCCGAGTAGAGCAAACAGGAGGGGAAACGGGACGTCGGCGTCAAAACCGCTGACCAGCAGGAGCATGATGCCCGCACCGAACCATGCTGCTCCCCAGGTGAGGCCCATCCCGACTGCAGCGCGGATGCGTCGCACCCACTTCTTCATGACTGCCTCCCAAGTGCAGCCTGGACGCACTACTTCCGTCTGCCCCTGGAGCAGAAGGACAAGTTCTTTGCAGTACAAAGTACCCCTCAAGGAAGCGCAGATCAAGAGCGCCGAGAACCCAGTGCGACGAGGCCTTGCGTGTCAGACCGAGAGCGCGCCGCTACCGTCGCGCCGCGACGCCTAACGCGACTATATGAGATTGAAAGTCATTCGGTTCGCGGCGAGTCGCCGCGCCTCTACGACTGGCGAGGACGGCTCGCGTTGACCATTAATCCTCCACCGACCTAGCTTTTCCTCATGCGCTCGCCAGCATCCCATCCCCACGCGACCGTGCCCTTCCACGCCCTGCACCACTCATCCGGAGCCCGCATGTCCCGACTTAACTCGATCGCGGCCGTCGCCGCGCTCGCCGCGCTCCTCGCCGCCCCTGCCCCGCTCCAGGCCCAGCGGCCCACCACCATGGCCGGCCGCTCCACCGTCTACGCCCCCAACGGCGCGGTCGCGACAAGCCAGCCGCTCGCCTCCGCGGCCGCCCTCGAGGTCTTGCGCCAGGGCGGCAACGCCATCGACGCCGCCGTAGCCGCGGCCGCCGTGCTGAGCGTGACCGAACGGCACATGACCGGCATCGGCGGCGACATGTTCGCGATCGCCTGGCTCGGCAAGGAGCAGAAGCTCGTCGCGCTCAACGCGAGCGGACGCGCCGGCTCGCTCATGACGCGCGAGACGCTCCAGGCGCGCGGCTTCCGCGCCGGATCGCAATGGGCGGACGAGACGGCCTTCCTCCAGCGCGACTCGGCGGCCGCCGCGACCTTCCTTCCGAGCGGCCATGCGCCGAAGGCCGGCGACTGGTTCCGGAATCCCGACTACGCGCGCACGCTGCAGGTCATCGCCGACAGCGGCATCGGGACCTTCTACGGTGGCTCCATCGGCCAGCGCATCGTCGCGCGGCTCACCGCGCTGTCCGGCTTCCTCACGCTCGACGACCTCCTCAAGAACGCGCCGAACTGGGTGGCACCCATCTCGGTGCCGTTCCGCGGCTACCGCGTCTGGGAGCTGCCGCCCAACAACCAAGGCATCGCGGCGCTCGAGATGCTGCGCATCCTCGAGACCTACGACCTCGAGGCAATGGGGCACAACTCGCCGGCCTACCTGCATCACCTCATCGAGGCGAAGAAGCTCGCCTATGCCGACCTCGACCGGTTCGTCGGCGATGCGGACCATCTCGACATGCCCGCCGAGCGGATGCTCACCGACGAGTTCATCGCCGAACGGCGCAGCCACCTCGACCCGGGCCGGGCGCAGGAACGCGTGGATCCGGGGCCGCTGCGGACGCAGAGCGAGACGGTCTACCTCACGGTCGCCGACGCCGAGGGGAACATGGTGTCGTTCATCAACTCGATATACGACTACTTCGGGTCGGGGATCGTGGTGCCGGGCACCGGCTTCGCGCTGCACAACCGCGGCGCGGGGTTCACGCTCACGCCGGGCCTGCCGAACACCGTCGCGCCGGGGAAGCGGCCGTTCCACACGCTGATCCCCGGCTTCGTCACCCGCACGGTGGACGGACGCGAGGAGCCGTACATGAGCTTCGGGCTCATGGGCGGCGGCGTCCAGGCGCAGGGGCACGTGCAGTTCCTGCTCAACCACTTCGTATTCGGCATGGATGTGCAGGCAGCGATCGACGCGCCGCGCTTCCGCCACTACGACCGGCAGCGGGTGGCGCTCGAGGCGCCGGTGGGCGACGTCGTGCGCGCGGCGCTCACGGCGATGGGACATGTGCTCATCGACCAGCCTTCCATCGCATTTGGCGGGGCGCAGGCGATCGTGCGACTGCCCAGGGGGTTCGCGGCGGGGAGTGACCCGCGGAAGGATGGGATGGCGGTGGGCTACTGACGGTCGAGCCGCGCTTTCACGACGCGGCTAGCTCAGAAGGACGATCTGGCCTACGGCTTGAACGTGAAGGTGAATTCGGTAGATCCGCCAGCGAGCGAGGGATCATTCGGACGGAAGGTCCACTCGCGAATCAACGCGCGAATACAGGACTCAACTTCCCCAGCAGAAACACCGTCCCAGTTCCGCCGAATAACCTTGACGTCACTGACAGTTCCGCCATCGCCCAGTGTGACACGCACGATCAACTGGCCGGCGAGTTGACTGTCGTACTTGAAACCCACCTGCCGGTAGCAGTACTGAACCTGCCCATTTCGGTCGTTAAGCAACGCAGCCGGGATAACCAACTCGCCCAACGGAAGGTCGATTTTCTTGTCGCTTGGCGTCGAATCTCGCTTCGGGACAATTGCAACAACGGGCGTGGCGTCAGGGAGGCGCGGAGCCGCGCGCACTGGTGCGGGGGGTGTTTCCTTCGCTGGTACGTGCACCGGTTCGGCAGCTGCGTTCGAGACCTTCTTCTGCGCCGGCTTGGTTGCCGCTCGCGCTGCGATCGAAGTCTTCACCGACGGACGCTTTGCCGCCGTTCCGGAGTGGACCGCGGGGGCGGTTTCTTTCACCGGCACCGGTTGCTCCCCAAGGGACGTTGAAGGCGTCGCTTCTACGTTGTCAGGCCGCCTCTCTCCTCGCGATTCAATCGATGCTGCTGGAGGCGACTGGGGTTCGTTCGACGCGACCGGTGGAGCTTGTGCGACCGGGGGTGGTGTTACGCGGAGAACGGGTACGGACACTTCAGGCGTTGCGGCAACCACCACAGGAGCAGGAGGGGCTTTGGCCGGAACCCTTTTCTGCACCGGCTTGGCTGCGGCTTTCGCTGGGACGGAGGCTTTCGCCGAGGAACGCTTGCGCACCGGCTCAGGCTCGACAGCGCGCGCGATTAAGGCCACCGGAACTGGTTGCTCTTCGAGGGACGCTGAAGGCGCCGTCGCGACCGTCTCAGGCCGCTGCTGTTCTCGCGCTTCAGCCGAGGCCGCCGGAGCAGGAGCCACGGCGGGAGTTGGAATTGCGACCGCAACCGGAGGCGCTTCCGCTGCTCGTGCCGCGTCTTCGGATACCACTGCCGCAGTGCTGCTGAACTCACGCGTCGCTCTTACCGCTTCCTCGAGGGCAACGGTGAAGGCGGGAGTTGCGGCCTCGACAAACTTCAGCGTCTCACCGCCACCGACAGTTATACTTAGACCTGGAAACCTTCCTCCCACGTGCCGCTGGAGCACAGTTCCGTCGGAAGCCAGGCCGGTTGTGCTGAGAACTATCTCCTTGCCCGCGGAGCGCCGAGCCGCCCGAAGTTTCGCCAGACTGTCGGACCAGCTGAGAATAGCGTCGGGGTTCAGGTTGTGCGGTCTGGCTAGCGCGTCTCGAAACCCTCGAGCCACGAACAGCTGCACGACTCCCTGGTCAGTTCCCCGGATCCAGAGGACGTGCTGCGACACTTGGAACGTACCGGTCTCCCGGACTCGCGATTGTGCAAGCGCCAGGAGTGGAGCAGTCGAGCTTGCTGCAAGGAGGGATGAGGCGAGAACAAAGGAGCGCCAACTCATGGCCTGATGACGGACGCGTCGCGACAACGCAACGAGGCGAAATGTTGCGTTACATCAGCGCTGCTTCATTTATTTACAGTGTGGCGTTTACCGCTCCAGCTTGAATCCTTCATCGATTTGCGGTCGCGAGCTGGCGTTCGAGACTGACCAGCCGGTGGCGTACATCCAGCGAGCCATTCGCGTCAGCTTGGCGACATCGATCGTGGCGGCCTCGTCGCGAGGTGTGTGGTACTCAGGATGAAGCAACGTGCTGAAGAACAACGCGGGTATTCCGGCCCGCGCGTATGGAAGATGATCGCTGCGGAAGTACCAACCCTCAGGATGTTCTGGCCTGTCCCAGCTGGAGTCGAGAGAGAACCGGCCCACTTTCTCGTTTGCCTCCAGGGCCATCCGCACAAGGGCATTGGAGTTTCGATGCGGTGGTTGCGAGCCCATGAGCGTCGCTGAGTCGGGGTGATTTCGTCCGATCATATCGCCGTTGAGCACCGCCACGATCGCGGCCCGGGGCACTGTGGGCTGGTTGACGAACCAGCGAGATCCCAGGAGACCGCGCTCTTCAGCGCCATGCCAAACGAACAGTGCCGAACGCCGTCCCGGCTGTTTTGCGAACGCGCGACCGATCGCGAGTAGCGCGACGCTCACCGTGGCGTTGTCGTCTGCTCCATTCCAGATCGAGTCGCCCGCAATCGCGACCCGAACTCCATCGTGGTCCTGGTGACCGCTATACAACACGTATTCCGATCGGAGCGTCTGATCGGTGCCCGCTACCAACGCCACGACGTTCACACTGGGGTAAAGAAAGCTCTCGACCTGTACATCGGCGACGAAGCGCTGGCTGCCGGAGGCGGATCGAATGGTCTCGAGCATCCTGCTGTGCAGCCACAGCACCGGAGGCTGCGTTGGCAATTGATCCGTTCCAGTTGAATCGATGTTGTAACGACCGCGCCCGAGAGTCGTGCCGGCAAATACCCATGCGGAGTCCGCGACGGAATCCGACACCAAGAGCACCGCCGACGCACCGCGCCCCGTCAGAAAAGCAACTCGCTCGCGAATCGCGGTGAGCGTGTAGCGGAACGGCCTCAGGCTGACGAACCCGCTGGGTGGATTGGCAGGGCGGGAAATCACGGCTGCAACGGCCTTACCCCGGATGTCGACACCGCCTAAATCGCCCTCCCGTCCCTCACCGACAAAGACGAGTGGAAGATCCAGCTTCGCGGCCACCGGCGATGTAACCACCACTTCCGTGTCGAGAGCAAGTACACGTTCTCCCACCCTTATCCTGCTGTCGCGTGAGATTCGTATGCGCCGCATGGGCCAGAACTGGAAGTATGTCCCATCATCTCCGGCTGGAAGAAGTCCCGCCTCGCGTGCGCGATCCGCGAGCCAGACGGACGCGCGTAACTCGTCAAGCGTCCCCGCCTCTCTGCCCCGAAAACTATCGCTCGCCAGCGCGAAGAGATCACGCTGAATGTCGCTCTGTGCTACCGACTCCAATGCTGGCGGCACGAGACCCGAGGGCGGAGACGCTTCTCGCGAAGGGACGGTAGCGGGTGCGCACGACAAGAGCGTGATAACGGCGGTTGCCCCGCCTCCAAACCTGGCCCAGCGCGTCATTTCTTTCTGCCCACGACGAACAGGACCGCGCCCGCGGCGAGAGCTACCAGGCCATACACCGGCGGGATGGTCTCCTTCTTCTCGGCCGTGACCTCAACTGGCCCGACACCAACGGTCTCTTTGTCGGTTGTGAAGCTGATTCCCTTGAGCGCGAAGATGACGGCGCCGGCCACCATCAGTACAATGCCAAGCATTGAGAGCGGCTTCATGGAAAAGCCTCCTGAGAGTTTTTAAGACGACGTAATCATAGATGTCGAGAAGGATATGCGCGATGGCATCGGGAGTCGGGAGTCGGGAGTCGGAACCTGGTGGAGAATTTCAGCTCAGGCGTGTTCTAAGGTTTATCGCGTGATGGGAGTTGTGATACACGGTGAACATGAGCATCTCCCTCACGGTGAGTTTCCCGAGCAATGGATGCGGTAACCGGTAGCGATCCAGTGCTCGCTCACTCCACGGCTGCGCCGCAAGAACGAGATCGTTCAATACATCATGCAGAGCCGTCATGATTTCTTTCCGGCGCGCCAACGGAGCCGCAGGTTGCCCCTCCAGCGACGGAGCGAATCGTCCCGCTTTGCCACCAAGTGCAAGTTGTTCCCGGTACGCAGCGCGGATGCGGGCGAAATCGCGAGAAGGTCGAACCGAGATCCCGAAAAGCACCGCTAGCACGATTCTCGGCGCTTTCATCGCAAGTACGATCGGACGCATTGACTTGATCAGATGCCGCGCGTTCTCTGCCGGCGACCACGCATCGCCAATACGGGCAAAAAAAGTCGTCGGGGCAAGAGAATCGAGGTAGGCGCTGAGGTCCGTGTGTATCGAAAGCAACGAATCCGTCAGCTCGCTAGCATGGAACGGCTCGCCTGTCGCGAACGTGAACGTGGAATTCACGAAGCTGAAAGGTGCCGCATCAAATCATTCGGGCCGAGCAGTGATGTCGGTCACATATGGCTCAGGGCGCATTAACATCACGCGGGCCTCAGCGTCGAACGATTAGGTACGCGCGGCATGCACACTGGATACTACACGTGGAGGACATATGCGCAATCGGCTATTGGCGGCAATGAGCGTAGCACTTTTTCTGGGGATCAGCGCGACCGCCGGCGCTCAGAGCTCGACGCAAAAGCATCGGATCAAGCGAGACCGGATCGAAGACGTATATGATCGCGCGGAGAACAGGCGTGACAGGCGCGAGGACGTGAGGGACCGGCGGGAGGACGTTCGCGATCGTCTGGAGGACGTCCGTGACAGGCGGCATCGCGGCGGCTGGCGTGATAGGGCCGAGGATATCAGGGATCGGCGTGAGGACGTTCGCGACCGTCGCGAGGATGTTCGAGATCGTCGCGAGGATGTCCCCGACCGTCGCGAGGACCGGCGCGATCGGAAGAGCTAGGGATTGATTAGGAATTAGGGATTAGGGATTAGGGATTAGGGCCGACTCCCGACTCCCGACTCCCGACTCCCGATTCCCGATTCCCTAGCTCCTAACATGGCAGGAAGCCAGGCCGCGCTTCTCCAGATACCGCTGGTGGTAATCCTCGGCGGCGTAGAAGGTTGACGCCGACGTAATCTCCGTAACGATTGGTTTGGTGAAGCGACCGGATGCCTGCATGCGCTCCTTCGAGGCTATGGCGGCGGCACGCTGCTCGGGCGTGTGATGGAATATCGCCGATCGGTACTGCGTGCCAACGTCCGGTCCCTGCCGATTGAGCGTTGTTGGATCGTGATTCTCCCAGAATACATCCAGGAGACGGTCGTAAGACACTTCGGCAGGATCGAACTCTACCTGCACCACTTCCGCATGCCCGGTCCTGCCACTGCAGACGTCCTTGTACGTGGGATTGGCCAGTGTGCCTCCCAGATACCCTACCGCGACGTCCTTCACACCTTTCACCTGACGGAATGCGACTTCCACTCCCCAGAAACAACCTGCTCCGAAGGTAGCCTTTTCCATCATGTTATCTCCGACAGTGTTGAGCGGCGGGTCTGGGGGCTGGGGTCTGGGGTGGTTACCGACTTCCGACTCCCGACTCCCGACTCCCGCCTCCCGCCTACGGACTGCCGATTCCCGAGGCGGTCGAGGGCCGCATGCACGGACTTCTCGATGTAATTGCCACGCTCCAACCCGGGTAGCTCGCTGATGGACTCATCCATCTCGCGCGCTGTGGCCAAACCTTCCTCGTCTCCCATGAGATAGGAGATCACGAAATCGGTCTCCGCGATCGGCCTGACCCCCGTTCCCACCGGCGCCCAAAGTTGTTCCAGCGCCCAGCGAGTCACCTTCCGGGCCTTGGCGCTGCGAGCCAGGCGCAGCTGTGCCTGATTCCTATAGAAAGCGTAATGCCGGCGTTCGTCCTTGATCACCCGATGCAGCATTTCGATCATGACCGGATGATTGGTTTTTGCTATGAGGCGGTGGTACGCCGTAAGAGTCGAGTATTCATTCAGAGCGCCCCACGTCATGTGTACGGCGGGGAAATCCTTAACCATCAACCAACCTGCCATTCGCTTTAGCTGCTCTACATAAACCTTCGTAGTAATCATGCCTCTGATCCAGAAGTTCCGTTTCACGCGGCTCGGATAGGGATCGTCCCATCTCGTTCGTTCTCCGTCGGGCTCCAACGCGTAACCGGCTTCGCCTAGAAAACGGCTGAAGGCTTCCCCGTGCCATAGTTCTTCGTAGACCCAGCAGGAAAGAAACGCAGTTATGTCAGGCTCCAGCGCCGCGGGAGTTGACAGCAGATCTCGCAGGAATATCACAGTGTGTGACTCTATGTCCATCATGTATGAGAGACATCGAGCCTCCTCGATCGTGACTGGATACTCTCTGATGCGGACCCAGTCGAGGTCCGTGAGATCGACTCTTTTGGAATTGCGCAAGTAGCGGTCCAGATCAAACCCTAGATCTTTCACGTCCTCCTCCCGTATGAGGTACCAGGGAAAGCAGTTTGCCCGGCCGGAACATGCACCTAAGCTTCTGTCGAGCTTGACCCCGCTGCAAGATGGGGACACACTGCAAGCCATGACAGACTACACGGCAGACGAGATAGGCGTACTCTCCATGATGGAGCAGCTTGCTTTCCGTGTCGCCCGCCGAATGAACCAGGGTCGAGCCAAGATTTTCTGGACGCGATACCAGCGGGCGATTCCTGCCCGGCTGATTCAGTTCGCCATGTCCAACCTCCTGCGCGTCCACGGCATCGAGCAGTTCGACCGTACCTCGGTTTCTCGTCCCGTCCTGCTGATCTCTAACCACCGGTCATTCTTCGACATGTACGTTGTGTCGAGCATGCTTGTTCGCCGAACCAATCGGCAGGTGAAGACGTATTTTCCCGTACGCGCCCGGTTCTTCTACGATTCGCCCGCAGCGCTCGCGATCAACGCACTCGCTGCCGGCTGGTCCATGTACCCACCGTTCTTCCAAAGCCATGAGAAACGCGCCTTCAATACATACGCCCTGCGCGTTCTCGCGGATCTTTGCCGGAGCGGGGAGGGTCACCTGATCGGCTATCATCCGGAAGGAACCCGTAACCGCGGGGCCGACCCGTATACCTTTCTGCGACCGCAACCCGGAATCGGCCAGCTGGTACTGGATACCGCGCCACAGGTAATTCCTGTCTTCGTCGCAGGGCTCGATAACAGCGTCGTTCGGCAGGTTCGCCGAAACTGGAGACGTGGAACTGTTGAGCTGGTACGCATTCATTTCGGGCCACCTCTCGACCTGGCACAGTTTCTGGGCCGAGAGCGGCGAGCCCGCACATACAAGGAGATCGCTGATTTCCTGATGCAGGGTATCGCCATGCTGGCCGAGCAGGATCGTGCCCTCTACGCAGTCGCGAAGCCGGTTGCTAATGGCCAACGCGACGAGAGGTCCGCGGCAACTGAACCAACGTTGGTTCAGGCACGCATCGACGCGCAGGACCGAACAAACTGATGCTCCCTCTTCTGGTCGTGAATCCGGCTTCCGGCGCCGGGAGGACACGCGAGCGCTGGGCCGCGACGGCGAGTGCCTTTCGTACACACTTTGGACCCTTCGAATGCGCGTTCACCGAAGCGCGGGGTGACGCAACTATGATCGCGGAGCGTGAGTCCATCGCCGGCCGCAGACTTCTAATCGCGTGCGGCGGCGACGGGACCGTTTCCGAGGTGGCAAACGGCATTCTCCGTTCCGGCCACGATACCGAGCTTGCAGTTCTGCCCAGTGGCACGGGAGGTGACTTCAGACGCACGCTCGGCATACCAGCCCGAACTGCGGGCGCTGCTCTCGCACTGCGAAACGGCATCTCCACGCGCATAGACGCTGCACGCGTGTCCTGCGCTGACGAAACAGGCATCATGCACGAAAGGTTCTTCGTGAACGTTGCATCCTTCGGACTGTCGGCAGCCGTCGTGGGACGCATGGCGGAGAACTCCCGCGTAGGCATGACCGCTCCATCCGGCCTGGGACGTTTCGTTTCCGGGCCGCTCTCCTATGCCGTTGCTACTCTGCAGGCCTTTCCGCACTTCTCCGCGCCGACGATACAGCTCCGGCTGGACGATGAAGTACCCTTTCGGATAACCGCATCAAATCTGTGTGTCGCCAATGCGCGCTACTTCGGCGGCGGAATGAAAATCGCGCCGGATGCTAAACTCGACGACGGGTGGTTGGACGTCATCGCCATCGGAGATCTGGGCGCTCTCACCTTGCTCTCAAAATCCTACCGTCTTTACCTTGGCACACACATTAGTCTCCCGAGTGTGCACCACCGGCTGGCACTGCGCGTGAATGCCGAGCAGCTAGGGGACGGACGCCAGGATCCGGTGCGAGTGGAAGCAGATGGAGAGCTGATAGGGCGCTTGCCCGCCTCGTTCGAAGTCCTGCCTTCCGCTCTGCGCGTACGCTTGCCGGCCTAGCGTCGTCGAGCGGATCCGGGATAAGGAGAGACCGCTGCGTCGGCTGATTTGAAGCCCTCCTCCCAGGCACCGCCGCGGCGTTCGAGAAACCGATCCTGCACGAACGAGACGGTGTCGCTCAGGGTCTCACCAGGGTCCCGCGTCGTGAAACCGAGCTCGCGCCGGGCCTTGGAGGAATCGACGTACCAATAGTAGCCGGCCATCTCGATCTCGGACGGCTCCACGGAAGGCGCCATGTTCCACTTGCGGAGCACGGATGTCATCGCGCGCGCACCCGGTACAGCGATACGCGGCGGAAGGGAAAAGCGCGGTGCCGGAATCTTGGTCAGCCGTTCCAGACGGCCAAAGAGCTCGCGGAAAGTCCAGTTCGTCGCACCCAGCAGGTATCTTTCGCCGTGAACTCCGCGCCGCAGAGCCGAACGCACGGCCTGTGCCGCGTCACGCACGTCGACCAGACTCAGACCTCCCGTCGGCACAACGGGAATCTTTCGAGCCAGGAAATCGAGTACGAGCTTGGTGGACGAGAGCCGTTCGTCGCCCGGTCCAAGCAGCAGGCTTGGATTAACGATCACCAGCTTCACACCGGCGCCCGCCAGGCTTTCGAGCGCGACCCGCTCCTGATAAACCTTGCTGGCATAATATGGCCAGCGAAGAATGATCTCGAGCGGCGGGAGCGATTCTTCGTTAGCGGCCACGTCCGGTTGGTCGGAAACAGCCAGCGTTCCGCTCGATGACACAAGGACCATCGACTTCACGCCGGCCCTCTTGGCGCTGTCGCACAGATAGCGGGTACCTTCGACGTGCAGTGCGTACATCTCCGGTGCATCGTCCGACGACCGGGACACGCGGCCGGCCAGATGGTAGATATGAGTCACACCTTTGACGGCGCGTTCGACGTCTTCGGGAACCGTGATGGATCCTCTCACTGTTTCGACGCCCAGCTCTGCGAGCCATGCCGGCGACGTAGTGGTAAGGACGCGCAGGGCAGTGTCGCCTCCATTGGCTAGCAGGCGAACGAGATGAGACCCCAGAAAGCCCGTACCCCCGGTTACCAGCGTGATCGGACGTTCGGGAGCAGGCGCTTCGGTGGGCGCGTGCGAGGGGGCGGCCGGTTGCGCGGGCGCGCGCGCAGCTCGGCGACGCGTCAGCCAACTCATGGTGTCAAGGGCGAATGCATTGGTCAGTCGCCTATGGCAGCGCCTTCGTCAAGCGCGTGATGCGCTGATTCGCCTTCCAGCGCGGGACGAGCCGACATCCAGCGTTCTCTCTGGCTTTGAGCGTCAAACGGCAGGTTGGCACCATCGCGCAGATTCGCGACCTCGTTTCGAAGAAGCGCAGCAATCAATCTGTGTGCGGCTGAATTCGGCATGCCGTTGGTTAACCCCTCGAGCTGCTCTATCGAAATGAAGCGTCCGATTCGCACGCCGACTTTCCGGCTCCTCAGCATGGCCGAGCCTTTTGGAAGCGCCTCGTAAGTTCCCTCCAGATACATCGGCAGGATACCGACCCTAGCGGACAGCGCGAGAAAGCCGACGACAGGCTTGAACTCGCCAAGCTGGCCGGTGACGGACCGCGTACCTTCGGGGAAAATCAGCGCGTTGAAGCCTCGTTCCAGAAAACTCCTGGCGTGTCTGAGCGACTGGCGAAGCGAGCCGCTGCGTTCGATCGGCACGAGGTTCGTAAAGTTCTCTACGTACGCGCGCTTGTAGCGATTATCGAAGAAATAGTCGGCGGCAGCCAGGGCGACCAGGTCCTTGCCCTGATCGCCGAGCGCCATCTTCACGAGACCCATATCCAGGTGGGACGCGTGGTTGGCCGCCACTATGAAGTTGGTGTGAACCGGTACGTTCGTGCCGCCCTCATACGAGGCGTCGAGCACCCCCTCGTAGAAAACTCTCTGCAGCACACCAAGCGCTTTCGCTCCCGTTGCGCGCACGAGCCACGGCAACTCTACTTCGTCGTTCTTGCCTTGCTCTCTCCTGTTGCCGGAATCGCCTGCGGTCGCAGGCAGCCGTTCTGGTTCGGGCAGCAGTGGCGCGTTGCGCCTCACCATCTGCCCCAGCTCACGCAGGTCGCGCACTTCATGCAGCCGGTCGGGCGCTTCGAGACTTCCACCCGCCTCCTCAATGGCTGCCGCGAGTTCCACATACATCAGGCTGTCGAAGCCGAGTGCTTCGAGCCGCGTGTCGGCCCTGATGCCCGCACGAGGCCGGTTTGAAACCGCGGCAACTATGGGTACCAGCCAGGATGTGCGGTCATCCAGCATCCGGCCGCTCCCGCCCAACGCTCCGCCGCGAGCAGGCTCCGCGTCCGAGCGCGAGGCGCTCTCCAGCGCCGCGAGCACCGCTGCGACCTCGTTTCGTTTCACCTTTCGGGTCGCGGTTCGAGGCAGCTCGTCCTCGGATATGTGAAGCAGCTTGACGCGCTTGTGGTGCGGAAGCGGAACCGACCGTCCGCGAATGTGGTCCTCGATGCGTCGCCTCACTTCTTCAGGAGACAGTGAGTCGTCGTGGGCATAGTCAGGGACCACGACGCACGCCACTTTCTCGGCTACGCCGTCCGGCACCCCTAGAATGCACAATTCCTTTATGAACGGGCATCCTGAATAGACTACCTCGAGATCGTCCGGGTAGACGTTTCGCCCATCCGAATCGACTATGATCTCTTTGGAGCGGCCGACAAGATAGAGATTTCCGCTATCATCGAGCCGGCCAAGGTCGCCGGTTCGCAGCCAGCCATCCACCAGCGTGCTGCTAGTCGCGTCTTCGTCCTCGTAGTAACCGGCCATTATGTTGCTGCCGCGCGCGAGCACTTCCCCTATGCCCTTGTCATCGGCGTCTGCGATCCTGACTTCAACCCCCGGAAGCGGCGTACCGACGCTGGATAGGAGCAGATTATTGCGCGGCCGCGTCACAGTAAGAACGGGAGATGCTTCCGTCAGTCCGTAACCCTCCAGAACGGTGAAACCGAGACCGTGAAGGTCTTTCTTGACGGTGTTGCTGAGCGCGGCGCCTCCGCTGATGAGGTAGCGAATCTTCCCGCCGAACCTCCGATGCACCGACGCGAACAGGAAATGTCCCGGGTTCATTGGTGTGCGGTCGCGCACCCAGCTGTTGGCCATCATTAGCAGCTTCGAAATATTCTCGACGGCCTTGCCGCTGTCTCGCATCTTGCCGGTGATGCCGCGGTGCAGAGATTCCCACAGGGCGGGAACTCCAACCATCGCGGTCACGTGCGACGTTTCCAGGGCTCGAACGAGCTGCTCGCGATTCACATCGGTGAGATACGTTATCTGCGTGCCCCTGCTGAGGGGCATGAGGAAGCCCGCTGAGAACTCGAAGGTGTGGTGTAGAGGCAGTACCGACAGCACGCCGTCGCCGGTGCCGAGATCGAACACCGACCCGAGCATTGATACCATGCTAGTGAGATTCCGGTGCGAGAGCATGACGCCCTTCGGCTGTCCCGTGGTCCCTGAGGTGAATATCAGGGACGCGACCGAGTGCGCCTGCACCTGCTCCGGCAGAAGCGCGAGACCCGCTTTCTCGATCTCGACGTCCGGTATCGCAAACAGGTCCGCGAAGCGCCACACGCGCAAGCTACCGAATCCTCCGAGCCGAAGTCGCGCGCCCAGATCAGGATGTCTGGACGCCACGCGGTCGCTCGTGATGCAGCCTACCGCGTCGCTGGCCCCCACGAAGCGGATTATCTCATCCACTGAGCTCTCTGGGTCGACCGGGACGCATGTGGCGCCTGCCTTCAGCACGCCGAAATACGCCATACCCCATTCCGGGGCATTGTGGCTCACGAGAAGGACGCGATCCCCTGATTTCACTCCGGATGCCGCGAGCAGCCCGCCAGCGCGCGACGCCACTTCCTGAAGATCGGCGTACGTATAGCGCTCCACGCGGCCGCCCCTTTCGATTCGCATTGCCACGCGGGTAGCGAATCGTTTGGTCGCCGTATCGAAGAGCTCGATGAGATCTCTATATGTGTAAAGGCGCTGCGGTCGCTCGCGTAGCTCCTCCTCCAGTGTGGGGAATACCCAGCGTTCCAGACCGGGGACGTGGACGTTCAGCCAATAGTCATACCAGTCCAGCGCCTCCGGATTCCAGCGCAATGCGGCTCGGTCCTCGGGCCTGATGTCGTCGAACAGCCGGCGCACGTTGGCAGCGCTGAAGATGTAGGAGTTCTCGACGATGAACGGACGGAAAATCTCGAAGACTCTCTTGGCTTCGTCCGTCAGGTCCACCAGGCGCTGCACGTGACCCTTTGCCCGATCCACTGCCGCCGTTACCCTCCCGCCACCGAAGCGGGGCCTGACCCGGTCGAGCAAGGAAGAAACTTTCTTCGCGGCCGCGTTAACCATTGGAGTGGACGTGTTCTCGAATCGCTCCACCGTCACGGTGCGCGCTTCCATCGCCGCCATTATCCGGTTCACGATGGAGTTCCCCGTTTCCTTTTCCTGCAGATGCCTGCGCTTGTAAAGCCCGGTCAGCCCGACTACCCGAGGGATGTCCAGCGGGTTGGAGTCACCCGTCGCAGCCTGATACACGAGTTGCGGTTCGCGAACGCATGCTTCCGCCGCCACAGCCAGTAGCACCGAGGCCACCGCGTCCACGGGTGTGACGTCCAGCCGGAGCGAGTCACCGGCTGGGATCTGCGCCTGTCCCTTGAGGATCATGAGAACGAGGGGCGCCGTGGTAGTGAAGCCCTCGTTCCAGCCCGGCATGGGATAACTCACCGCCGACTCGACGATGCTCGGTCGCACGATGCTGCGCACGATTCCGGTCTCGGCCGCCACCAACTGCTCTCCGAGACTCTTGGTATACGTGTAGATGTTCGGCCACCCCCACCAGGTTGCACGCTCGACTCCCAGTTCGGTGAGACGCTCGCGCGTCCATGCCTTGCGCTCCCTGGCAACGGCAACGACGAGCGCATCCTGGTCATCCGCGTCACGGCCATCTGCAATCAGGCGCTGCCTGGCGCGCTCCGTGAAACGCGCAATAGTCACGGCGTCGCGCGCTTCCTCGCGAACGCGTGTGGCGAGTTTGGCACAGTCCTCGATCTCCTTCTCAACGTCGAACCTGACGCCTGGCAGCTCCGCGCTCCGTGGGAAGTATCCTATCACGGGATCGTTCTCGGAGATGGGTCCTGATCTGTTTCCGGCCACGAAGCAGGTAGACGTGTGGACTAGTGCAGGACGCCGCATGCGTTTCACGAACTTGATGACGTTTTCCGTTCCGACGACGTTGGTCCTGAGCGCGGCCTCCAGCGCTGGGTTGAAGGTGACCTTGCCAGCTCCGTTGATGACGACGTCTATGTCGTCGGCTATTGCCTGCGCCTGTGCCTCGGAATACCCGAGATTCGGGTCGCCGATATCGCCGCCTACTACGCGAACCTTTTCGCGAATGAATGCCTCGAAGGAATCCGCACCACGGTACCGTTCCCGCAGCGGATCGAAAGGAGGAGACGGCAACACCGCGTTCCAGAAGCGGTTCTCCGATTCCCCGGTTGTAGGAGCGCGCACGGTAACGTAGACGCGCTTGATGCCGGGGAAGCGGTAGAGGAGCATGCTCAGCGTAACCTTGCCGAGAAATCCCGTTCCCCCTATGAGGAATACCGATCGTCCACGGTAGATCTCCGTTGGTGACAGCGTCACGCGAACCATGCCGGTTTCCGGCATCCGTCAGGACACGTCCGCTATGAAGATCATCGGCTGACGCAGCATCGTGATCTCCGCCGAAGAGCCGGCCGTTCCGCGTGCCATCGCGATGGCTTCGGCCAGCGTGCCCGCTCGTTCCCAGCCAAGCATGGCCGGAACGTGGGCATTTTCGGCACCGGCCACGATCACGCGGCCCACGTGCTGTCTACCATTCTCACCCCAGTACCACATGAAAAACGGATGCGCACCGTGATACGCGTTGCTACGCCGGTACATCTGAACGTAGCTCGGGTTTGTTGCGAACTCGCGCTCGTACTTTTCGCGCAGAGTGAACGCATCCCGGGTCTCCGGTAACAGCCGGTGAAAGAACTCGATGTAACTAGGGTGGAAATCGTGATCGAAGTCGTCGTAGCAGGGATGGTGGAGAATCATGACGCCGCCTTTTCTGAGCAGCGGCTTGCCCCGGTACATGTTGTGAAAGTAGCCCAAACCCATCACTTGCACGAGGAGCGGGTTCAGAATCGAATTCACGTTGTACGGAGAGATGTGCGGTACGCCGGTGATGAGAATATCGCATTGCCCACTTATCGGCACCGCATACTGATCGAAGTTCTTCTGAAGTATTCTGTCGTGAACTTCGTCCGTGCGGCCCGCATGGCATGATATCAGCTCGTATTGAGCGGGAATGGCATGCAGCATCTTTCGCTTTGCGGCACGCGGGAGCTTGGCGAGTGTGTACCGGACGCTGTCGAGCTTCATTCGGTCTACCGGCCCGTAGTCATCCTCATTCTTGGTGAGGAAGTCCATCTGACCCGAGTAGATGCGGTTGTTGAGCGCAGTCTCGATATGAAAAACGTTGAGCGTCTCATCCACGAGCATGCCGAGTCTCTGGACTTTGTTGCCCAGCTCCGATCTCGCCGGGTCCATGTAGCTGTCGGAGTCGCGGATGGTCTGCGGCTCATGGTGCGCTCGCAGCGACTCGTAGTCGCAGAGGCCCACGGCCACCGATTTGTGCCCGCCGTCCATCGGCACGAGGTTGATATTCACGTATATCACCAGATCGCTTTCCGCACAGCGGCGGTTGATTCGCAGCGGCTCACGGTGGCGGGTCTCACCCAGAGTGATAAGGCCATCCGGCCACTCGGCATCGTGGTTGTAGTAGCGGTCCGGGTAGTACTCGTCGAAAATACCGCTGCCCGCCATACGCTTCATCTCCGCCGCCGTGAGCTTTCGGTGCAGGGAGTTGGCGATTACGATGTGCACGTCGTCCACTCCATGACTCGCGAGCATATCCAGCACCACCTCGAGGATCGTCTGCCTGACGTCCGGCGTCGCCATCGGGGGCAGCGGAAGGCTGATGTCGTCGAGCGCTATCGTGACCCGCATTCCTGGCGAGAGCTGAGCGTGAAGCGGATCGCAGCCATGCGGGTGGTTCAACGCATAGCGGACCGCAGCCTCGCGGTTGGGCAGCCCGCGCAGCGGAGCCTTCGGATAGATGACCCGCGTGCCGATCGGCAAGTCCTCCAGCAGGAGATCCTCGCCCGACGTGACCACGCGCGGTGCGCTATCGCGGTCGATGTAGACGACGGATTCATGGACTGTTCGGCGAAGCGGAATGGTCATGAACCTAGCAGGTTGCTGAAAAAGTAGCGATTGGGGATGGTGCAAAGGATGTTCGATGTTTATCATGGCGCATCCCAAGCCCAAGGTGATCGCGATGCGTGGTTCCGAGCGGCAGCAAGGCACGATGTTCAGCTACGTTTCGCT
>JBHENQ010000128.1:0-54472 GCA_046261975.1 Gemmatimonadaceae bacterium | reverse complement strand
ATTCTTCATCCAGGAGAAAGTCAATGCGATTCCGCATGTTGGCAGTCTATTCGTTGTTTATGGGGTCAGCGTTTGCTGGGCTGCAGGCGCAGCAGTCCGATCCGCGCTGCAGCGATCCCTTGATCGTTGGTCCCACTGGTTCTGGTGGCGACGCGTGCCAAAAGACGCTCGACATCTTCAACTACATGACACCGCAATTCGGCGCGCTCCTCACCGGCGGGAATTCGACGTTGGGCCTGGCGAGCGCCACCGGTGGTCCAGGCAGGTTCTCGATCAGCGTACGCGCGACGGCTATGCAGGCGTCCATCCCGAACATCGAGGAAGTGGGCGTCCAGACCGGCTCAGCGCAACAGTCCACGTACGCCGTTAAAGATCAGCCGGCGGGCTTTCCGACAGCGGATGCATCGATTGGCGTATTCGGCGGTGTTCCTGTTGGCGTCACGCGGATCCTTTCAGTGGACGCTCTGGGAAGTCTCACGTACGTGCCAAGCTTGTCGGCCTCCGGCGTCGATATGAACGTCGGCAAGTCGTTCCAGTTCGGCTACGGTGCGCGGCTAGGCCTGGTGCAGGAGAGTATGGTAGTTCCTGGAATCTCGGTGTCGTGGATCAGGCGAGATCTGCCAAGCGCGACACTCACGGGTAGTCAGGATGACGATACCGTCACCGTCAGCGGTTTTGGAATCGAGACGAGTGCGTGGCGCATCGTGGCAGGTAAATCGGTCGGCATGTTTGGTCTTGCGCTGGGCTACGGCAAGGACACGTACAAGTCGGACGCCCAGCTCTCGTACGTTGTCAACGAAGGCCTCGTGCGAAATACTCCTCCGAATGGGCCTTATAGCCTGAGCACGAAAAACTCGGCCACCAACATGTTCGCGGATGTGTCGCTCAATCTCATCGCCGTGAAGATTGTGGCAGAGATTGGAAGGGTGAAGGCCGACGGTGGGCAGACCTATAACCAGTTCTCGAAGGGAGCCAACGAGCCGCGTCTCTACGGCGCTCTCGGAGTTCGATTCGGACGGTAGCGCGCGATTGTTTTGGGCAGGAGCAGGGACCGGAGCTGGCTTCCGGTCCCTGGTTTTTTTGTTCTTAACCATTCTGGATGCGGCCCGCAGCGTCCGCGCATTTTGCAGCCCGTTACCTGTGCGGCGGCTGCTTCCAATTCCTACCACGCAGCACGTACACCGTCGCTGTGATTGATCCAAGCGCGAGAGCTACGCCCTGGGGTGCGACAGCTCCTCGGCCGCGAGGCCGGGTTCGCCTACGCGGATAGCTTGTCGTGCGCGCCAGAGCAGGAAGCCCAAAGGCAGCATTATGAGAGCGGCGAGCTGAGCGCCAGCGCGGAACACTCCGCTCCTGCGAGCCCCTCCCCCGCCGTCGCGTGGAGTCTCTCGACAACCCAGAAGGTCATTGCGGACACCGGGAGCGCGACGAGAAACGCTACAAGCAGAGCGCCGGCAAACTTTCGAGCGAGAGGGCGGAGAATGGCCAGCAGACCCCAAGTCAGGACCCATACCTGCGAGTAGAAGCCGAGAATCGCGTAGATTTCGGCGGGTCGAAGCCGCCCAAGCACTGGAGCGGAAAGTGCGGCCAGAGCCATTGCCAGGCCGCCGACGATAAATGTCATCTTGAGCCATCCGGTGACCGCGCCGAAAACACGGTCGATGGCCGGCTCATCGGTAAGACTTGAACGCACCTCGAAAGTGACTTCGGACTCGTCCACTATTCTCCTCGGACAGGGTGCTTAGGATGACGCTCGTCCCCATTCCGGCGTCAGCGGCGCTCGATGTCTTAGGGCTCGTGGCCTTCGGTCTACCCCGGGTTGTTCAGGAGCAGGCCCTCGATCCATTTCACGGCGGGAAGCAGACCGGAGCGATTCCGAGTAACGCGCCCGTCATCGGCCTCGAATACCAGCCGGTACAAGCTGTGATCCGTGATGCGCGCTTCACTGTCTCCCCACGGCCGCGCCCTCGTCTGTCGTTACAGATGGCGACCGAATATCGCGCTCATTCCGGTGGCGACTAGCGCGAGCTTCGATACGTGAAGGTTTAGAGCGTGATTCACTCTGAGTCCAGCGATGCCGTCCGGCTGCGCCACCGACCGCGGAAGCTTCGCGACCACCTCACGATTTGCTACGAAGCGAACTGAATCTGAACCGACGACAACGGCTACTACGTTCATGGCGGTTCCGTTTCCACCGAGGTGCTTGACAATCGATGCGTGGTCCGACCACGGCACGAGCACGGTGGCTGTCTGTCCTTCCCGTTGCTTGACCAGAAACTTGCCGTCCTTCCGGATGAGAAAGTAGGTGTAAGTCTGGTCCTCATCGGCCAGACTGTGTCCGCCAACGAAGACTCCGAAGCCTTCCAGGCCCCCGCCGGGAAAGAGGAAGATCTCTGCCTCGAAGCGATAAGTCTGGTCAGCGTGTTGAGCCGTATCGTACAGGATGGCGGCTGGACCAGTCGTGATGTGCCAACCCGGGGCCATGGTCTCGAAGAACAGTGTAGAGTCCACAGCGTTGGCCTGATCGTAGCGAACCCGCCAACCTGAGGGACGCTGGCCGAGGAGCGAGGAAGTGAGCGATAACGCGACGAGTCCGAGAGCAAAACGAGAGTAATTCATGACCTGATCGGTACGAGGAACGTCTAAGCTAACACCAGCCGCGTTTCACACATTAAGACCTTCCGCGCGGCGACTATTGACATTTTGACATCTCAGTGAGACATTTTAATGTCATGAGGACTACTGTACGGCTTGACGATGATCTGTTGCGCCGAGCCAAACAACGCGCAATCGAAACGGGGACAACGCTTAACGCTTTAATTGAGGACTCAATAAGGGCTGGTCTGTCACGTCAATCCTCCTCCAAACGGGGCGTATTCAATCCCCCGATTTCTGGCGGTGGAGGAACTCAAGCGGGTGTCGACCTCAACGATACTGCGGCGCTTGCGGACGTCATGGAGGGGGGCGGTGATCCTACTTGATGCCAACGTTCTGCTCTTTGCCTTCCGCCGGGATGCCCCGAGGCATGAAGAGTACCGAAAATGGTTGATAGACCGTGCGATGTCGCTCGAGCCATTCGGAATCTCCGAGCTTGCGCTGGCCTCACTCGTGAGGATCGCTACGCATCCGCAGGTATTCCGCACACCAAGCTCGTTGGCTGACACTATGGCGTTTGTGCAGGCGCTGCGTGAACGGTCCAACTGCGTGTTGATAGCGCCAGGTCCGCGACATTGGGATATTTTCAGTCACATCTGCCGAGCGTCCGATGCTCGCGGCAACCTCGCAGTCGACGCCTACTTGGCAGCACTGGCGATCGAATCAGGCAGCGAGTGGATAACCACTGACCGGGACTATAGCCGGTTCCCGGGCCTGAGGTGGCGGCATCCGTTGGCGTAGGCCAACTCAAGAGCTCACCTGGTCAGCCCTTTCACGCTGACTTGATCTCTGTCCAGGTTCGGTCCCACAGTTCTGCTCCTGCTCCCAGGTCGCGCTGATACTCAAGACGTGACAGTTCGACAGGTGTCGGATAGGGCACTGGTGCCTTCATTAGAGACATCGCTGCCTGGTTGGGAGTGCCAAACCCTGTAGCGCTGGATATTGAGGCGCCCACCTCTGGCCGCAGAATGAAATTCATGAACTCGTGGGCAGCGCGTTTGTGTGGTGCGCTGGCCGGAATCATGAGCGAATCGAGCCAGATGGTAGAGCCTTCCTTCGGAATAGCGAACTCGATTGCCGGCTCCTCCAGCTTCGCCTGCGCCGCGTCTCCGCTGAACAGTTGAGCCACCCACACGTCGCCGGAAACGAGTTGTCCCTTAACCGGCGCCGAGATGTAAGCCTTGAGATTCCGCTTCGCTGTTATCGCATCGGACTTTGCCGCCGCGAGCTCGCGGGGATCGACTGAATTGACCGAGTGACTGCGGTACTTGAGCCAAGAAGCGATCACGTCTCGGCCATCATCCAGCTGAGTCATCTTGCCGCGAAGCTTCGGGTCGAGAAAGATGCTCCAACTATCGGGAGCGTTCGCAATCCGGTCCCTGCGGTACGCAATTCCGGTGGTGCCCCACTGCCACGGCACCGTGTGCGCGTTTCCAGGGTCGAAATCGGGATTCACGAACATCGGGGCGAGGTTGCCCCAGTTCGTCAGATACTTCCTGTTGAGGGGCGAGGCCAGGCCGGTGGCCAGGAGAACCGGCATGATGTAGCCCGAAGGCACGACGATATCGTAGCCGCTCGCACCTGCCTGGAGCTTGGCCACCATCTCTTCGTTGCTCTCATAGGTGTCGTATGTGACCTCGACGCCAAACTCTTTCTCGAAAAGCGACACGGTATCCAGCGCGATGTAGTCGGACCAATTATAGATGTTGAGCTCTTTCTCGATGGGGCCGAGGTCATCGCCCGCGGAGCTTGCGGTGTCCTCCCGGCGGCATGAGCTGAGAACCCAGGCGACGGCGCTGAGTCCCGGGCCAGCCGTGAGAACGCGCTCGACGAACTCACGCCGGGTGATGTTGCTCATGCCTGTACGGCTGGCGCGTGCTCACGGGCCAGCCTGCTCGCCAGGTAAATCAGGAACGTCGTCACTGCCAGGACAATCGTGCTGATGGCGTTGATGCTCGGCTCGATGTTCTTTCGCACCATTCCGTAAACGATGATTGGAAGGGTTGAAGAGCCCGGACCCGAAACAAAGGAAGTGATCACGTAGTCGTCGAAACTAAGAGTGAAGGCCAGCAGCGCAGCCGCCTGGATGCCGGGCCACAACTGCGGTAGCGTGACACGGCGGAAGGCCGAAATCTCGTCGGCTCCAAGAATCATTGCCGCCTCCTCGAGGCTGCGATCCATGCCGTGCAGGCGCGCGAGAATCACTATGGTGACGAAGGAGATGCTGAAGGCGACGTGGGCAATGGTGATTGTCGTTAGGCCCAGAGGAATTCCAACAAACGCAAAGCCGATCAGCAGTGAGATTCCGACGACGATCTCGGGCGTCACGACCGGCACATAGAGGAAAGCCTCGAGGAATGAGCGTCCACGAACCTTGTGACGCGCAAGCGCGAGGGCGATGAGTGTTCCCAGGATGGTGGCGACGATCGTGGCTACTACCCCGACGATCACGCTTGCCCTTAAACCCTGAAGAATGTCGGGCCGCTCCAGCAGTCGCTCATACCACCGTAACGTGAATCCTCGCCATTCGACCGAATACCTCGAATCGTTGAAGGAGAAGATCACCAGCACCGCCAGCGGGACGTGCAAGGCCGCGAACACGGCCGCTGTGAAGCCCATGATCCATCGGGGCACTCGGCGACTCATGTGGCCGGGCGGTCCCTCAAGCGGAGGAATGTGACAACCGCGAGCAGCACGCCCAGCACGAGGACAAAGGACGCAGCCGAGCCGAAAGGCCAGTTGCGCGCCGCCGAAAACTGATTCTGCACGAGATTGCCGATCAACACTTGCTTCGCTCCGCCCAGCAGGTCGGATGTGAGGAATGAGCCAAGCGATGGGACGAAGACCAGGAGGCATCCCGCGTAAACCCCAGGCATCGAGAGGGGGAGTGTCACACGTCGAAAACGCTCGAGGGGTCTTGCTCCAAGGACCTCTGCCGCCTCCAGCAGAGAGAGGTCGAGCTTCTCGAGCGATGCGTAGATCGGCAGAATCATGAACGGCAGAAAACCGTACACGAGTCCCGCCATTACGGCGAAGGGTGTGTACAGCATGATGATCGGCTCGTCGGTCACGCCAGCCGCGACAAGCCAGGTATTGATAAGCCCGGTATCGCGCATGAGGAAAATCATCGCGAACGTGCGAACGAGAAAGCTGGTCCATAACGGCAGTACTACCAGAAAAAGAAGAGTACTCTTCCACCGGCCGCTCCGCGCGATGGCGTATGCGACCGGATACCCCGCCAGGAGGCAGATGCCAGTGCATGCGACAGAGACGACGATTGTTCGCCAGAGAATGGCGAGGTACAGCGGGTCCAGAAATCTCGTGTAGTGTTCCAGCGTAAAATCGGGTTCGACTCCCCCGTAAATGCCGCGCCGCATCACACTGAAGCCGAGCATGATCGTTATCGGAAGTGCGAAGAAGACGGCAAGCCAGAGCATTCCGGGCGAGAGCAGCGTCCATGCCTGTGCTTGAGGTCGCCCGTGAAGCCAGGCCAATGCGCGCCCGCGCACAGTCTTCACGAATCTTCCTCCAGAACCTGGCAATCCTCTGGCAGCCAGGCGACGGCGGCAGAGTCGCCGCGCTTCCACGATACCGGCTTGATTAGCTGTCCTTCGTTGCGGATCGCTACGGCCACGTCGGCGCCGTCCGCGAGCGACACTATTACGCTGATGGTCTCACCGCGGTAAATCACGTCGCGCACGGTGCCCGTGACGGAGTTCTCGCCGGACGGTACGTTGCCGGGCAGAAGGACGTCCATCCATTCGGGCCGCACCGCAACTCGCACATCGCTCCCAGCAGCGAGACCATCCCGGGCCGGAATTCGAAAGTGCCGGCCGGGTGCGGCCTCGACAATGGCGTAGTCCGCGGACCGCTCCGTCACCCTTCCCTCGAAGAAGTTCGACTCACCGATGAACCTCGCCACGAAGGAAGTGCGCGGGTTCTCGTAGATCTCAGCCGGCGACCCAATCTGTGCGATTCGCCCCTTCTCCATCACTGCAATCCGGTCGGACATGGTGAGAGCTTCTTCCTGGTCGTGCGTGACATAGACGAACGTCATGCAAAGCTGCTGATTCAGCGCCTTGAGCTCGAGCTGCATCTCCTTGCGGAGCTGGAGATCGATGGAGCCAAGCGGCTCGTCAAGCAGGAGAATCGGCGGCTCGAGAACCAACGCCCGGGCAAGGGCCACGCGCTGGCGCTGGCCGCCCGAGAGGTGTGCCGGCATTCTTGAAGCGTACGTGCCAGGATCGAGCCTCACCATCTCCAGCGCACGTCGGATTCTGGGCCCTGATTCCAGACGCGTCATATTTCGTTGCTCGAGGCCGAACGCAATGTTGCGCTCAACCGAAAGGTGTGGAAAGAGCGCGTAGCTCTGAAAGACCATTCCGACCTTACGCTCGTAGGGGCGTTTTTCGTTTACAACTTCGCCGAGAAGCCTGATCTGGCCGCCGTCGGCATCCGGTTGCTCGAAGCCGGCGAGAAGTCTCAGGGTGGTCGTCTTGCCGCATCCTGAGGGGCCGAGTATGGAGAAAAACTCTCCCTGCTTTACTTCCAGGGAGATATTGTTGACCGCTCGCACGTCTCCAAACGTCCTTGAGACGTTTCTGAATTCCGCGGCAGGCGCGCCGTCGTTGGGCCGGGAACGCGTCACACTTATCCCGGGGCAAGCTGCCCGCGCACGATAAGGTCGCGCGGTTTGTGATAGACTGCGGTCGGTCGCGTTGCGTGCCTAGTGCTGTCGCGGGCGCCAGTCATTTATGGGAGAGCGGCGTGCTTGCGGATCATGGCGTGGCGGTGCAGTTTGTACACTGAAATTGTATACAAACGGACGAGTGGATTCTATCGGCGTGCGCGCGCCTCGCAAAGGTACGAGACAACTCTGAAGACGCAAATGGGATGATCTGCGTCCAACGCATTGTACTGCGCGAAATCCGGCTCCCGCTGAAGGAGCCATTTCGCATCTCGAGCGGCGTGATGTCGGACCGCCGGATCGCGCTGCTCGAGCTCAGCGACGAGAGCGGCGCCTCCGCCTGGAGCGAGTGCGTCGCCGACAGTCTTCCTAACTACACCTCTGAAACCATCGACACGTGCTGGCTGGCCATCGAACAATGGGTGGCGCCACGCGTTTTGGGCCGGCAGTTCGAGAGCGCGCGGGACGCTCACGCGGTGCTCGACCAGGACTTTCGTGGTCACAACATGGCCAAGGCGGCGGTGGAGATGGGACTCTGGGGTCTCGAGGCCACGTGCCGCGGACTGCCGCTCGCCCGCCTGATCGGCGGTGTGCGCAACGAGATCGAGGTCGGCATCTCGTTAGGCATTCAGGTCTCACCGGACGCGCTCGTCGGAAGGGCGAGATCGGCCCTGGCCGACGGCTACCGCAAGGTCAAGATCAAGATCTGTCCCGGAAAGGACGTGGACTACATCGCCGCCGTGCGTGCGGCGCTCGGGGACGACGCCCCGCTCATGGCGGACGCGAACAACGCGTACACGCTGGGCGACAGCGACCAGCTCGCGCGGCTCGACGAGTTCGGGTTGATGATGATCGAGCAACCGCTCGCATGGGACGACCTGGTGCGGCACGCCGAGCTGCAGCGACGGCTCCAGACGCCGCTCTGCCTCGATGAGTCGATCACTTCGATCGATCGCGCGCGCGACATGGTCGCGTTAGGAGCTGGGAGGGTTGTGAACGTAAAGCCTGGGCGAGTCGGGGGCTTCACACAAGCCATAGCGATTCATGATTTTTGCGAGGCGAGCGGTGTGCCGGTCTGGTGCGGCGGCATGCTCGAGAGCGGCGTCGGGCGCGCATACAATGTCGCGCTAGCGTCGCTATCCAACTTTAGCAAACCGGGCGACACCAGCCCGAGCGCGCGCTACTGGCACCAGGATGTGGTCTCACCGGAATGGCGCATGAACGGCGGTGGGAAAATGGTCGTGCCGCTTGACCGGCCGGGAATCGGCGTCGAGGTCGATCTCGACCGCGTGGAGCACCTGACGGTGCGGCGGGCTGATCTTGCGGCGACCTGAGGATTTGACCACATGGCAAAGATTGGTCCATCTGTCAGTTAAGAATCGTTTCCAAATTCAACACTACGGCCATGAATCCGTCTTCTCGTGTGAACAGAAACGCCAGCGCGGCCACTTGCACCGCCGCCGCTGTAACCATCCTCCTACTTTTGCTCGCGGCTTGCGTCCGCGTTCGCGTTGACGGCGGCACCCCTCGCGGTGGATACGATGTAGTAATCGCCGGCGGCAAAGTCATCGACGGTACGGGCAGCGCATGGTTCTACGGTGACATTGGCATCCAGGGCGATCGCATCATTCGCGTCACGCCCGCAGGCATGCTGTCGGGCTTGCCCACCAAGCGCATTGTGGAGGCCAGTGGCCTCGTGGTCGCGCCGGGCTTCGTAGACATTCAGAGCCACTCGCGCGATGCATTCCTCTCCGGCGACGGTCGGGTCGTAAGCAAGGTGACGCAGGGCATCACGACGGAGATAATGGGGGAAGGCTGGACCAACGCCCCAACCAATGCGTCGACACGCGCGGCCGCCGGCAGCGTCGATCCCGAAGCCGAACGAAGCGGAGCTCTCTTTCAGGGCGCCCGCGGGTTCGATGCATGGCTCCGCGCCATGGAGAATCACGGAGTCTCAACCAACATCGGCTCCTTCGTTGGCGCAACTACAATAAGGATGTACGCCAAGGGGATGGCGCAGGGCGCGGCCTCCGCTGCGGAGCTGGATACCATGCGGGCCATCATGCGGAATGCCATGGAGGACGGCGCATTCGGGCTCGCCTCGGCGCTCATCTACCCGCCCGGCATCTTCGCGTCTACCGAGGAGCTTGCCGAGATCGCGAGGGTGATGTCACCGTACGGTGGCCTGTACATCACGCATATGCGCTCCGAGGCCGATAAATTCCTCGAAGCGATCGACGAGGCGCTAGAGATCGGCCGCCGCAGTGGCGTTGCCGTCGAGATCTACCACCTGAAAGCGGCGGGAAAGCGCAACTGGCACAAGGCTGCGATCGCGATAGCGAAGATCGATTCCGCCCGGGGAGCGGGGCAGGATGTGAGCGCGGACATGTATCCCTACATCGCGGGCGGAACGGCGCTCGCCGCCTGTCTTCCACCGTGGGCGTCGGCGGATAGTAAGCTGCTGGCCAATCTGCAGGATCCCGCAACGCGGGCGCGCATCAAGGCGGAGGTGTCGACCGAAGTAACGCCCTGGGAAAATCTCTGCCAGCTCGCGACACCCGAGGGTGTGATGGTCATGGGATTCCAGCAAGAGAGGAACAAGGCGTTCGCCGGATTACGGCTGGCCGAGATCGCCAAGCAGCGCAACCAGGAATGGGTGGAGACGTTGATCGACCTCACCACGGAGGAGCAAGGCCGGCTCGGCGCACTCTACTTCATTGCTTCGGAAGACAATCTGGCGCTACAGATGCGCCAGCCCTGGATGAAGTTTGGCACGGATGCGGAAGGTCTCGATCCTGACAGCACGACGCAGGGAACACACCCCCGGTCGTACGGCACGTTCCCCCGCATACTCGGCCGCTACGTGCGCGAGCAGCGCGTCATGCCGCTCGAGGAGGCCATTCGCAAGATGTCTTCCGCCGTGACGACTCGGCTTTCCATCCAGGACCGCGGCGTTCTGCGTGAGGGAATGTATGCGGACGTCGTGGTCTTCGACCCGGATAGCGTGAGGGACAATGCGACGTACGAGAAACCGCACCAGATTTCCACGGGTATCCGCCACGTCTTCGTGAACGGCTCAGAGGTCGTGCGCGACGGCAAGCATACAGGCGCCAAGCCTGGCCGAATCGTGCGAGGGCCGGGATATCGCAAGCCATGATTGATCAACGACAAATTGACAAATGATGAACAGAGCGATGTGATAGTTGTGCCGGCTCATCGACGAGCCGAGATGTATGTTGCGTTATTGCCATTGCGGATCGTACCGCGCTCGTTCCGGGGATTTACCATGATTGCACACCGTCCAGCCTTCGTCGAGCGCCGCTTCGTTGCCGCCTTCTTCGGGTTCAGCTTCCTCGCACATACGGCGGCTCGCGAATCGCACGCGCAGGAAGCTGCCTTCGACGTGAAGCAGCGTTACCTGAAGCGGGACTACATGGTCCCAATGCGCGACGGCGTGGACCTCTTCACAATTATCTACACCCCCCGAGACACGACCCGGAGCTATCCGATCATCCTCTTCCGAACACCGTACTCCATCCGCCCGTACGAGCCGGATGCATATCGCGAAGTACTGGGCCCGTCACAGGAGTTTGACCGAGATGGCTACATCTTCGTGTTCCAGGACGTTCGCGGGAAATTTCGTTCGGCGGGCGACTTCGAGGTGATGCGCCCGTTCAAACGCGTCAAGCAAACTCCTAACGATGTGGATGAGAGCAGCGACACGTATGACACCATCGATTGGTTGCTGAAGCACATCCTCGCTCCCCGTCACAACGGACGAGTGGGAATGTGGGGAGTATCCTACCCCGGTTGGCAGACAGTGATGGGCATGATGAACCCGCACCCGGCGCTGAGGGCTGCATCTCCGCAGGCGTCGCCGGCGGACATGTTCATCGGGGACGATTTTCATCACAATGGGGCATTCCGTCTCATGTACGCGTTCAGCTGGCTCGCTGGAAACGCGCGCAGCCGAACTGGACAGAGTACCACGAGCGCCGCCGCGTTCGACTATGGCACGCCTGATGGATACCGGTTCTTCATGGATGCCGGCGCGCCGGCACGCATCGACTCGCTCTTCTTCCGCGGCCAGGTACCGGCTTGGAACGACTTCATGCAGCACCCAAACTACGACGACTACTGGAAGGATCAGAACGTTCTCAAGGACCTCGGTACGGTTCCGGCCAATCTTCCGATCCTAAACGTCGCGGGTTGGTTCGATGCCGAGGATTTCTACGGGCCGATGAGCATTTACTACACCCTGGAAAAGCTGCATCCGGAGAATCGCAGCATCATAGCCGTCGGTCCCTGGTTGCACGGTGGCTGGAACAGCATGACGGGCGACCGGCTCGGCAACATCGACTTCGGCTCGGAGACCAGCCGCCACTTTCAGACGGAGATACAGTTTGAATTCTTCCAGTGCCATCTCAAGGATCGCTGCATAAAACCACTCGCCGAAGCTACGGTGTTCGAGACGGGCGACAACGAATGGCGCTCGTACGAGACATGGCCCCCCAAGACTGTTCAGCAGCGCCGTCTATACTTCCACGCGGACGGAAAGCTGTTGTTCGATTCCCCGCGCATCGCCGGCCACGATGAGTACGTGCACGATCCGGCCAGACCGGTCCCCTTCAGCGCTCAGATCCGGACGACCCAGGGCCATCTCTGGATGATCGAAGACCAGCGCTTCGCCGCATCACGTCCCGACGTACTGGTCTACGAAAGCGACCCGCTGACGGAGAAAGTGACGATAGCTGGGCCGATCATCGCGAACCTGTACGCTTCTACCAGTGGCACCGATGCCGACTGGGTCGTGAAGCTGATCGATGTGCTACCGGGCGACGCGCCCGACAGCGAGCCGAACCCGGCTGGTGTGCGCATGGGTCACTTTCAGATGCTGCTCGCTGGCGAGGTAATGCGCTCGAAGTACCGCGCGAGCTACGAAGCGCCCAGGCCGATGGTTCCCGGCAAGGTTACGCACATAGAGTTCGATCTGCGTGACCGGTACCATACGTTCAGGAAGGGGCATCGGATCATGGTGCAGGTGCAGAGCAGCTGGTTCCCTGTTATCGACCGCAATCCGGGTGTATTCACGGATATCTATCGCGCCAAGCCATCGGACTATCGCCGCACCACTCAACGCGTCTACCGATCGCCAGGTAAGTCGTCTCACGTTCTGGTGCGCGTTCTCGAGGAGCCGCGGGTGAAACGCTGAGCGTTTCCCGGGGCTGCAGATGCTCCGCTGGTGCCACGGGGCCTCATTGCGCGACCGACTCTGACGCCACACGCGCCGTCTCCGCCAGCACTGCCGCTCCGATGAACACGCTCTCCTCTGCGGCGTAGAAGCGCGGAGAGTGAGCCGGGATGTGCTCACCGCCGTGCTCCCGTGCACCCACTCGCAAAAAGCAGCCGGGAATCTTCTCCAGATAGAACGCGAAATCCTCGCCGCCCATGTTCGTGGTGCCGAGTGGTACCGCCGCATCGCTGCCAAGTACTCGTTCGATGGCGAGCTGAGCCCATGCGGCCGGCTCCGCTGCGTTGATGACCGGAGGCGTGCCATGACCGATGGTCACGCGTGCCTCTAGACGATACACAGGGGCGAGCGACGCCGCGATGCGTTGCAGTTCTTCGATGAGAAACGCTCGCGCTGCACCCGTGGTCGCGCGTATGGTACCGGTGAGCATCGCCCGGTCCGGGATGACGTTGGCGACCGTACCGGCGTGCAGCGTGCCGACGGTGACCACACCGGGAAGTGCAGGGTCGAGCCGGCGGGAGACGATAGTCTGCAGTGCGCCGACGAGTGCAGCGGCTCCCACTACCGGGTCCGCCGACTCGTGTGGCCGCGCGCCGTGCGCGCCCGCACCCACGAGCTCGATTTCGAAGCTGTCGGTGGACGCTGCGAGCGGCCCCGCATCCGCGACCACTTGGCCGAGGTCGAAGCGCCGGTCCACGTGCGCGCCGAATATCGCCCGGACACCGTCGAGCGCGCCGCTGTCTAGCACTGCCTGTGCTCCCTCTCCCAATTCTTCTGCGGGCTGCAGCACGATGACAACGTCACAGTCCGCGGGCCGTTTCCGCAGAAGAAGTGCCGCTCCCACGGCCCACGTCGCATGCACGTCGTGTCCACACGCGTGCATGACGCCGGTGTTCGTCGAGGCGTACGGCAGGCCCGTGGCTTCAATGATAGGAAGCGCATCGATGTCGCCGCGCACGGCGACGGCAGCCGCTCCACGATCGCGCCCCGGTATGCGTGCTATCACGCCCGTACCCGCGACCCGCCGAATGTCGGAGACCCCAATCGCCGCAAGCTCGAGCTCCAGCCGGGCAGCGGTGCGCTCCTCCTGCCAGGAGAGCTCCGGCTGGCGATGGATGTCGCGGCGAAGCGCGATCAACCGGTCGGTTGCATCGGATGTGAAGCTTTCGAGCAGGCGCGCGGTCCAAACCTTCCGCGTCCCGAAAATTGATTCGCAGTCGACAGCTATTTTCATGCGGTCATCTGCCATGTGTCGTGCCCGTGCGAGGATGCGTAGTCGCCTCGATCAAAAACGCGACGGGAAGACGAGCCTGTGTCTTGTAGGCTCAACAAGCCGTCTCCATATTACGTTGGAACGCAATACAGTTCCAGAAAGCGTATACAAACGCTGCGGTAATCCGTCCCGGCGCCTGGTCGCTGGCAGCGCTGCGAGGGAGCCCGATCCAACGTCTTCATCTCGCCCCCAATACCATGGCTACATCCAAGCCGGTTCGTGCCCGATACCCTGGCCGCCCCGGTCGCGCAAAACTGGCGGCACCACAGGGGCTGCCGGATAACCGTCCGACACAGGTGTACGAGCAGCTCCGGACGCTGATCGTCCGCGGACAGATTGCTCCCGGCACACGGCTCGTCGAGGTCGACATCGCCGCCCGGCTGCGCGTTAGCCGAACTCCCGTGCGCGCCGCCCTCCAGAGGCTGCAGCAGGAGGGATACGTGATCCTGTCTCCAGGGCTGCAGCAGGCGCGTCCAGTGGTCGCGCCGCTAACGCAGGGGGACGCGCGTGAGCTCTTCCACATTGTGGGCGAGCTCGAGGCACTGGCCGCCGAAGGAGCCGCCCAGTTGACGGCTCCAATGCGGCGCTCGCTTGTTGCCGACCTGCGCGCGCTGAACCAGGAGCTCGGTAGCGAGACCGGGTCGTCGCGTCCCGATCACGCGCTTCTCCAGGATCTCGACGAACGATTCCACGGGAGATACGTTGCTGTTGGGGCAGGCCCTCGCCTCTCGGCGCTTCATGCAGCCGTCAAGCCGCAGGCACAGCGATACGAGCGGCTCTACGTCAGCATGCTCAGCAGCCAGATGTCCACATCGGTTGCAGAGCACAACGCAATCATCCGCGCGATACGCGCCGGCGATCCCGAAACAGCTCATCAGGCGGTACGTACAAACTGGCGCAACGCCGCCAAGCGTCTGGAAACGGCGATTGAACGCGCGGGGGAGCGCGGTGCTTGGTAGATCGCGGTTGCGCGCGACGCCAATTCGCGCCAAAGGCGGCCCGGGAGGTTGCGTTCATCGGGTCTGACCTTCGCGTGCGAAGGTCATGCCGAATGCGTGCAGCGCTCTGATGCCTCCGGCTCCATCGGGAAGGAAGACAACGAGCGACCGATCGAGGCGCACGTCGTTCCAGCGGGCGCGGAAGGTATCGAAGTGCCAGTGGGTCAGATCGCCTTGGCGCTGGCTCCCGAACTCGACGTGAAGTGCGCCGTTCGGCGCGGTAACAATCACATCGCCAAAGGTCGGATTGCGGTACGTGCCCTTGTACTGTTCCAGCGGAAGGCTGGGACGGGTCCTGGGCACGCGACTCTTCTCCCGCTCCCGCACTGCCGCGCGCTCCTTTTCGCGGCGCTCGCGATAAAAGGCCAGTATCTCCGCATTCCAGTCGCGCTGCGAGTCTCCGCTGAACAGGTCGAACACCTGATACATCAGTGCGTGGCGCAGCTCAGCATTGTCCACATTTGCCAGCATATATACGCCCAAGCGCTGATCCGGGACGAGACCGATGATCGCGCTCATTCCGTCGATGCTTCCAGTGTGCATCGCCACTGCCCACCCGTCGTAGTCGTGGAGAAACCAGCCGAGCCCGTAGGTGAAGAAGTGCGGGCGCACGATGCCGATCGTGGGATAGATGGTTCGATCGGCGATAACCTGCGGGCTCAGCAGTTCCACATAAGTGGTGTCGCTCAGTAGACGCCGGCCGCCGACCCGGCCACTGTCGAGGATGAAGCGCATCCACTTCGCCATGTCGGCGACGCTCGACCACACCGAGCCCGCCGCCTTGACCGGATCGACGGTGCGATTGGCGATGACGCGCAGGGTGTCGTCGATCTCCGCATGCGGCGTGGCGACATTGGGCTGCCCTGACAATGCTGCCAGTGTCGGCTCGGTCGACATCATGCCAAGCGGCGCGAAGATGCGCGTTCGCAGGAACGTCTCCCATGGCATCCCGGACGCCGCCTGCACTACGTCGCCGGCCACAGCGTACATAATGTTCTGGTAAACCCAACCGGAGCGAAGCGAGTACGCGAGAGGAAGCGTCTGGATTCTGCGCACAATTTCCGCGGAAGTGATGTCCGCCCCATACCACAACATGTCGGCGTTGCCCAGGCCACCACTATGCGTGAGCAGGTCGCGAACGGTCAGCTCGCGCGTCACGTACGGATCCGAGAGCTGGAAGCCGGGTAGGTGCTTGATGACAGGATCACCCCAACGGACCTTGCCATCATCCACCAACATTCCGAGCGCGGCGGCGGTCATCGCCTTGGTGGTCGAGCCGATGGCGAAACGCGTTCCCACATCCACCGGGTTGGGCTTGCCGACTTCGCGCACACCGTAGCCCTTTGCGAAGACAACGCTGTCATCCTTGACTATCGCGATGGCGAACCCGGTCACATGCCAGTCCCGCACGGCACGCGCTATGTACGAGTCGAGCTGGTCGAGGTTGACCGGAGGATGAACACGCTGCGCACCGAGGGGCATGCTCGATGCGACCGCGCCGAGCAGGCCAACGAGAACGGAACGGGATGCGATCATGGTGCCCCATTCGGCATACGTCGAATGACTCTCCCCGGGTACTGCTGCGTGCGGCGACCGTCCTCGAACACGACCTCGCCGTTGACCCATACGCGAGCGATGCCGGTCGAGAGCAGAGTCGGCTCACTAGGCGTGGCCCGATCCAGCACCCGGGCGGGGTCGAAGAGCACGAGATCGGCGTAACGACCGGGGGCGATCGTGCCGCGATCACGTATCCCGACATTGGCAGCGGCCAGCGACGTCATCTTGCGGATGGCATCCGGCAGGGTGAGGACATTCTTCTCGCGCGCGTAACGGGCGAGTACCCGCGGGAACGCGCCGGAGCCCCGCGGGTGGCGGTCGACGAGCGCGCCATCGCTCGCGATATTCGCGTAGGGCCAGCGGAGCAGATGCTCGATGTCGCGTTCATCCATGCTCGTGCCGATCACCATCTCCACGACGCCATCGGGCGCGAGTGACCTGCGCCGTGCACTATCCGCTCTCAGGGCCTCGGCCTCCCGGATCAGCGCAAGATACGTATGCGCGGGATCGGCGCCCCGCTCGCGCGCGACGTCGGCGATCGTCCTGCCTGCGTACGCGGGGTTCGGCGCGTAACGGGAGAGCAAGAGCCCGTCGGCGGGGGCAAGCTGGTCCAGTGCGAAGCGCGCCGCCGCGATCGCCTCGGGGTTGTCACCAAAGTTGCGCTCGGGAAAGAGGACCGTGAGTGACGATTGCCAGTATGGGTACGGATAGATGTCGAGCGTGACATCCACTCCCGATTGCCGCGCCCGGTCGAGGAGGCGAGTCAGACTGTCCGCCCGCCCCCACAGGTCACGCATTGCAAGCTTTGCATGCGAGATCTGGACGGGAAGGTTGGCCTTCCGTCCGACTTCCAACAGCTCCTCAACTGCCTCCCAGAACGCACGGTCCTCGCTGCGTATGTGACTGATGTAGCGTCCGCCGAAGCGACCAGCTACAGTAGCCAGCTCGATCACCTCCTCGCGCGTCGAATAGATTCCAGGGTCGTATTCGAGCCCGGTGGAGAGGCCGAGCGCACCGGCCGTCATGCCATCCGCGACAAGCGCCTTCATGCGCTCGATTTCGGCTGGAGTAGCCTTCCGCTTGTAGTCCTCGCCCAGCACCTGATAGCGCACCGTGTTGTGCCCGACATAGCTCGCAATGTTGAGAGCACCGGGCGTGCGCTCGATCCGTGTAAAGAATGTCGCTAGTGTGTCCGCAGAGCCGCCGTCCTGACCGACCACCGCCGTCGTGATTCCCTGGCTCACGTGCGCCAGCGCGTCACGGTGATCCGCCAGATGCCAATCAGCGTGGCTGTGGGTGTCGATGAATCCGGGAGCGAGCGTGAGGCCGCTTGCATCGAAGGTCTCGTCTCCCTCGGTGGGCCGCAGGTCGCCGACGGCGTCGACTCTGTCGCCAACCAGACGCACGCTCGCGCGCCGCGCCGCGGAACCGGTACCGTCGATCAGCATGGCATTGATGATCAGTTTGGCTCGCTGCGACGTCTCGTGCCGCATTCCTGCCTCCGGCGCAGTGCGCCGCTGCGAACTGCACCCGGCCGCGAGCAGCGTAAGCAAGACGGAGAAGCCAGCGCCAGAACGCAAAAAAATTGACACTGGCGTGTGCCTCCCAACTTGCCTCGCACTTGCTAACCGCGCCGAACTGGTCAAATCAGACCCTACGCCGCACGAAGCCGATGTTACGCGCTCGGCCAATACTCACGGAGAAGCCCGTGATGCGTCCGCCCTCTCCCCGCGTGAACCGAACCAGGCTCGGACCCGCCGTGAAGGCATCGGCGAAAGCCGGCTCCAGCCGCGTGTCGCCCTGCGAGCGGTGCTGCAGAATGAGTACACTGTCTCGGATCGTCAGCGTCCACGCCGTCGCAAGTTCCCTGCTGTCGTACGTTCCGGTATACGCGGCCAATCCGCGGGCGTTGATCGCTGCCGGCGGCATTGGTTCGTACGTGACGGCGGAATCTTCCGCTATCGTTTCTATAAGCCTGAGTGGGGCGCCCGGCTTCGCCGTCTGGAAGGCGATTGTTACGGGATGTTCCGTGGACTGAAAGCGATCCCCGCCCAGCGCATGAAGAGGGAGTACAGTGCCCGATATGTTCAGCACGAGGCGGCCGCTGTCGATGGCAACACGTCGAAATGCGCTCGTTGCCTGGTGGAAGTACAGTCCCGTGTATCGCGCCAGCTCCGCCCCGGCCGCCGCGGCCTCGCGAGTTGCGGGAGGCGGCGCGCCGGTTTCCGCAGCCTGCGCACGCTGTTCCGCCTTGGACTCTGGTTTCAAATGTTCCGCCAGAAGAATGGTGGCTACTTGCCCAGCCAGGCCTGAGGCACTTGCGGTGGCCAGGTTGCAGAGCACGGCGACGGAGACATGCTGATCCGGGAAACGAAGTAGCTCCGCACGGTATCCGGCCCAGCTACCGCCATGATGCACGCGGCGCAGACCGCGGTACTCATCGACAAACAGCCCCAGGGCATATGTGAGCGCCTTTCCGTTATCGAGGTGGCCCGGTGCGAGCAGACGTTCGAGAAGCTGCTGTCCCCCAACGGTTGGGGTGTAGTAGTTCTGGTCCCAGATCGCGAGATCCTCGACCGTCGTATGTACAGCACCATCTCCCGTCTGCTCCCAGTCAGACATGTCGATGACGAAGCCGCTGCTGTCACCAGGGGAGTATCCGGTCGCACGGCGAGGGATGAGCAGAGCATGCCTGGAGCGGACCAGCGTGCTCGTCATTCGGAGCGGCTCGAAGATGCGCTTTCGGGCGAATGCGGCGAGTGACATTCCGCTTGCACGCTCGATCACGATCGACGCGAGCAAATAGCCGGAGTTACTGTAATAGTGTTCGGACCCGGGTGGAAAATTGAGCGCCTTCTGACGGGTGATCGCGTCGAGCGCTTCAGCATCGGTAGTCATGTCGGCCAATCTGAAGCCCGCCAGGGACATGATGCCGATGTAGTCGCGAAGGCCGCTGGTGTGCTGCAGCAAATGGCGTAGCGTAATCGGCTTGCCGTACTTCGGCAGCTCGGGGATGTACTTGCGCACGTCGTCGTCCAGCGAGAGACGGCCGTCGGCGGCGAGCAGCGCGATGCTGGCAGCGGTGAACTGTTTGGATGTCGAACCGATGTCGAACACCGTTCGCGGAGTGATCGGCGTGGCGTTCTCAAGGTCTGCCATGCCGTAGCCGCGAGCATAAACGGTGCGGCCGGCGCGAATGATGCCGAGCGCGCAGCCAGGCGAGTGACTGCTATCGAACCGCGCGAACACGGAGTCAATGCGCGTGCTGTCCATGCGCAGTCCATCGAGACGAGCACCAGAGCGCGAATCAGACGACTGCGCTGCTGCCGTACTTACTGTCACGACCAGGAGTACGGAAACCGACGCGAGATCCGCGCAACGGAAGCGTGTTGGTGTGTTCAATGTTTTCCCGTGAAAAAAGATTCGGCGCGTAGGCGTTGCGCTGGAGTCAGGGGTGTGCGAGCCGGTAGAATGCCCGCCCGGTCACAGGATCGCATTGGAAGCGGGCGACCCGGTAGCCGCGAGCGAGGTACCAGAGAAAGGCGCGTCGCGTCGTATCCCGCCAGCGTCGCGCGACCCTCGCGTCGCGATCGATGACAGTCATTATGTCATTTGGGATCTCCAGCCGCACTGCGGGCGCATCGATGAGCTCACCGTCGACGGGCACACCATCGCCGTTCAGCGGCGCGTTGATCAGCGGAGCGTGCTCGGTCTCCGGACCGGTCCCGTAGTCGCTATGTCCGCCGCCGCCCACTCCGCCACTTGCGATGGCCGCCGGAGCAGCCTTCCTATCAGCGCCGCCGATGTTCCAGTTGACGATGAAGCGATCCGTGCCGAGCGCGCCGTGCACGGCGCTGCCAGTCTCCACACCGTACAGATCCGGCACGTACTCGGCGACGTGAGCGCCAAGCCGTGTGAGATTCAGATGCGCGTTGCGCGCGACGAGGGGGTCGAAGGTCCAGTACATCGTCTCGATTCCGAGCGGCAGGAGAATGTCGCGCTGATAGAACTTGAGCCGCCGCCCCAGTCCGTGGTCGCGAGCTTCGGGCCGCACCGCGAGCAGGTCCGACCAGTGTACGAGTCGCCCGTCGCGAATGCCGGTCATCCCGAAGACGAAGCCGAGTAGCCGGCCGTCGGCGTTGAACGCACCAGCCGTCACGCCGCCCACGTACTGAGCGACCTGGAGGATGGTGGCTGGCACGCGCTCGGTGAACCCCTCGCCCCAGGTCTCGATCTGGATCGCAACGCACGCGGCGTATTCGTCCGGGGTCTGCACCCGGCGGATCGTGACCCCGTCGCGATCAGCCATGGATGGCTCCAACCCGACTACCGGTGCTGAGCCAAGCTGCATTCGAGGGTTGCCTCCGGGCCAGATGTTGTGTTGGACACCATTTAGGATACAATTCTGTGTCCGTGCAATGATGACCGCAGGTGGCTCGGTTCGCAAGGGCAGCCACGCTTTCCCGTTGCACCCGTGAGCCTTCGTTTGTGTTTAAATCCAAAGGCAAGTGGATCGGGACGCTGGCGTCCTTGCATCACAGACGCCGCACCTGTAATATTGCGGCAGAACTCAATACAATTGTCCATCCAGCACGGTATCCAATGTCGTATACTCACCTGCGCTCCGTCCCTCAACTCGTTCTGGAGAATTGCCTGTGCCACGAACTATCACGGCGATTTGCCGCCCAGGTATCAAGTGGGCACTCTTTCTGGCTACGCTGGGACTGCTGGCACCACAAACCACAGTCGAAGCGCAAACGGGTTCCGTCAGCGGTGTAGTCAGCGATTCGCTGACCGGGCGGGCCCTGCCCGACGCGTTGGTCCGAGTCGAGGGCACCACGCTGTCGGCAATAACTAATCTCCGCGGGCAGTTTACGCTGGTCGGGCTGACGGGGACGACGGTGAGACTGATCGTCACGCGCATCGGACACAAACCGACCACTCGTTCGGTTGCCGTGGGTGCGTCCGATGTGTCGATTCAGCTGAGCAGGATCGTGCTGAACCTTGACGAGATTATTGTGACCGGCCAGGCCGGCGACACGGAGAAGCGGGCACTTGGCAACGTCGTCGGAGTTCTCGACATGGCAGAAGCTCAACTGGTCACGCCGAGCAAGGGAGTTCAGGAGGCGCTCTCTGTGGCTGTTCCCGGCCTTCAGATTCAGCGTGCGAGCGGCCAGCTCGGCACCGGAGGCGTCACTCGAATCCGCGGTGTCAGCTCCCTCAGTTTGAGTTCGGAGCCGATCATTTTCATCGATGGCGTTCGGGCCGACAACAACGCCGGATCCAACAGTATCGGGTTCGCAGGGGGCGGAGACACTCCGTCCCGAATCAACGACATTGACCCCAACGACATCGAATCGATCCAGGTGCTCAAGGGTCCTTCGGCCGCGACGCTGTACGGCACCGAAGCCTCGAACGGGGTCATCCAAATCATCACGAAACGAGGCGCAACCGGCAGGCCGACGTGGTCCACGGAGCTTCGTGCCGGTGCCAACTGGCTGCCGAGTCCCGGGAAGCTCTATGAAGGCGTCTACTATAAGGACAGCAACGACGTCGTACAGCGCCTCAACCTTATCGAGAACGATAAAGCCCGCGGATTCGGGTCGCCGTTTTCGACGGGGAAGCCAGTGGGCGGCACGGTGTCGGTTCAGGGTGGTACCGAAGCCATCCGCTATTTCTTCAGCGGCAGTTACGACCGGGACGAAGGCATTGTCAGCTACAACTGGCTGAACAAGCTCAATGGCACCGCCAACCTGAGCTACTTCTCCGGCGAGAGATTCAAGGTCGATCTGAGCATGGGGTATACGCGATCAAGAACGCGCGCGGCGTCGGCCACGCAGCCAATGACGACGTATCTGATCTGGGCGTGCCCCAGCAATTCCTGTACTTTTCCGGGGCTGAGGCCTGAAGATGATGGGCGCGGGTATCTCGCGGGAGTTACTCCACAGGCGTTCGAAGAGATCGAAGGGCTGGATAATATCGACCGCGGCCGGCTTGGCCTCACCTTTAAACATCGGCCGAACAGCTGGCTCAACCATCGCTTCACGCTGGGCGGAGACTTCACCAACGATGCATCTTCGCTGTATTTCCCGCGAGGGAGCCATTCCGGGTTCGGCCTTCCCCAGGGGGCGAAGTTTGTCGCGAACGCTCGGTCTGCGTTCATCACTGCGGACTACTCGGCGACCGTCACGGCCAGCCTCGGTGCAAGCTTGGGGTCACAGAGTTCCGCCGGCGTCCAGTACTATCAAAAGCACTTCACCCAGATTTCCGGGCAGGGCGAGGGCTTTCCAATTCGCGGCGTCAACACTGTGAGCGGTGGTGGAACGCGACAAGGCTTTGAGGATCCGAACTTCAACCTCGAGAACAAGACTGTCGGCGTCTATGTGCAGGAGCAACTTTCGTGGCAGGACCGCTTCTACCTGATCGGTGCGGTCCGCGGGGACGACAACAGCGCGTTCGGAGTCAACTACGACTTTGTGGTTTACCCCAAGCTCAGCGCTTCATGGGTCCTCTCTGAAGAGGCGTTCTTCCGGCAGACTTCGCTGCTGTCGGCGCTCAAGCTCCGGGGTGCATGGGGCAAGGCGGGTCAGCAGCCTAATGCTTTCGCCGCGGTGCAGACATACGGTCCCTCAGTAGGATCCGGCGGCACCCCGACCGTCACTCCGCTCAACGTCGGCAATCCTGAACTCAAACCGGAGGTTACTCGGGAGGTGGAAGCTGGACTCGATGCCAGCTTGCTGCGCGATCGCCTGTCCGTGGAGTTGACCTATTACGACAAGGTCACCAAGGATGGAATCTTCTCCGCGTTGAGCTCGCCTTCCAGCGGCTTCCCGGGAAACAAGTTCATCAACATAGGTGAGTTCACAAATCGTGGCCTCGAGCTGGCGCTCGGTGGTGCGGTCGTCAATCGCAATGAGCTCCGCGTCAACTTGCGCGGTACGCTTGCCACCAACAAGAACGAGATCAGCGTGCTCGGCCAGGACACCCCGATTCCCAATACGGGGGTTGGACAATTGGTTGGGGCCTACAACGTCGCCGGCTTCCCGATGGGGTCGTTCTTCCACAAGAGGATCGTGAGCGCAACCCTGACGGCGCCAGGCACGGTGACCAACGTGATGTGCGAAGGGGGTACCGACTTCGGCAGGGGTGATGGAAGTGTCGTCCCTTGCGATGAGGCGCCGTTGATTTACTTCGGCAGCCCGACCCCGACGTGGCTCAGTGCGCTCAGCGCCAACGTCTCCTGGAAACGGTTTACCTTGGCCGGCGTCGCCGAGCTCCAGGGCGGGCACTTTGTGACGGACGGCAACGTGGGGGCCCAGCACGTGTTCTTTAACAATTCCAAGGCAGCGGTTGAGCAAACGGATCCAATCCTGGTCGCTCATCAGGTCAACGGGTTGTTTGGCGCGGCCGGGATCGTCAAGGCAGGTTTCGGAAAGATCCGGAACGTGTCCGTTACGTATGATGTCCCTGGAAGCTGGGCCGGTCGGTTAGGTGCCAGCCGCGCGTCCGTGACCTTCACGGGTGCCAACCTGGGCACGTTCTGGCGGGCGCAGGACAGAAAATTTGGCGCACGCGCGCAGGATCCCGAAGTTCGGTTCAACTCATCCAATTGGTATGGTGATCCCAACCTGACCAATGGATACTCTCAAGAGTCCTGGCCGCAGTTCCGCCGGTTCCTTACCACCATCCGACTTTCGTTCTAACCAGACAAGGATTTGAACCGACCATGCGAAACATCTTCGATCGATCGATTGCAGGAACGCAGAGGGCGCTGTTCGTGCCCGCTGTCCTGGCGGCTTTCCTGGGTTTGGGGTGCTCCGACATTCTGGAGGTGGAGCTTCCCGGCCGGATACCGAGTGAATTACTCGGCGACCCGACTACGGCTCCGACGTTGGCGGCTAGTGTCGTTGCGGATCTCGAGTGCGCGTTCAGCAACTACGTCAACACCACGGCCACCCTCTCGGATCAGTTCCTGGGAGCATCGGGGAACCTGAACGCAAAGAATTGGGGCACCAAGAAAATCAACGAAGACGACACCGCCAACGAGCAGACTGGCTGCGGCGGCTCGTATGGCGCATACACGCCACTCCAGACTGCTCGATTCCAGGCCGATGACGTCTTGAGACGGCTGCAAGCCTGGACCGATGCGGAGGCCAAAGCCGAGCTGGCGCCGTTGCGGGCGCGTGTGGCGGCCTTCGGTGCCTACGCGTACACCCTGCTCGGCGAGGGGTTCTGCGCAATGCGGTTCGACGAGGAACAGGGAGTTCGTACGCCGGACGAGGTTCTCGCAGTCGCGGAAACCAAGTTTGACGCGGCGCTCGTTCTCGTCAATGCCCTGGAAGCAGGCGACGATAAGACCGAACTTCTGAACCTTGTTTACGTCGGCCGGGCGCGCGTACGGCTCGATCGCGGTAACGCGACTGGCGCGGCGGCCGACGCCGCGTTGGTCGATCCTGGCTTCGAGTTTTTCGTAACCCGAAGCGTGGACGCAGCGACCCGCTGGAACGACGCGTGGTTCGCCATTTCGGAAAACGGTAACTCCTCGGTCGATCCGCAATACCGTAACCTCACGGTCCAGGGAGTGCCGGACCCCCGGGTGCAGGTTGCTGCGGGGCCGGACGTGGGCCTGCCGGAAAAGTCCTTTGACGGTGTGACCGATCTCTACGTCGTCACAAACAAGAATTTCTCGCGCGCCGACCCGATGCGGTTGGCCAGCTACATCGAGGCCCAGCTGATCATCGCCGAGGCGATAGGCGGGTCCACGGCGGTCGGCATCATCAATGCGCGGAGGACGGAGCTGCAACTACCACTGTACACCGGCGGAACCGACGCTGCTTCGATCCAGGCCCTTGTACTCGACGAGCGGAACCGCGAGTTCTTCATGGAGGGCGGCCATCGCTACAACGACCTGCTCCGATTCGATATTCCGTGGAAGGTTGGCAATGACCAGAACGGAATACCGTACGGAACGACGACCTGTATGCCGCTTCCTCTGAGCGAGCGACTCGCCGCGGGTGGCTGATGGGGTGGGCCGTCAGCCCGGACGACCGGCGGCCCGATCAGGAATGGCGGAGGGACGCCGGGCAAAATGGGGGTCTGGACCCGGCCAGCGGGCTGGCGGCGCGGACGCTCCTATACCAGGGAGGCTACACCTTCATCCCCGCGGACGAGGCGGCCGCGCGCTTGGTGTTCAAGGTGGAGGGAAATCGGGCTACAGGATTTACACTGACGAGCGTCGGGCAGGCCAGCGAGGCGACGCAGCTGGGGAACGAGACGGCGGGGTGGTAGGCGCCAGCGCGGTTGTAACAGGCAACCTGCCTTTGCAGCCAACGGTTGGCGCCGGCGATCCGTGCGGATTCAGCCGCCGGGGCCCCGGATCATGGTGCAGGTGCAGAGCAGCTGGTTCCCGGTTATCGACCGCAATCCGGGCACGTTCACGAGCATCTATCACGCCCGGCCTTCCGCCTATCGCCGGACGACCCAGCGCGTCCAGCGGTCTCCCGGGCAGGCGTCGCATCTCGTCGTGCACGTCCTCGAGCCGGCGAGCAGGCCGGAGTGATGCTGGTAGGCGCGCCAGACTGCATGACTGGATGAGCGGAACACGGAGCGAAAGGCGATGATTCATCGTGGCTCGACGGATCGTCGTGCGCGGTCGCGGCTCGCGCTCACCAGCACTCGCGTGGGAGCCGCGCTGTGTCTTGCCGCCTCGCCATGGGCGGCGACGCTGAGCGCGCAAGCGACGCCGCCCAACCGCCGCGATGTGACGATGTCGCGCTTGGAGAGCGAGATCGCACGCCTGGCGAGGATCGCTGGGGGGACCGTGGGAGTCGCTGGCGTTCATGTCGAGAGCGGGCGCGAAGTATACCTCGCCAAGGGCGAGCTTTTTCCCATGGCGAGCACGTTCAAGGTGCCCGTCGCTGTGCAGCTCCTCACGCGCGTAGACCGGGGCGAGATCAGGCTCGATAGCATGGTAACGCTTCGTCCGGGCGACCTGCATCCAGGGAGCGGCATGTTGTCGGAACTACTCGATGATCCGGGAGTCACACTGTCGCTGCGCAATCTCCTGGAGCTCATGCTCCTTATCAGCGACAACAGCGCGACGGACCTGGTCGTGCGAATGGCGGGCGGGAGCTCTGCGGTCACCGCGCGCATGCGCGAGATCGGCGTCAGCGGCGTTAGGGTGGATCGTCCCACCATACGGCTCATCGGCGATTTCATCGGGGTCTCACTCCCCAGCGATACGACGCCTCTCAAGCTGTTCACCGAGCTGTCCGACGCGGTCTCCGATTCCGCGAAGAAGGTAGCGGCTGCTGCGTTCGAGGCGGATCCCCGGGATACGGCGACGCCGGAAGGAATGGCTCGACTGCTCGAGAAGATCTGGCGGAAGCAGGTCCTGAGCCCGTCGAGCTCCGAATTGCTGCTGGACATCATGCGTCGTAGCACTACCGGAGTTGACCGGCTCAAAGGAATGCTCCCGCCCGGGACTGAGGTGTCGCACAAGACGGGCACTATCGGCGGAACGACCAATGATGCCGGAATCATCACGCTTCCCGACGGTGCAGGGCATGTCATCGCCGTGGTGTTCGTGAAGGCGTCGGCCAAAACGATTCCGGAGCGGGAGCGCGCCATCGCGCAGATCGCGCGCGCTCTCTACGACGCTTTCTACTACGGCGCGTCAGCGCCGCCCGCGCGACGTTGATAGAAGGATGCCGGAGTCAGATGTCCACGGCGGTTCCTCGTCCCCAACGACACCTTCCTGAGGCCACATAATGGATACTCGCGACGGAGACCTGCGCTTCCTGAAGCGGTACGCGCTTGTCTCCACCACGCTAGTGGTCGTGCTCACCCTGGCGGCGTTCACCGGAGCGCTCCAGAAACAGCGCTTCACCGAGATTGACGTCGAGCGCATCAACATCGTGGAACCTGACGGGAAGTTGCGGATGGTCATCTCCAACCGGCCGCGGTCTATCGGCCCGATCTACAAGGGGAAGCCCTTCGGCTATCCGGGCGGGAGCCGACCCGGGATGATCTTCTTCAACGATGAGGGAACCGAAAACGGGGGGCTCGGCTTCGACGGCCGTCGCGCCGCCGATGGTACCTACCGGGCAGGCGCGCAACTGGCGTTCGACCAGGATCAGGTTCTCTTTCTCAGCTACAGCGACAACAGCGGCCAGCGCCGAATGGGCTTGACGGTCGCGGATCGGGCAGACGTGTCGATCTACGATTTCGTCTTGAAGCGTGACTCCATCAACAAGCTGCCGGCCGGACCACAGAAGATCGAAGCGCTAGCAAAGCTTCAGGAGCCGGTGAACGGTGTGCCTCTCGTCGCACAGCGGGTCTACGTTGGTCGCGACGTGAGCAAGAGCGCGATCGTCAGCCTCGGCGACCGGATGGGTCGGGCGCGTCTCCGGCTCCTGGTCGACTCGCTCGGTACGGCGAGGATCGAGTTCCTCGACGTGAATGGGCGTGTCGTCCACCGGATCCCCGAAAGCGTCCGTTAGATGCCCAACGAGGATCAGCGGCATACGTCGTTCTGCTCGACCCGAAACCGCGCCCCGCACGGGTCGCCGTCAGCCTGAGGAAAAGGACATGCGTGTAGTCTCCGCGATCGCCGTCTTCTGTGCGACTGCCTTGGCATTGCCGTCGATGGCGCAAAGGCCCCAACCTGCGCCGCTGACGCCAAGAGCTGAAACACAGACGCCTGTAGGTCCTCCTGTTCCAACTGCTCCGCAACTGACTCGTGCGGACCTCGAGGCTTGGCTTGACGGCTTCATGCCCTATGCGCTGCAGCGCGGCGACGTGGCGGGCGCCGTGGTTGTGGTGGTCAAGGATGGCCAGGTTCTGATGCAGAAGGGGTATGGTTACGCGGACGTGGACAAGCGCACGCCGGTCGACCCCGAGCGCACTCTATTCCGGCCAGGGTCGGTGGCCAAGCTGTTCACGTGGACCGCGGTCATGCAGCTGGTTGAGCGAGGTAAGCTCGACCTCGATCGCGACGTGAACTCCTACCTTGACTTCAAGATTCCGCCGCGCGACGCCCAGCCGGTGACGTTGCGCAACATCATGACCCATACGCCGGGGTTCGAGGAGGCGGTGAAGGGCCTGATGTCGGCCGACCAGAAAGGAGTTGAAAGTTCTGAAGCGGTGGACGCCCGAACGTATCTATGCGGCCGGCCATACGCCGGCGTATTCCAACTACGCCACCGCGCTCGCCGGCTACATCGTCCAGCGCGTTTCTGGCCAGTCGTTCGACGACTACATCGATCAGAACATCTTCACACCGCTCGGGATGGAGTACTCAACCTTCCGCCAACCTCTGCCGGATCGGATGAAGGCTACCATGTCGAAGGGCTACGCGGTCGCGTCCGAACCTTAAAAGCCTTACGAGATGGTGGAGCTAGTGCCGGCCGGAAGCCTGGCGGCAACAGGCGCCGACATGGCGCGCTTCATGATCGCCCACCTGCAGAATGGCGGCTACGGCTCGGCGCGAATCCTCAGGCCCGAAACCGCCAGGATGATGCATGGCACGGCGCTGACGATGCTTCCGCCACTGAACCGAATGCTGCTCGGCTTTTACGAGACCAACATAAACGGTCGCCGGGTTATCGCGCACGGCGGCGACACCCAGTGGTTCCACAGTGATTTGCACCTCTACGTGGACGACGGCATCGGGCTGTTCGTGTCGATGAACAGTTTGGGCAAGGAAGGCGCCGCCGGGCCCATTCGCTCAACCCTGTTCGAGCAATTCAGCGACCGCTATCTGCCCGGTCCCACCCCGGATGGAAAGGTCGACGCCAAGACCGCCTCCGATCATGCGCGACTGATGGCCGGCGTCTATGACGTCTCGCGCAGGTCTGAGTCCAACTTCTTAGTCTGCTGGGCCTCCTGGGGCAAGCGAAGGTGCTTGCGAACGACGACGGCACAATCACCGTCTCGCTGATTACGGGCCTCAACGGTCAGCCGAAGAAGTGGCGCGAAATCAGCCCGTTCGTTTGGCGCGAAGTGGGCGGCGAGCAGAGGGTGGCGGCCAAGGTCGAGAATGGCAGTGTGGCTCGCTTCAGCTTCGACGAGGTCTCACCCTTCATGGTCTTCGAACCAACGCCGTGGTGGAAGTCATCGGTCTGGCTGGTGCCACTGTTCGTGGCGGCGCTCGTAGCGCTGCTTCTGACTGCCGTGTTCTGGCCGGTCGCCGCGATCGTGCGCCGCCGTTATGGCGCGACCTTCGCACTCACCGGGCGGGACGCGCGCGCGCATCGCCTGGTGCGAATCGCGGCCGTGGCGTCCGTCGTCACCCTTGCGGGGTGGGCCGGCACAGTCATGGCTTTCTCATTGAACCTTGGACTGCTGTCCCCGAAGATCGACTGGTGGTTCTGGATCCTCCAGATCGCAAGCCTGGTCGTGTTCATTGGCGCCCTCCTCATCGCTCTGTGGCACGCCTGGGTTGTCTGGACTGGTACCCGCAGATGGTACGCGAAGCTGTGGAGCGCGGTTCTCTTGGTCGCGTGCCTTGCGCTCGTGTGGATTGCGCTTGCGTTCAAGCTGATCGGCTTCAGCGTCAACTACTGAGGGAATTATAAACGATGAGGCTTTCCATGAAAAACGCTCTTTGGTCGATCGCTCTCGTGCTTGCCCCTTCTGCAGCGGTCGCGCAGGCGTCGCCGTTCGATGGGCTGGACGCGTACATCACAAAGTCAATGAAAGACTGGGAGGTCCCTGGCGTCGCGATCGCGATCGTAAGAGGCGATTCAATGATCTACGCCAAAGGTTACGGCGTCCGAACACTCGGCAAGACTGATCCCGTCACCGAGCGCACTATGTTCGCGATCGGATCATCGTCGAAGGCGTTCACCGGAGTGGCCGTCGCCATGCTCGTGGATGAGGGGAAGATAAACTGGAATGACCCGGTGACGCAGCACCTAACCGGATTCCAGCTCCACGACGCGGCCGTGACCCGTGACCTGCGCGTGCGTGATCTGCTCTCACACCGAAGCGGCTTGGCCCGAGGCGATCTTGTTTGGTATGGGTCGGCTTATGACCGGAATGAGATTCTCCGTCGTGTGCGCTATCTCCGGCCGACATGGGGTCTACGCTCCAATTTCGGCTACCAGAACATCATGTACCTCGCGGCTGGTCAGGTAGTTGCGCAGGTGTCCGGAAAATCCTGGGACGATTTTGTGCGCGAGCGGATCTTCACCCCACTTGGCATGACGTCCAGCAACACGAGCGTTACTGCGCTAACAGGGATGACTGATGTCGCGTCGCCGCAGAACAAGATTGATGACACGCTGCGTGTAGTTTCTTACCGGAACATCGACAACATCGGGCCCGCAGGGTCGATCAACTCGAACGTGATTGACATGGCGAAGTGGATCCGCTTCCAGCTCGACAGCGGGAAGGTAGCCGGCAAGACGGTCCTCAGCACATCGTCTTTTCTCGAGACGCATGCGCCTCACACAATTATCCGCAATGAGGGGCCCTCGCGTGCTGTGAATCCGTTCACGCACTTCCAGACTTACGGGCTTGGTTGGTTCCTCGAGGACTATCGTGGGCGCGAGGTCGTGCATCACGGCGGGAATATCGATGGCATGAGCGCGCTTGTTGGAATGCTGCCGGAAGAGGATGTAGGCGTTGTTATCCTGTCAAACGCGGGCGGTAGTCCGCTACCTGGGGTGATAATGCGCAAAGTATTCGACATGCACCTGAAGGCACCGCCTCGTGACTGGAGCGCCGAGGTCATGAAAATAGTGAAGCCATTGCAGGCGCAGGCAAAAGCGACGGAGAAAAAACAGGAAGACTCGCGCGTGAAGGGGACGAAGCCCTCGCTCGCACTCGACAAGTATGCGGGCACGTATCTGGACAGCCTATACGGCGAAATGAAGCTGAAGCTTGAGAAGGGAAATCTGGTGATGTCCAGTGGTCCTGCATTCACGGCGGATTTGGAGCACTGGCACTACGACACATTCCGGGCGAAGTGGCGCGACCGAAGCCTCGGCAAGACCATGGTCACGTTCAGCCTCAACGCCGGGGGAAACGTAGTTGGCTTCCGGCCCGAAGGCGGACCTGGCGCTGTTGCCGAAGAGACTCCGGACTACAAGAGAATCGCGGAGCCCGCTGACACCTCGAAAGTGGCGCAGCTGGCTGAAGCGGATCTGAAGAAATTCGTGGGAGATTGGGAATCGAAAGCGCCGCCAATCACGGTGAGCGTCGAGCTCATTGCCGGCACCCTGAAGTTGACAGTACCGGGGCAGCCGCTGTATACGCTCGAACCGGTGACGCCGACGCGATTCCGGCTTACTGGGCCCCCAGGCCTGCCGCCAGGATTTTTCGTGCAGTTTGATTCAGCCGCGACCATGACCCTCGAACAGCCTGCGCCGCAGCCGACGATGAAGTTTGTGAAGAAGGGATAGACTTCGGCAAGCAGTTACCCCTCCGATCTCAGCGCCTCAACCGGGTCGACCTTCGCCGCTCGAAGCGCCGGGAGTGCACTCGCGACGGCAGCAACGGTGATAAGTGCGACCGACGCCGCGCCCAGGGCCAGCGGGTCGATTGGGCTCACCTCGAAGAGGAGCGTACGCAGTAGGCGCGTGAGCCCGAACGCACCGCCGAGTCCGAGCGCTACTCCGATGAGAGCTAGCGCGATCCCCTGCCGCGTTACCAACCAGCCGACGTCGCTCGAACTTGCACCGAGTGCGATGCGGACTCCGATCTCGCGCGTGCGGAGGCTTACGGTGTACGAGATCACGCCGTAGATCCCGACCGCGCCGAGAACAAGCGCGACCGCCGAGGCGATGCCGAGGAGAAGGAGCGTGAAGGACGTCCGCGCCATAGAGCCACGGATCACCTCTTCCATCGGGTGGAGATTGAAGATAGGGAGCCCGGTGTCGAGCGCGCGCACCTCGCGCCTCACGGCGGCCATCGCGGCGCGCGGGTCTCCCGTCGTTCGCACGACGAAGCTCATGCTGTAGGGAACACCACTGCCCGTGTCACCGGCGATCGGCACCATCGGGTAGTAAATCATCTCCTCGGGCGGCTTTTCGAGTGCCTCGCCGCGCACGCTGCCCACCACTCCGACGATCGCGTACCAAGGCGCCGTCGGGACCGGGCGGACACGCTTCCCGATCGCGCTCTCCTCCTTCCAGTAGTGACGGGCAAACGCCTCGCTCACAATCACAGCGCCGGAGGCGCGCTCGCGCTCCGCGGGAGCGAAGTCGCGGCCCTCGAGAAGCGCAATGCCCATCGCCTTGAAGTACCCATCGGTCGCGGGTGTGTTCGGGTGCATGGGCGGGACCGCGTCGGGCCCACCGGCCCCATCCTCGATCCACGTTCCGCTGTTGCTTTCGCCCTCGGGACGAAGTGGCAGCTTCCCGACTGCGCCTGCGGCGACTACACCGGAAAGCTCCCGCAATCTGTCCACGAGACGCGAGTAAAATCGGGCCCGGTCTCCGTGGCCTGGGTAGGTGGCGCCCGGGAGCGCTAGACGCAGGGTAAGCACGTTCGTGACGTGGAATCCTGGATCCACTGACCGTAGACGCCAGAAGCTCCGCGCCATGAGCCCCGAGCCAGCAAGGAGCACTAGCGCCAATGCCACCTGAGCGACCACGAGCGAGTTACGCGCGCGATGCCGCGCGCGCCCCGCGCTCGAGCCTCGCCCACCCTCCCTGAGCATCGAGGCGAGACTCATCGCGCGATAGCGTACGAGAGGAAGCACGCTGAAAAAGAGCCCTGCAAGCACTGTCACGAGTGCAGCGACGCCGAGCACGCGCGCGTCAACCGAGATCTCTGCGAGACGCGGGACCGACGTAGGCGCGAGGCGGACGAGGGCGTGGATCCCGCCAATTGCGAGCCCGATCCCGACGGCGCCGCCCAACGCAGCCAGGAAGAGGCTCTCGGTGAGTGCCAATCGCAGCAAATCGGCCCCTCCGGCGCCGAGCGCTGTGCGCACCGCGACCTCCTTCTGCCGTCCTTCCGCCCGCACCAGGAAGAGGTTCGCCACGTTGGCACAGGCGATGAGGAGCACGCACCCGGCCGTGCCAAGGATTACCCATAGCACGCGCCCTACGTCCCCCACCACGTCGTCGCGTAGAGGGTGCACCTGCGGGGTGAGTCGGAGCTCCGTGAACATCTCCTTCGTAACGAAGGACACCGGGTAGCGCTCGGGGATGAGCGGAACCAGGCGCTGGAGGTCGCGCCGCGCACTCTCGAGCGTGACACCGCGACGGAGCCGGGCAATGCCGCTGTAGCTGAAATCGTACGCGTTGACGCGCGACTGGTCGAATGCGATCGGAGTCCAGAGCTGCGTTTCGGTCTGAGGGAATCCGAACGTCGCGGGCATCACCCCCACGATCTCTCGCGACACGCCGTTCACCTGGATTGTGCGCCCCACGATCCCCGGATCGGCGTCGAACTTACGGCGCCAGAGCGACTCGCCAATAAGCGCGACCGGCGGTACGCCAGGTTGGTCTTCTGCCTCGGTGATCCACCTGCCGCGCAACGGGGGGATGCCGAGTATCGGGAGGAGTCCTGCCGTGATGGAGACAGACGCCACGCGCTCCGGCTCGTCGCCTCCGGTCAGGTTCACGGCGTCTTCGTCGTACGCGCCGATGCCCTCGAACGCACGGTTCTCACCTCTGTACAGGAAGTACGTTCCCTCCGACTGCTCGACCTGCCGAATGCCGATCCCGGGTGCCGTGTGCCAGAGGCCGACGAGACGTTCCGGGTCTGGGTACGGGAGTGGACGCAGGAGGACGCCGTTGACGACACTAAAGATCGCCGTGGTGGCGCCTATGCCTAGCGCGAGCGTGAGGATTGAGACGGTTGTAAACCCCGGTGCGCGCGCGAGCTTGCGCGTGACCTGCCGGAGCTCGTGCATCCAACGGGACATGGAACCCTCCTGGGATGGCGTCACCTTTCGAGGCGTACGGAAGGAAATGAGCTAGGGTTTCGTATTCGGCGTACACACTTGCATACAATTCGGTGCGCGTCCATAATAGGTCGCACAGGAAAGGCCAACAACGGGTATACAGCCGTTCACCTCGCGACCGAACCTCTGGCCATACCGCTCTTTCCCGAGTCCCTCATGCCCACAAGTCATCGCCGTCTTGTCTCCATCCTCGTGGTCGCGCTCTGCCTCACCGCGCGTGTCGCCACCGCACAGCGCTCGCACTGCGGCGCCCTCCAGCGCACCGTGGATTCGCTCGTCGCGGAGGCGCTGACTGAAGGGCCGGTGGCGGGCATGTCGGTCGCGGTCCTGTGCGGGACCGATACCGTGGTCATGAAGGGATATGGTTTCGCCGATGTCGAGAACGACGTGCCGGCAACGGAAAAAACGGTGTATCGAATCGGCTCCATCACCAAGCAGTTCACCGCCGCGGCTGTGCTCCAGCTCGTCGAGCAGGGACGGCTCTCCCTGGAAGACTCGGTCGGGAAACACCTGCCCAACATTCCTTCCCGCTGGCGGGGAGTTCCCATTCGGCAACTGCTCAATCACACGTCGGGAATCCCGAGCTACACGAGCGTGGGGCTGCGCTGGACTACGCGCATGCGACTGGACCTGCCGCACGACTCGCTCATCGGCATCGTAGCCAATGACTCAATGGACTTCCCCGCCGGCAGCAAGTGGCGATATAACAACACCGGCTACTACCTGCTCGGCATGTTGATCGAGCGCCTATCGGGGCATCCTTACGCCGGGGTTGTGCGCGAGCGACTCGCCACCCCTCTTGGCCTTCGCGCGACGACGTATTGCGACACGCGGCCGATCATCAAGAAACGGGCACAGGGCTACCAGGTAGGGCCGGACCAGAAGCTGACTAACGCCGACCCGTTGAGCATGGCCCAGCCATTCTCCGCCGGCGCACTCTGCTCTACGGTCGGCGATCTCATCGCTTGGCAGCGCGCTCTCGCCGCGGGCCGCGTGGTGAAACCGGCATCCTACACCGCGATGACGACCCCCAATGGAGTCGCGATCGCATCGGCATATGGATACGGGTTGGCAAAGGATACGCTCGAGAGACGCACGCGCGTGCAGCATGGCGGAGGCATCAACGGATTCAACTCGATGCTGCAGTATTATCCAGCCGAGTCGATCTCGATCGCCGTGCTCGCCAACACCAACGGGCCGTGGGTCGATCGCGTGGCCGACAACATCGCGCGCGCCGCACTCGGCGTGCGACTCGTTCCAGCACCTCCCAAGCTTCGTGATCTCGCGACCACCGCCGAAGAACGGGCACGGTTCTCGGGCACGTATCGCTTGGTGCTGCCGAACGGCCCGCTCGAGCTTCGTGTCTTCGAGCAGGACGGGAAGCTGATGATGCAGGCAACGGGACAGCCTGAGTTTCCACTGCGCTATCAAGGAAACGGTTCCTTCGGTGCCGTCTTCGATCCGTCGTTCCGTCTCACGTTCGGCGCCGGCACGCCCGCGCCCAAGCTCACGCTATTGCAGGGCGGCGTCACCTTTGACGGGCCACGAGTGCGGTAGGCAGCAGCCACTCACTCTACGCGCTTCGCCTTGTAGGCGCCCGATTCGGTGCTCACGACGAAGCCGGTGATCTTTCCACCGTCTCCCAGCGAGAAGACGAAGTCGAAATCCTGATCGACCGAGAAGTACGTGGTTTCCGACTCGGGATAAATCTCGGTCTTGACCTGCCCTATCACGTCGGCGAAAACGCGCTCACCTTCCACAGTGATAGCGATGAAGATATTCGGCGCCTCCTCGAGTACGTACCGGCCCGCAAGCGGTGTCAACTTCTCGGGACTCACGTCCGCGACGGTCTTTTCGACAGTGCGCGGAGTCGGCCAGTCGTATTCCTCCGCGATGGCGCGTACGATTTCAGACAACAGGGGGCTGCCCGCGTCCGAGTTGGTCATGACGACCGCGCCCTGCCCTCTCTCGTTGAACGCCGTAAAAAAGACCCGGAATCCCTCGTTCGCTCCGCCGTGGCTGAAGCTCGCGTTGCTGCCTTCGCCCGTCAGGCCAGGCCCCAACCCCCAGGTGCCCGTCTGTGCTGTGAGCATCTGAATTGTGGTGGGCCGCGAGACGACCCTGTTCGACCGGCCCGCGGCGGAGAGTTGGACCTCGATCGCATACCGAGCGAGGTCGGATGGCGTGGTCCAGAGACCAGCCGCCGCCATTTCCGGGTACGTGTGCCACTTGCCCTGGACAACAGTACCGTCGGAGCGATGACCCGACGCTGCGGTGCCGATGAGAGCTTGGGGAAGCGGCTGCTCGTAAGTACTGCGCGTCATGCCGAGCGGCTCCAACACCTCCGTGCGCATCACATCGGGGAACGATCGCCTTGTAACGTCTACAAGGAGCTGCTGCATCACGGTGTATCCTCCTCCCGAATACCGCCACTTACTGCCAGGCACCGTGTCGACGCGGATCGCTGCCGAGTTCGCGGGCGATTGTCCGGCGAGTACCTGCAGCACAGTGGGTACGGGCATCTTCGAGGCGTAGCCCATGAAGCCGTGCACCGTGAGCCCGGCACCGTGGCTGAGCAGTCGGCGGAGCGTGACTGGCTGGGCAACCGTGAACGCATTCACAGGAACTTTCCAGGACGTCAGCTTGAGGTTGACGTCCTCGTCGAGGTCGAGCTTCCCCTTCTGCACCAAGCGGAGCGCAGCGAGCGCGGCGACCGGCTTGCTCACTGACGCGGCCTGGAAAAGAGTTTCGGTCGTTACTGGGCCGGCTCCTCCCATCTCTCGCACCCCGTACCCGCGTGCCCACGCGATGCGAAAGCTATCGACGACGGCGATGCTTACACCCGGCACCTTGAGGTGGCGCATTCGATCGTCGAGCCGCATCTTCACGGCTTTCCTGCCCTTGATCGTCCGAGGGAATCGCAGCCCTGCCTCGACGCGCGCGATCCGCTCCAGACTGCCGTGGGCTGGCCGAGTCGACTGCGCCGAAACCGGCGCGTCGTGAACGACCATGGCAACGATCCCGAACAGCAATGGAAAGTGCCGCTTCATTGGAGAGTCTCCGGAAAAGTCATGACAGCAGGGGCCGAAGCACGAAACGCTTGCCAAGCACGGAGCGCAACGTAACGTACGGCCACGTGCACTCTGTATACAAGTCTCGATACATTTTGGTGATAAAAAGAGGATAGCGATGAAAGAACCTATCGTCTCTCGCCGCTCGGTCATCAAAGGAGTCGCCAGTGCGTGCGCGTCGGTTATCGCGGCGCCGATGCTAAATCTCGGTCACTTCCGCCTGTTCGCACACTCTGCTCTGGAATACTCGGCACGCGCCATCGCGCTCGTTAAGCGCTCGGTGGTGATCGACATGTTGAGCCCGTTCACGCTCGATTTCCCGCTGATGGACAAGCTCATCGCAAATCCAGAGAGCTTGACCTCCGAGCACTTCCAGCGGTACGTGGATTCAGGAATCAACATCATTCATCCCGCTATCGGGCTCGGTGGCACCAACGCGTACGAGGAAGCTCTCCGGTTCTTCGCGGGGTGGAATTCATTCATTGCAGGCAATGATGAGCGTATGATGCGCATCGACAGTCCTGCGGATTTTGGACGCGTGAAGGGCTCCCGCAAGCTTGGCGTCCTGCTCGGCCTTCAGAACGCGCAGCACTTTCGGCGCCCCGACGACGTGGATACGTTCCACGGTCTCGGCCAGCGCGTCGCTCAGCTCACCTACAACAGCCGCAACCTCATCGGCAACGGCTCCACTGAGCGGCGAGACGAAGGACTGAGCGACTTCGGCGTCTCCATCGTGGAACGCATGAACAAGGTGGGGATGGCGGTCGACGTCTCCCACTGCGGCGACCGCACGACACTCGACGCGTTCGAGATCTCGACACGACCCGTTCTTATCACGCATTCGAACTGCCGCGCGCTCGTGCCTGGCCACCCGCGCGTGAAGACGGACGAGGCGATCCGCGCCATGGGAAAGTCCGGTGGCGTCATGGGCATCACCGCGGTTCGTATGTTCGTTCGCGACAGGGAGCCGACAACCGTCGAACACGTTCTGGACCACTTCGATCACGTCGCCAAACTGATCGGACCGGACCACCTCGGCGTCGGCAGCGATATAGATCTTGATGGCTACGACGACATGCCACCCGAGATCAACAAACAGCTCCGCGCGGGCTACAAGGGGAGTTATGGCTTTCGCGAGAAGATCGACATCGAGGGGCTCGACCACCCAAAGCGCATGTTCGATCTGACCGAGGCATTGATTCGGCGAAAATACACAGACGCGCAGATCGAGGGAATCCTCGGCGGGAACTTCCGTCGCGTGCTCTCGTCAATCTGGACAGTCTGAGAACGTGGCGCCCCGCACAGCCGTAACAAGTGGCATTCACAGGGCCGACAACGTCAGCTCTTGTTCCCACAGCCCGTGCCGGTGACAACGCACCGTCTGCGGCTTAAGATCGCTGTCCCTCAGATTCGGGTCTCGTCATGTCGCGCCTCTATCTAGCCGTCGCCGTGTTCGCGTTCGCCGCACTTCCTTACGCATCAAGGGCGCAGACAGCGTCAGGCGCGGCACGCGCCGCCGAGCCGCGCGACGGCAAAGGCACGCGGTTGCTCCGACACCCTACGGCGAGCACCACGCAGGTGGCGTTCGCGTACGCGGGAGACATCTGGATTGCGCCACGCGAGGGTGGTGACGCGATCAGGCTGACGACATCGGTGGGGATCGAGCAGTTCCCGCGATTCTCGCCGGACGGCAGACGAGTGGCGTTCAGCGCCGAATACGCAGGCAACGAGGACGTTTACGTCGTGTCCGCCGAGGGCGGCGACCCGCAACGTCTCACGTGGCATCCGCAGGAGGACCTGGTGCGCGGGTGGACGCCCGACGGCAAGGACGTGGTGTTCACCTCCGGTCGCGACACCCCGCCCGTCTCGACCAGCCGGTTGTGGGTGGTCCGACTGGACGGAGGGCTCCCCACCGCGCTCCCAATGCCCTACGCGAACCGCGGCGCGCACTCACCCGACGGACGGCGCGTAGTGTATCAGTCAACGTACTGGGACGTCGAGTGGCGCGGCTACCGCGGCGGGCAGGCGCAACCCATTCGACTCGTGAACCTCGGCGACCTATCCATGAGCAAAGTGCCATGGCAGGGAAGCAGCGATACCGACCCAGTCTTCCTCGGCGACAAAGTCTATTTCCTCTCCGATCGCGACGACGCGGCGAACGTGTGGTCATACGACCCCGGGACTCAAGCGGTAGCGCAGATCACCAAGTTCGTCGAGTTCGACGCAAAGCATCTTTCCGCCGGCGGCGGATTACTGGCGTTCGAGCAGGGCGGATACATCCACACGCTTGATCCCGCCACTGGACGCTCGTCACAGATCGTCGTCAACGTACGCGGCGACCTGCCGTGGGCACGGACGCAATGGAAGGACGTCTCGCGCAATATCGTCCGGGGCTCGCTGTCACCGAATGGATCGCGCGCCCTGTTCGAGGCGCGCGGCGACATCTATACCGTGCCTGTGGAAAAGGGCGATTGGCGCAATCTCACCCGCACGTCCGGCGTCGCTGACCGCTATCCCGCGTGGAGCCCCGACGGGCAGAAGATCGCCTGGTTCAGCGACTCCGGTGGCGAGTACTCGCTCATGGTTGGCTCACAGCAGGGAATCACGCCGTCCAGGCAGATCAAGCTTCAGAATCCTACTTACTATTTCGAAATGCGGTGGAGTCCTGATTCGAAGTACATCGCATTCACCGACGAAGGCTTGAATATCTGGCTTCTCAACGTCGAGAACGGCAGCGTCAAGAATGTGGATACTGACCAGTGGATGGTGCCATCCCGCACGGTGAGCCCAGTGTTCTCGCCGGACTCGCGTTGGCTCGCCTACGTCAAGCGTCTTCCCAATCAACTGCACGCCGTCCTGGTGCACTCGATCGCCGACGGTGCCAACCGGCAGATCACCGACGGGCTGAGCGACGTGATCGCTCCAACGTGGGACCCGAGCGGCAAGTACCTGTACATGCTCGGCAGCACGAACTTTGGCCTCAACACCGGCTGGCTCGAAATGACGAGTTTCGATCGTCCCGTGACGCGAGCCATCTACTTCGCCGTTCTACGCAACAATGATCCTTCGCCGCTGCTCCCCGAGAGCGATGAGGAGAAGGCCGCGCAACAGGTGCCGTCGCCAGCTGACACCACAAACCGTCCAACACGCACGACAGGCACCGGCGCGCTCGTCGTCAGCGAAGCCGATAGCGCGCGTCCTGGCGTGGTGCCGCGGGTTCGAATTGACTTCGACAACATCGGCGAGCGGATCCTCTCCATTGATGTCCCCGCCAGGGACTATTTTTCGCTCACGGCGGGTACCGCTGGTGTCGTGTACTACACGGAGTCAGTGCCTAACCAGCCGGGCGCCACCTTGCATCGCTACGACGTCAAGACGCGAAAGACGCAGCCGATCGTGAGTGGCGTGACTGCGTACGACGTGAGCGCCAACGGCAAGAAACTGCTGTACAGGACGGGCGACCAGGCGACCGGAAGCTGGTCCGTTGCGGACGCGGACAAGCCAGTCCCAGCCGGCAGCACCCCGGCGGCCGGGAGCACTACCGGGACCGGGCGCCTCAACACGAACCTTCGTGCGCTGCTCGATCCGCGCGAAGAGTGGCGGCAGATCTTCCGCGAAGCATGGCGCCTCCAGCGCGATTTCTTCTACGTGGACAACATGCACGGCGCAGACTGGAACAGCGTTTACAACATGTACGCGCCCTGGGTAGAGCACGTCGCGCACCGCTCCGATCTCACGCATCTGCTGGACATCCTGGGTGGGGAGACAAGTGTGGGTCACTCCTTCGTCGGCGATGGCGACCGCCCGGTGCCAGACACGATCCCGATCGGGCTGCTCGGCGCGGACTTCGAGGAATCGAACGGACGCTATCGCATCAAGAAGATCTACACCGGCGAAAGCTGGAATCCCGAGCTGCGCGCGCCGCTCAGAGCGCCTGGCATCAACGTGCGTGAGGGCGACTACATCCTGTCGGTGAACGGCGCCGAACTGCGCGCGCCGATGAACCCTTACCGTTTGTTCGAGGGCACCACCGGCCGGCAGACGGTAATGCGCCTGAGCGCGACTCCTTCAAATGAAGGGGCCCGCGAGGTCACCGTCGTTCCTATCGCGAGCGACGTCGCGCTGCGCTCGCGCGCGTGGGTCGAGAACAATCGAAGAACCGTTGACCGGATGTCGCAAGGACGCCTCGCGTATGTCTGGCTCCCCAACACTGCTGGTCCGGGCTACACGTATTTCAACCGCTATTACTTCGCGCAGCAGGACAAGTTGGGTGCCGTGGTTGATGAGCGGTTCAACGGCGGAGGCTTTGCCGCCGACTACATAGTGGATGTCATGACCCGCAAGCAGCACGGCTACTTCAACAATCCTGTGGGTGACCGCAAGCTGTTCACCACCCCGCAGGCTGGGATTTGGGGGCCAAAGGTGATGATCGTGAACGAGTATGCCGGCAGCGGTGGCGACCTCCTGCCGTTCATGTTCAAGCTCGCCAAGGTGGGACCAGTGGTCGGGATGAAAACGTGGGGTGGGCTGGTGGGCATCTGGGATACGCAGCTGCTCATCGATGGCGGCGCGATCACCAACCCGCGCGGCGGCTTCGTGGACCTTCAAGGCAATTGGGCGGTGGAGAACGAGGGCGTCGCACCCGACGTGGAAGTCGAAATCACGCCGCAGGATGCTGCCGAGGAGCGCGATCCGCAGTTGGAGCGCTCGGTGGCTGAAGCGCTAAGACTCTTGCAGCAGTCACCGGCGCCAGTAATGAAGGAGCCCCCGCCGCCGGTTCGGAGCAAACGGCCGAACCAAGCAGCAAGCTCGACGGGTCCGGGGTCACGAACGTTACCTTTGCCCAGGGCGGAGGGAAGCACCCGTCCGCCTTCACCATGAGAACAGGGAGCCGGAAGAGCGCGAGCGCGCTCAAGAGCGCTTGGACGCGCGGGATCGAATCGTTATGTCGTCAGGTCCGAGATGAACTCCGCATAGGGTTCCTTAGCCGCGTCTGGCAGATCGTGGAACGCGCGGAGGAATTGATCGGATCGTGTGGAACCAAAGCGCCGCGCCCCCGCCTGTAAATACTCAAGGATCTCGTCGAGCGTACGAACGCCTCCCGCGGCTTTCACCTGGCACATCCCTTTCAGGGCGCCGTACATAAGGCGCACGTCGTCCAGCGTAGCGCCACCCGCCGCGTACGCCGTCGAGGTTTTCACGAAATGCGCGCCCGAGTCGGCGATCCATCGGCAAGCGCGGACCTTCTCCACGTTCGTGAGATAGCAGTTCTCGGTGATCACCTTGACTACTCTGCCATCCGCGGCGCGCACGACGCCTTCGACGTCTTCCCGGAACACTCTTTCCTCACAGTTCTTGAGCGCCGGGATGTTCATCACCATGTCAATCTCTTGCGCGCCGAGATCGAGGACTGCTCGCGCCTGATACGCCTTCATCGCGGGCGTCTCGTTGCCATGCGGGAATCCCACCGTGGTGCCGAGGAGAACACCGGACCCTTGCAAGAGCTCGGCGGCCATCGGGATGTAATACGGTTGCACCGTGAGCGTGGCCGTCTTGGCCGCGATCGCCGTCGACGCGAACTTGCGTACGTCGTCAGCGGTGGCGTCGGGGCGAACGATCGAATGGTCGAAGAGTTTCGCGAACGTCGTGGCTTTCATCCAACCCAAGATCACGCGCGCCGCAGCAGGCCTCAAGGACGAGGTATCTATGTTCAGGCTCTTCGGGTGTCACCGACGCCCAGCCGCCGCCGCTTCACTGTTCCGTTCAAGTGGCAGATGCTCGCCGAGGCCGCGTGCTATACCAAGGCCGACGACCAATGGCATGAAGACAACTGTAGTTTCTGGCGCTGACCTTGGAACGACCCAAAACGTACATTTCGAAGCCAGGCTCTGGAGAAAAGTCACGAAGGAGTTTCGCGAATGATCCACCGTGCCGAAGTCATCGGCAGCATGCTGCGCCAACATTGCTGCACGCGCGCGACGAACAGCGTGCCGTACGCGTTGTTTTACGGATGGAAGGGAAACGCGAGACCAGCCCGGTAACCGTCGGCCTCGTCAGCAAGATGCGCCGCCGGCGCCAGCTCTCGGCCGAAGAGTTCACCTACCTGCGCGCGCGCACGACGAAGCCGACCAAGATAACGCTTCCCAGTCCAACCTGTACGCTTATTACTGGGTGCCTGGCGTAAGCGAGGCGGCTTAATCCTCCACGAGCGCGTGCATGGCCGACGTCTGCGACATTCTCCGCGACGAGATCGCCGAGCTAGTGCGACTCGGCTGCACCTACATTCAGTTCGCGCCCCCGAGTTCGGAATGCTCCTGGACCCGCATCAACAGGAATGGTTCAGGCGCAAAGGGTTCGACCCGGACCGCAGTGCGCGACGGTGTGGAGATGATGAACGCGCTCATGGCAGAACCGTCGGTGGTGCAGGCCGGCGTCACGTTCGGCCTTCACGTGTGTCGGGGGAACTACGCGAACCGATTCATGGCCAAGGGGAGCTATGCCGCGATCGCCGAAGAGGTGCTACCGCGTGCGCACGCACGGGTGATCCTGCTGGAGTACGGCGACGAGCGAGCGGTGACTTCTCACCGGTGGCAAAGACTGGTGACGACAAAGTCGTCGTGCTCGGCCTGGTGACCAGTGGGGTTGAGCCTTCGGCGCAGGCTAATGGGCCTTCAACGTCGGCGTGATTTGCCAATTCCCGCGTCATCCCTCAGCTTGGATGGAACCCTCTCCTATTCCGCTAACCGCCGCGCACCCCGCGCGCGGCTAGGAGGCACCATGCCATTCAGAACTCGCCTGCGCGGTGCCGTCCTCGCGGCCGCGTGCATGCTCGCCCTGACGTCCTGCAGCCGCGCCGTCAGTCCCGGTACCGCCGCTGCCGCCGGCTCGGCACCGGAGCGCCTTACCGCTGACACTCCGAAGCAAACCGTCGAGGGGGCCACCTTCCTCGCGCCCGCCGACTGGACCCTCTCGGTGCGCGGCCCTGCCACCATTCTCGAGTCACCCGAAGGCGATTCGCGCATTGCGCTCGTCGACGTGCGCGCACCCACCGCCGACTCCGCCGTCGCGCTCGCCTGGGCGGCATACATGCCCGACCACAAGTGGCCACTCAAGGTCGTCACCCCCGAGCCCGACAAGGAGGGCTGGTCCGACCGGCGGAACTACTCGTACCAAACGTCGCCTAACGAGAAGCGCGGCGTCGGCGTGCTCGCGCAGCGCGCCGGCGACGTGTGGACCGTCGTCGTCTACGATATGAGCGACGCCACAGGCGAGAAGCGCAGCGCTGCCGTGCAGCTCATCTTCGACCGGCTTCTGCCCAGGGGGGTCACCCGGGAATCGTTCGCCGGGAAGAAGGCCGCCACCCTCGATGCCACGCGACTCGCAACGCTCTCCACGTTCACCGAGAAATCCATCAATGAGCTCGGCGTCCCGGGTGTGGCGGTGGGCATCATCCAGCAGGGTAAGGTGATCTTTGCCGAGGGCTTCGGCGTGCGCGAGCTCGGCAAGCCAGAGAAGCCCGACGCGAACACGTTGTTCATGGTAGCGTCGAATACCAAGGCGCTCACCACGCTGATGCTCGGCAAGCTTGTCGACGCGAAGCGATTCGGCTGGGAGACGCCCGTCACCTCGCTCCTCCCCTCGTTCAAGCTCGGCGACGCGGCCACCACCCGGCAGGTACTCGTGAAGCACCTCATCTGCGCGTGCACAGGGCTTCCGCGGCAGGACTTCGAGTGGCTTTTCGAGTTCAAGAACGCCACCGCGGAATCCGCGCTCAGGAGCCTTGGCACGATGCAGCCCTCCAGCAAGTTCGGGGAGATGTTCCAGTACTCGAACCCGATGGCCGCAGCAGCCGGCTACATCGGCGGCCACGTGGCCTTCCCCGCGCTCGAGCTGGGCGCCGCCTACGACGAGGCCATGCGCACTCTCGTCTTCGAGCCGCTGGGTATGACATCTACGACGTTCGACTACTCCAAGGCGCTCTCGGGGAACCACGCGCTGGCGCACTCGACCGACGTCGACGGCAAGCCCACCGTTGCCGCGATGGACCTCAACTACTCCGCCATTCCCGTGCGCCCCGCCGGAGCCGCATGGAGCAACGTGCGTGACATGCTCAAGTACGTCGCCATGGAGCTCGCCGACGGGAAGCTGCCCGACGGCACGCAGTACCTCAGCACGGAGACGATCCACGCCCGCCGCGCGCGGCAGGTAGCGATTGGGAAGGAGGCAACGTACGGCATGGGTCTCATGGTGGACACCAGGTACGGGACGCCCGTGGTGCACCACGGCGGCGACCTGATCGGGTATCACAGCGATATGATGTGGATGCCGGAGCACGACGTTGGTGCCGTGGTGCTCACCAATGGTGATCCGGGCTGGGTGCTTCGCGACGTCTTCCAGCGCAAGCTCCTGGAGGTGCTCTTCGACGGCCGCGACGAGGCCGACGCCGACGTGGCGTCGCAGGCGAAGAGCTACTACGCTCAGCTCGCTGCCAATCGGAAGCTCCTCACCGTCCCGGCCGACGCCGCCGAGTCGTCGAAGCTCGCCGGCCGCTTGCACAACGACGCTCTGGGTGTGATCGAGGTGCGACGCGACGGCGGCCGAACGTTGTTCGATTTCGGCGAGTTCCGGAGCGAGGTCGCGACGCGGAAGAATCCCGACGGCTCGATCTCGTTTATCACCATCACCCCTGGCATCCTCGGCTTCGAGTTCGTGGTGGGCGAGGGTGGCAAGCGGCTCACGACTCGGGCCGCGCAACAAGAGTACGTGTTCAGATGAGTTGCGGGCATCGCAAGCACCGTCGGCCTTATTGTCCCATTAGGCAGCGGTGCCGCGCGCGGGCGGGCGTGGTGGCTGCGTCATGAGGACGGCCGCACACTGAACGAGCCCCCACCGGGTACGCCAGGATGACGACGAGTCTCTCCGAAGCCAATCGCCGCGGATGGATGGAGCGGGGTGGACGCGGCGCGTTCGCTGGTCTCTCGCTGTAGCTGGCCAGTTCGCAATGGTGCGACGCCTGACGAGTTGATTGCGCGCCCGTGCGCTTACACCGCGTATCGTGGGTAAGTGAGTTTGGCTCGATCTGCCGCGCTCAGGTCCAGATCGATGGTGACAAAGGGCTGTTCTTGCGAGGTAAGCCCTAGCACTACACCATCGGGCCCGATAACCCAGCCTTGCCCGCCTAGATGCACCGCATTCGCTGCCGAACTGACGCGGTTCGACGATAACGAGAATGCGCCGGAAGTTATCGCCGTCGCTCGTCCGCCCACCACCCAGTTGTCAAATGTCGCCCGCTCCGTCGCACGTGGCGTCGCAATTATGTGGATGCTCTCTTTGCCATAAAGCCGGGCACGGTCGAACGCCCATAGCTCAGTGCAAATCTCAAAGCCGACACGCGCTGAGCCGCATTGCAGCGGAGTAAAACTGCCATCGCCCCGGCTGTACCAGGAGGCTTCCCAAAAACCTTCTTCGTCTGGCAAGTAATACTTGTGGTGTGCGATCCGATAGCCAGCTTCCTGCGCCCAGCAAAAACCCTCGTTAAAGCGTTGGCCACCGCGATTGACCGGACGTGTGCTAAGCACAATGGCGGGCGCCAGCTCAACGAGACGCTCCTGCCAAGCGTCATGCGCGGCGATGGCAGCTTGCCAGATTCGTGCCTCGAAAACCGGCGATACGCCAAACCAGGGATAAAAAGGCATCTCCGGCAGTAACACTAGCTCGCTCTGTTGCGCTTGCACATACGCGACCAATCGTTCCCAATCACGCGCGAAAGCATCCGCGCGGTCATTCAATTCACAAACAGTAACTTTCATACTCGTTTTTCCATCAGGCTCATTCACCTTACGCAATCGGTTGTTGTAGCTGAAGAGTAACGTGTTTCGGTCCAGCCTGCCGCCGCCTTCTACTTCTTCTGTATTCGCTCAACGCCACTACGCAGGTCTATCCGGTCAGTACTTGCTCGTAAGCAAACTCGCAATCGTCGAGTATTGCGATTGCGCGCGAACCGGAAGGCGCCGCCATCGAGAGTGCGGCACCACAATGAGGCGTCTCACCCTGCCGATCGCCATTTCGAGAGACAAAAACCGGCATGATTACCTCGAACATAGTACGCGCGAGAATGCTGTGCAGTTGCAGGGAGGATTAGTGGATTGTAATGTTGAAATGATGACACCTGGCTCGTCCTCGGCGGCATCTATGCACCACTTCACTGTCACAGTCCACTAGTCGAGACCCCTCGAGTCAGCTAGTATCGGCTGCGGCGGATTTCTTGCACTTTGGAGTCACATTCGATCAACATGAGCCTCAGGGAAATGCCCAACCCCGAAACAACCACTCTCGCAAAAGTCGAAGTCCTGGCTGACCTCGAGTCGGAAGTCAAAGTGCTGATGGAAGCGCACGAAGCGAAGAGGGTGCTATGGTACCCCAGCGAGTTGTTGGCGCCCGCACCCGACGAGGATCCCGACCGTTACATCAGGGAGCTTCGCGAGCGAGCGCGCGGAATCAGCATGCCTGCTCGAGTTGCTCTTGCGCTGAACCTGCTCACCGAGGAGGGGCTTCCTCATTTCCACCGTTTGCTCGCGGTGTACCTTGGCAGCGACAGCTTCTGGTCTCGCTGGACCAACCTTTGGACAGCCGAAGAGGACCGGCACGGCGCGGTGCTCCACGACTACTCACGGGATAGCCAGATCCTGAACAACCCTGCGCTCGAGAAGATGCAATTCGAGTATCTGAGGGCCGGATTCGAGCCGGCGTGGGACAAGGATCCATATCGGGTGTTCGTCTACACTACCCTTCAGGAGCGCGCTACCCAGGTAAGCCATGCGAATACCGGCAAACTTGCGAGCGAGTGCGAGCCGATCATCGGCACCGTGTTATCCAACGTCGCGAAAGAGGAAGCGCGACACTACGCGTTCTACCGCGCGATCTTCGAGGGCGTGCTGCGGCGCGATCCGAACCGCGCCCTCCAGTCCGCGGCGGCCGTGATGCCTTCGATCGACATGCCGGGAGTCAACATGCCGCACTTCCGTGAGATGGCCGACGTGCTCCGCCGAGCCGGGATCTATGGGCCTCGCGATTACCTGAAGATCGTCGAGGAGCAGATCCGCTTCTGGTTGATCGACACAGTCGAGGGTCTCAATACCCTCGGCCGGAAAGCTCAGGAGAAGATTCTGGGCATCCCGTCGCGGCTGGAGCGTGTTGCCGATGCAATGGAAACGCGCAGCCGCTCCAAGACGTTCGCGTTCGATGTTGCATTTGCTCGTGAGTTCGCCATGTAGGACGGGACGCAAACCGCGAGGACGAGCCTTTTATTTGAGGAATCGCGCAGCAAGCTGCGCAAGGCGCTCATCGCCTTCCTTCTCGGCTCGAGTGAGAATGCGTGCGACATGATCCCGTAGACGCGGCTCGCCCCAATAGTAGCCCGTCGCCATCTCGGCGCTTCCGGTCGCGCCGGCCCTGGCCGCCTCAAGCAGTGCTTCGGCAGCGGCGGCGTCGTACTCCGGACTGTCTCGAGGAGGCAGGTCAAAGCGTCGAGCGGGATCACCCCACTGGTCATCATTGTCGTTCACGAATGCGCGCGACATGATGCTAGTGCGTCTTCATCCAGTGTGTGATTGCGTCCAGTACGTCATTGCCTACGATCGCGGATTCGAGCGATGAGTACTCCGCGAACGCGCCACTCGTGGCAACGAGGAACAGGTGGTTGAGCTTCGGAAAGACCTTGACCGTCACATCTCCGTTGCCGGCCTTGCGCGCGGCCTCCGCCAGGAGAGCAGCATGATCCGCCGCCACCTGACGATCAAGCCCACCTTGCAGGATGAGAATCGGCCGCCGCACCTGGCGAATTGTCACCAGAGGATCGTACGCAAAATATTCTCGTGTCCATGCGTTCACCGGGGCGCCCGGCACTTCGCCTCCGGACAGAATGGTCTTCACGGCTTCGCGTTGCTGAGCTCGCAAAGATTCCTTCTCAGCGTCTGTCGTGGTCGTATCGCGTAGGAACAAATCGTTCTGCTGCTCGATGCTGACCTCACCACCGGATTTGGCGACACCAGCCATCAGAATGATTCCGGCGATGCGCAGATCGTTTGCGGCCACCATGGGAGCGATGGAGGCGCCTTCGCTGTGGCCAATAAGGGTGATGCGCGTCGCGTCCACCTCGCTGCGAGTGCGCAGATACGCAACTTCCGCCCGCACGTCGACGGCCAGGCCCGAAGTGGTAACGCCGGCCAGTGTCTCCGCGCCCGTGGATTTTCCGCTACCACGGTCGTCAACACGCAGTACGGCAACTCCTTCACGCGAGAGACGATCGGCGATCTGTCTGAATGGCCGGTAGTTCTCCAGGCCGGAGATGGAAATACGCGAGTCGCGATCCTGCAGACCCGAGCCGGAAATCAGAACAGCCGCAGGAAATGGCGGCGATCCGGTTTTCGGAATCGTCAGAGTACCTGCGAGAGTGTAACCAGCGACGGGAATGGACACATCTTCCGCCGTGTAGGGCGCACCGTGGGGGGCCGCGTAAAAGTCGCTGGAAACGGAGGGCGCGGCTTTCTCGAGCAGGTCCGAAGCTATGAGAGCGTATTCCTCCAGTGCCGCGGTAAACCGCGCAGCCGGAACCGCAACAACCGCCATCCGGCCGTGAGAGTCAATCCAGACGGCGACTCTCGACCCGGCTACATTCAGTGTGTAGCGGTCGAAGCTGACGCGGTTCAACGAATCGCGACCCGTGTGCGTGATCGTCAACTCACCAACGGGGAACGCGGGAAACTTCTGCGTGCCGCCTCGCTTGGAGTCATAACGCCCCAAAATGAGCGCGAGCGAGTAGTAGATGTTGCCGCCCAGCCAGGATGCGCCTTTGGGAAAACGAATCTCTTGCGTGCGGCCGGCAGAGGTAAGCGTGGCCATGCTGTCGTTCACCACGAGTTTCTCGTCCATCTCCCTCCCCGCGGCAGTTCCCTTGACCATCACGCTGCGCGGAATCAACTCGCTGCTCAGCTCAAGCTTTGTCTCAACGTCCGCGTTCGCGCCCCCCCCCGGGAGCTGCAGTACGGTGCGACCAGTTCCGGATATCGAGCCGTCGGCATTGCACGCGACAGTGAAGGTCTCGCGTCCCGCCGGCGTGCTGTCAAGCGAGAAGAGAAAAGTCCCGCTGCCGCAGACTTCGATACGTCTCATTCTCGCTGAGATCCCGGAAGGTTCTGCAGAAACAGACAATGGCGGCTGTGTGCGGGGAGGTGAGACGCACGCGGAAAGAACGGTCGCGATGGAAAACCTGCCAATCATTCGAACGGTGAATAGTGCCATTCGACCGCCAAGACGGGTTGTCATGATGATTGGCGCACACCTTGCACCACAGAATGTCAGGAAGGCCCAATCTTCAACTGTTCAAAGCCGAGGTGGCGTATGGCTCAAGCTAAAGATCCCGTATGCGGAATGATAGTCGAAACAGGGAGCGCCGCGCGCAAGACGGTGTATCAGTCGCAAACTTACTACTTCTGCTCCAGCGCTTGTTCCGAGAAGTTCGAGGCGAATCCCGCCAAGTACGTAAGCCGGCAACCGGCTGATGTCGCTCAGCCAGCTACTGATGATATGAAGACGGAGCCGCCGTTCACTCAATCAGGCGGCTTGACATCTCCCAAATTCGGAAGCGCGGGCAGCGGCGGGCTGGAGTACGAGGGCATTCCCGAATCGCGCGACAAGAAATAGCCGATACGCCGTGCCGAGCCGAACGCTGAGCCTGATCCTTTGGCGCGCGCTACGGTTGCATGTCCGGTACGACCATGATGTGTGCCTTCGGCGTGCCGGCGCCCATGAGCCACGGTCCATCCTTTATGGGCGTGGTTCTGAGGCCGGTGGACCCTGCGGTCGCATACGGCATATATACGACAAACAGCGGCCTCGCCTTGGGCGCCGTCACCGTAGCAGTATCGAACACGTCCCAGGGGCCTGTCAGGGAATAGAGCGCGGCAGCCTGACGTGGCAGCTTAAGCCGCCCAGCCTTCGCCTCGCGGAAACGCACGCTGTCCACAGCGTCGCCTTTGACGCCGCTCGTGCGTAAGGCACGGCCGCGAGCCATGAACGGCTCCAGCGAGCGATGATAACAGGCCACGTGAAACCGGGGTGACCGAACCTGTGGTGCGAGGCAGATCATTGACCCCGAGCCGCTGCGGAGCTTCACGAGCTTGGCGTTGGACTCGTATCCCAGAACGGTCGCGCTGTCACGCATCTCCGCGGGCAGTGGCAGAACTGCTGCCGCAATCTGCTGATCTGTGGAGAGCGTTACGGCGGGAACGGTGTCCGTCGCCGCCGGTGTCTGTGCGCGCGCTTGAGGGATGTCAGCAATAAACGCAAGAGACAATAAGCCGAACGTAGCGGTCGCAACGTGCGCTCCGATCCACATCGCTGGTAACCTCGTCGTCGGGGGGTAGAAATGGTGGGCCCTAACGGCCATCATGGCCGAGCGGTTGCTGGCGAAAATAGGGAGCTGTCGAGCGGCACGCAATGATGCCCTCGGCTCGACGAACAACAAAGGCGGTCTGTTGCGACAATCTGTTCATCGGGCAACTCACCGCACCTCCTCGAGATTGAAGTGCGGATTCTCGATGACGCCGAATAGATTGCCAAACGGATCCTGAACGGTCGCTACCTTTATACCGCCTCCCACATCGGTCACGGCGTCGTGAGTGATGCCCCCCAACGACATCAGCCGCTTCATCTCTTTCTCGATGTCGGCCGTACCCCAGTAGGCCCGGACGCCGGCGGAGCCCGGCACACCCCCGTCTGGCAGAAGACCGAGCTCGAATCCGCACACCGAAAAACCAACATAGAATGGCTCGTCAAAATACGGATCTGAGCCGACGACTTGCCTGTACCACGTCTTTGCTTTTGCGAGATCGGTTACCGGATAAATGGCGGTCCGAAGCCCCAATAACATGTTGCCTCCTCACTTATCAATGATGTGCTACTCCCCGGCAACTTAGCGCGAATCGCCGTCGGGCGAGAAGATCTCCTCAATACGGGCACCGAACAGCTCAGCGATCTTGAACGCGAGGCCCAGGCTGGGCTCGTATCGCTCCGTCTCCACCGCGTTCACTGTCTGGCGCGAAACACTCAGTCGATCCGCGAGCTCGGCCTGCGACCAGTCCCTTTCGGCGCGTAGCACACGCAGCCGGTTTTTCACTTGTAGCGCCTCCACGCAAGGGCCAGCCCGCCGAAATAGAAGGTCACAAGGAACGGCCACACATGCTTGTAACTCCAGTCGTCCGGATTCAGGTCGATGGCGACCTCCAGTAGCCCAAGCGTCATCAGTAGAACGAGCGCGAGTGGGTACGCTATCGCGAGCGCCTCTAGCTGTACGCGCTTGTGAAGCTCGTCCAGACTCCGCATTCCCCGGATCAACTGGAGCAGCAGGAGGACGAAGGGCAGAACTGGTATCAGGACCACCACTACTCTCTGCCAGGTCTGGAGGCCGCCCTGTTGCACGAGCTCTCGCGCCCCGAAGTACGTCACCATCCAAACCACCGCCAGGCCGAGCATCACCTTGCCAGACGGCTCCTTCACTTCCGCCTGCGAATTCATATTGACTCCCCTTTCGAAGACGGACCACCACACCGAGCGGAATAGTACTGCATGCATGACAAATTGTCAAGTATACTTGTCATCCGCTAGCTAAGTTATTCTGTGGCAACGATCTATTTGGAAGTGCCAGGTTGGGACTCAGAGAGCTTCTTGACGCGCTATCTATAGCTTCCTATGTTCTGCGCGCAGGCTCGATGTGGACCAGCCCGGCGAATGTCACGGGCATAGACCCACGGATCATCGTTGCCGCTACGACGATCCGAGAGCCATCGAGGGCCTAGAAATCGCCGAGCTGCCACAAGGCAGGTCGGCGATCTGCATTTTGGATTGAGATGATTGTGCTCGCAGCCTGCTGACCCCAGCGACGGATCGCGCACGCGCAAAGGAGCTGCGTATGAGTCGACTCGGTTACGGTCTCGAGAAGGTTCTCCCACTGATCGTCCTCCTGCTCGGGCCGGCTTGTGACCGGAGCGATCCGCCGGATGCTCCCACTGCTTCGTCGAAAGCGCCCGGCGCGTTCCAGACGTCAGCAGTTCCCTCAGCGATTCCGAACGTTGAGTTCAAGCAGTTCGACATCCATTTCGACAATCGCAAAATTCCGCTCTCGCAATGGGGAGCGGCAGAGCTGCAGTTCATCGGCACAACCGCAGTGCCTTACTTCAACCTCACGGTCGACGGCGTCTGGCGCGTCCAGAACATGCCGGTCCCCAGATCGGCACGGGTTGGTACAAGACAGACGGTCTCGTTCAATTTCGATCTGGGAGTCGCGCCCGGCACGAAGGTGAATTCGGTGCGCTACGCATTTCGGCTGACGTCCTTTCCTCTGGATCAGAAGCCTCAGGGCGACGCGATAGCAAATGTGCTCCCGATGCTTTACAGACTTACCAGAGGCACAGTCGGGGGCGCGATCGTTTTCCGTCCGCCTAGCGGCCCACTGGTTGGGGGAGTGCAGGATGATGACAGGGTCGTCAGGGACGACATGCCAAACCAGGACTCCAAAGATTTCGAGTGTGTGCCCGTGGCTGCGTCGAACAGCGTACAATGGCTCAACTCGACGCACAACCTGGGCCTGACAGATTTCCAGACCAGCATCGAACATCTGAGAGTGGCAACCGGCTGGACTCCAGCCGGCGTGAACCAGCGCTGGGTGGAGCTTAAGGATGAACACTTCAAAGCCGAGTCTATACCCATCAGCACTGACTTCCTCACGCGCTTCGACCTCGCCGAAGTGCTGCACGCGATGCAGGACGGTTGCGATGTCGAGCTTTCCATACTCACCAATGAAGGAGTCGGCCATACCATGACCGTGATGGCGGTCGAGAAGATGAATGATGGAAAAACGTACACCTTGGGCTTGCGCAATGACCGCACGCAGGGCGTGAAGGGCGGCATGGCGACCGAGATAGTCAAGTACGATACCGAGACTCATCGATTCACAGGCGCGCCGTGGCTCGATGGAACCACTCCCGAATTCTTCACAGTCGAGT